>JAAYAH010000077.1 GCA_012719445.1 Actinomycetales bacterium | reverse complement strand
GTTCCCGTCGGCCGGTCGTTCCCGTCAGCTGGTGACGTCCCTGCTGGAGAACCACGCCCAGGCCGCCGTCCAGAACACCAGCGCGTAGACCCCGGAGCAGAGCAGCCCACGGGTGAGCGCCTGGGTGGGGATCGGCGAGAGCAACAGGTCGGAGAAGGCCGGCCAGTAGTGGGTCAGCAGGTAGGGGTGCAGCCAGTCGAGCTGCGGGATGGTATCGAGGGTGTAGCTGGTCAGGTCGGCGACGACGATCGCGATGGTGGCCCCGACAGGCTGCTCGGTGAGGGTCGAGACGAAGAGGCCGACGGCTCCCAGCGCGCACAGCCCCACCGCGAGGTAGCCGGACACCAGCAGCAGCCGACGGAACACCTCACCGAGGGGTACCAGGTCCCCCGACGGCAGGGTCGCCTCCCCTCCGCCGAACGCGATCAGCCCGCACACCGCCCCGACCACGGCGACCAGTGCCGTCGCGACCACCGTGCACAGCACGACGGCCAGGTACTTCACCGCCAGCATCCGGGTGCGGGAGACCGGGACCGCGAGCAGGTAGCGCAGGGTGCCCTGGCCGGCCTCCCCCGCGACGGCGTCGGCGGAGATCGCCGCGACCGCGAGCGGCAGGAACACCGGCAGCTCGATCGCCAGCGAGGCGATCGCCACGAACAGGCCGTTCTCCAGGATCGCGGAGAAGTAGCCGGGCCCGTTCTCCGTCGAGGCCGGCGAGGACAGCGACACCGAGACGGTCACCAGGACCGGCACCGCGACGAGGACGCCGAGGCCAGCCCAGTTCCGCAGCCTCCCGAAGATCAGGTACAGCTCGGAACGCAGGAACCGTCCCGGCAGCCGGTGCCGGCCCCACCGTGCCGCCGTCCGGCGGTTCCGCGCGCCGTCGGCCGTGACGGCGGGCTCGCCGTCCTGCACGGAGACCCGGTCAGCCGCTGACATCGAAGCCCTCCCCCGTCAGTCCGACGAACGTCTCCTCCAGCCCCGGAGCCGTCACCGCGAACCCCCGTACCGGAACGCCGTCGCCGACGAGCTCCGCGACCACCCGCTCCGGGGCGACGTCGCCGAGCAGGCCGGACACCTCGTCCGCGCCGCCGGTGACCTGGGTCAGGCCGAGCCTGCTCAGGGTCGCGGCGGCGGGCACCGGCTGATCGGTCCGGACCACGACGCGGACGGCCGTCGCCGAGGTGACGTCGGCGAGCGGCCCCTGGGCGACCAGGGTGCCCCGATGCATGACCCCCACGTGGGTGCACAGCTGCTCCACCTCGCTGAGCAGGTGGGTGGACAGGAGCACCGTGACGCCCTCGGCGGCGAGGCCGGAGACGAGCGCCCTGACCTCCCGGGTGCCCTGCGGGTCGAGGCCGTTCGTCGGCTCGTCGAGCACCAGCATGTCCCGGGGCTGGAGCTGGGTCGCGGCCAGCGCCAACCGTTGCCGCATCCCGAGGGAGTAGGCGCGGTACCGCTTGCGCGCCACCGCGAGCAGGCCGACCCGGTCCAGGGCGGCGTCGACCCGGCACCGGGCCGTCGCCGGGTCGGCGACGCGACCGGCGGCGTCCAGCCGGAGGAGGTTGTCCCGGCCGGACAGGTACGGGTGGAACGCCGGACCCTCGACCAGCGAGCCGACCCTGGGCAGCACCCGGTCCGCCGCCAGCGGCATCGGCCGCCCGAGCAGCTCGTGCCGCCCTGAGGTCGGTCGGACCAGGGTGAGCAGGAGCCGGATCGTGGTGGTCTTGCCGGAGCCGTTCGGACCGAGGAAGCCGTACACGCTCCCCCGCGGCACCGCGAGGTCGAGGCGGTCGACGGCGACCTGTCGCCCGAACCGCTTGGTCAGCCCGTGGGTGCGGACCGCGTGCTCCCCCGCGGCCGCCATGGGGTCGGCGTCCGTCACCGCTCCGCTCCCCCGGCCGCCGTGTCCCCGGCGACCTGGGTGATCCGTTCGGGCGTCACCGGGCCGACGAGCACCCGGCCGTCGTCGGTGAGCAGCACGGTCAGCAGCGGTGCCCGGTACATCCGTCCCCGCCCCCACGGGCCCTCGATCTCCGGCAGGACGCCGAAGAACCCCTCGACGAGGTCACCGGTGGTACCGGTGGGAGCGGCCGTGCCGGAGCGGTCGCCGAGGGCCACCGGGCGGTCCAGCCGGACCACGAGCACCCTCGCCCATCCGGCACCGACCAGGTCGACGTCCCGGACGGGGATCGCGTCGACGAGGCCTCCGGCCCCGGTCCGGCCGAGCAGACCGAGGATCATGTCGGCCGCCGTGTCGGCCGGGTCCCCGTCGGCTGCATCCTCGTCGGTCGCGTCCCTGTCGGTCGGGCCGATGCCCTTCGCCAGGTCCTCGAACCACCCGGCCGGTTCCTCGACCACCCGTGACCCGGGCGGAGGGACGAACCGGAACCGGTCGGGGTCAGGGCGCTCGAAGCTCACCGAGGTGAACCCGGCCTCGAGCGCCGCCTCGTCGCCGCCCGCGCCCGCGGCGAACACCCTGGCCCGCAACGGCACGTGCTCCTCGGCGTCCACGGCGATCCGGACCTGCCCGATCCGGGACCCGGTGTCCCGGGGCCGGAGCACCAGCTCGTAGGCGTCCCGGTCGGCGACCCTGACCGAGCGGTCGGTGGTGACCTCGGTGCTGGGGTCGAGGGCCGCCAGGGCTCGTTCCGCGATCTCGCGGGGGGTGGGGACCGGAGCGGACGACGCCGTCCCCGGCTCGTCCGTCGTGCCCTGCCGGGACGACGGCAGCACCAGGTGATGGACCTCCTTGGTGGCGCTCGACCAGGTCCACATCTCCCTGCCGTCGGTGACCAGGTCGGACTCGCCGGTGGCCGCCATCAGTGCGATCCGGACCTTGTCCGGACCCGCGTACCAGACCCGGAACGTGGTCGAACCGTTGATCAACCCCAGCAGCCCGCCCTGTCCCTCGGGCATCCTGGGCAGGCCGAGGTCCGAGCGCACGACGACGGTCCCGGAGAGCCCGTCGAGCCGGGCCGTCTGCAGGTCGACGAGGAGCTGGGCCGCCGAGCGCTCGGGAAGCCGGGGCTCGGAGTCGGCCTGGGCGTACACGGTGACCCCGCCCGCGACCACGGCGACGGCCGCGACCGGGACCAGCCACCGCACCCAGGGCCGGCCGGCCACGACCGAGCGGATGGCGTCCCTGCGGGAGCGGGGAGCAGTGGTGGGGGCCACCTGAGTGCCGGGAGTCGCCGGGGCGCCGGAGCTCGCCGGGCCACCCGGGCTCTCCTGGGTATCCGGACTCTCCTGGGTACCCGGGCTCGCCGGGGCGCCGGAGCTCGCCGGGCCGCCGGGGGTCTCCGGGCTCGGCCGGTCCTCTCCCTGCGGTGTCGACGACGGGACGGGCCCGGTGGGGGTGTTGTCGGTCATGGGACACCTCCTCGTCGGTGATCCTGCCGGGTGGCAGCTGTGCCGGACCTGAGAGCGGACGGGAGTGGCTGAGATCGAGCTGAGAACGCGGGCTGCCGCCCGGGAGACCGGCGCGGTTCCGCCCTGCCGCGTGCCAGGCTGGACGGGTGCGCCTGCTCGTGGTGGAGGACGAGGCCCGGCTCGCCACAGCCCTGCGCAGGGGGCTGGAGGCGGAGGGGTTCGCCGTCGACGTCGCGGGAGACGGCCCCACCGGGCTGGACCTGGCCCGGCACGGGGGGTACGACGCGGTGATCCTCGACATCATGCTTCCGGGGCTGTCCGGATACCGCATCGTCAGCCGGCTGCGGGAGGAGCGCAACTGGGTGCCGGTGCTCATCCTCTCGGCCAAGGACGGCGAGTACGACCAGGCCGACGGCCTGGACTGCGGAGCGGACGACTACCTGACCAAGCCCTTCTCCTTCGTCGTCCTGCTCGCGCGGCTGCGCGCCCTGCTGCGCCGCGGCGCTCCGGAGAGGCCGGCCCGGCTGAGCGTCGGTGACCTGGTGCTCGACCCCGCGTCCCGGCTGGTGACGAGCGCCGGGGAGCAGGTGTCGTTGACCGCGAGGGAGTTCCGGCTGCTGGAGTACCTGCTGCGCAACGCCGACCGGGTGGTCCCGAAGACGGAACTGCTCGACCACGTGTGGGGAGCCACCGAGGAGGCTGACCCCAACCTCGTCGAGGTCTACGTCGGCTACCTGCGCCGGAAGATCGGCAGGGAGGCCGTGGTGACCGTGCGCGGGGCCGGGTACCGGGTCGCCCCGCCGTGCCCCGGCCGCGGCACGGCCGGCGGACCGACGACCCCGGAGGCCGGCGCGTGACCGGAGCCCGGCGTGGCAGAGGCCGTCGAGCGCGCCGACGGCGGGAGCGTGCCGGGTGAGCGGGCGCCGGCAGGGCCGGGTGCCGTCGTGGCGGCGGCTGAGCCTGCGGATGCGGCTGATCCTGCTCGGCACGCTCGGGCTCTCGGTCGGGCTCGCCGCCGGTGGCGC
This sequence comes from Actinomycetales bacterium, assembly GCA_012719445.1. GTDB lineage: Bacteria > Actinomycetota > Actinomycetes > Actinomycetales > Kineosporiaceae > JAAYAH01. The sequence goes on along the minus strand of JAAYAH010000077.1, from coordinate 18,617 downwards.
TGCGCTGGTCACGATCCTCGGGCACGCCGTCCAGCGCGGCATCGACGCCGAGGCGGTCGACACCGCGAACGACGTCGCCGCCCTGGTCTCGGCCGGGGCCCTGCCCGAGGTGGTCCCGGTGACCGGAGGGCACACGGCACAGGTGATCGACGCGCGGCACCGGGTGCTGGCGGCGTCCATCGGGGCCGACCGCCTGGTGCCGCTGCTGAACCCGGCACAGCTCGACGCGGTCCGGAGCGGGGACAGGCTGACCCTCGACGCGTCCCGGATCGGCGAGACCGGGTCGCTGCGGGTGGTGGCGGTCTCGGTGCGGTACGCCGGAACCCCGGACGGGACGCCGGTCACCGTCGTCGTGGCCAGGCCGACGGCCGAGGCGCTGCGGAACGTGGCGACCCTCCGCGACGCCCTGCTGGTGACCTACCCGCTGCTCGTCGCCGTGCTCGCCGCCCTCGGCTGGCGGGTCGCCGGCGCGGTCCTGAGACCGGTGGAGTCGCTGCGGGTCGGTGCCGAACGCATCACCGGCACCGACGGCGACGAGCGGCTCCCGGTGCCGCCCTCGCGTGACGAGGTCCACCGGTTGGCGACCACCCTCAACGACATGATCGATCGGCTCTCCACGGCACGGAACCGCCAGCGGGCCTTCGTCGCGGACGCCGCCCACGAGCTCCGGAGCCCGCTGGCCGCGATCAGGACCCAGTTGGAGATCGCCGAGCGGCTCGACGAGCCGGCGCCCGTCGACGACCTGCTCGCCGACGTGGCCCGACTCACCCGGCTCGTCGACGACCTGCTGCTGCTGGCGAGGACCGACGGCGGCGGCGTCATCGTCCGGCCGGCGCCGGTCGACCTGCGGGAGCTGCTCGAGAACGTCGCCGAGCGGCACGCGACCGCCAGGGTGCCGGTGCTGGTCGACGGCGAGCCGGAGGCCGAGCCGGTCGTCGCCCTGGTGGACCCGTTCCTGCTGCACCGGGTCGTGGCGAACCTCCTGGACAACGCGGTCCGGCACGCCGCGGGCCGGGTGCGGCTGGCGGTGGCCGAGGAGGGGACGGGCGCGGACCGGCACGTGCTCCTGATGGTGACCGACGACGGTCCCGGGATCCCCGCGGCCGACCGGGCCCGGGTCTTCCAGCGCTTCACCCGCCTCGACGAGGCCCGCAGCCGTGACCGAGGGGGCGGGGGCTCGGGGCTCGGGTTGGCCATCGTCGGGGAGTTGGTCCGGCTGCACGGCGGGCGGGTGCGGCTCCGCGACGCCGGGCCCGGTCTCCGGGTGGAGGTGCTGCTGCCGTGGTCGGAGTCCCCGGTCAGGGGCAGCGGATCACCTGACCCGCGTAGGTGAGGCCGCCGCCGAAGCCGAACAGCAGCACCGGCGCGCCGGAGGGCAGCTCGCCCCGCTCCACCAGCTTCGACAGCGCCAGCGGCACGCTGGCCGCCGAGGTGTTGCCCGACTCCACGACATCCCGCGCGACGACACCGGTGATCCCCAGCTTCTTCGCGAGGGGCTCGATGATCCGCAGGTTGGCCTGGTGCGGGACGAAGGCCGCCAGTTCCTCGGGAGCCACCCCCGCCAGCTCGCAGGCCCGACGGGCCAGGTCGGCGACCGCCGTGATCGCCCACCGGAACACCGTCTGCCCCTCCTGGGCGAACACCGGCGGCGTGCCCTCGATCCGGATCGCATGGCCCAGCTCGGGTGCCGATCCCCAGAGCACCGGACCGATCCCCGGCTCCTCGGACGGCACGACGACGGCCGCCGCCGCGCCGTCCCCGACCAGCACGCAGGTCGAGCGGTCCGTCCAGTCGGTGACCGCGCTCATCCGCTCCACACCGACGACCAGGACCGTCCGGGCCGCACCGGCACGGATCGCGTGGTCGGCGGTGGCAAGGGCGTAGCAGAACCCCGAGCACGCGGTGTTGAGGTCGAAGGCGGCGGGGGCCGGACAGCCGATCCGGGCGGCGACCCGGGTGGCCGTGTTGGGGCAGTGGTCCGTCGCCGTGCAGGTCGCCACGACGACGAGGTCGACGTCGGCGGCGGTGGTCCCGGCGGCGGACAGGGCCTTCTCCGCGGCGAGCGCCCCCAGTTCGTCCACCGTCTCGGTCGACGCGATGCGCCGGGTGACGATCCCGACCCGGCTGCGGATCCATTCGTCACTGGTGTCGACCATCCCGGCGAGGTCGGCGTTGGTCACCACCCGGGGCGGCTGGTGGTGGCCGAGGGCGAGCACCTTCGATCCGGACACGACGACTCCCTCTCCTCTCGATCCACGTCCCGGCCGAGGGCGGGTGGTGCGCTGCCGGACCCCGACGAGGACCCCGGTCCACTCTGCCCGCCGGGAGCCCCCGGCGTACCGGGCGTGACCCTCCCAGCTCCCGGGCGCGCCTTTGGAGGTTCCGCCCATGGTCACCGTGGCCGCCCCGTGGACCGGCCGCTCCCGCCCCAGCCTCGGCCCGCTCCCCTCACAGCCCCTGCCGGCGGGTGTGCGGACAACGTTCCCGTCACGTAACGCCACGCGACCGGAGGAGGTAACACCCGGTGCCTAGCGTCGCGGCATCACGAGAGCGGAGGGACCGCCATGACCGCGACGACCACGCACCGACCCGCCCCGACGACGTCGCCCGTCCGCCGCCGCGGACGCTGGATCGAGCAGTGGGACCCCGAGGACCCCGCGTTCTGGAGCCGCACCGGTCGCGCCGTCGCGCGGCGCAACCTCGTCTTCTCCGTCCTCGCCGAGCACATCGGGTTCTCGGTGTGGATGCTCTGGAGCATCGTCGTCGTCCGGCTGAACGAGGTCGGGTTCTCGCTGAGCGTCAGCCAGCAGCTCTGGCTGACCGCCGTCCCCAGCGGGGTCGGCGCGCTGCTCCGGCTGCCCTACACCTTCGCCGTCCCGGTCTTCGGCGGGCGGAACTGGACCACGGTCTCCGCCCTGCTCCTCGTCGTGCCCTGCCTCGGCCTCGCCTGGGCGGTGAGCACCCCGGACATCCCCTACGGGCTGCTGCTCGCCGTCGCCGCGACGGCCGGGTTCGGCGGCGGCAACTTCGCCTCCAGCATGGCCAACATCTCGTTCTTCTACCCGGAGCGGGAGAAGGGCTGGGCCCTCGGCCTCAACGCCGCAGGCGGCAACATCGGCGTCGCCGTGGTGCAGAAGCTCGTCCCGGTGGTCGTGGTCGCAGGCGGCGGGCTGGCCCTGGCCGGGGCCGGGCTGGTCTACGTCCCCCTCGCCGTCGCCGCCGCCGTCCTCGCCTGGCTGTTCATGGACAACCTCGCCGAGGCGACGGCGGACCCGGGGTCCATGGCCGGGGCGGCCCGATCAGGCCAGACCTGGCTGATGTCCTTCCTCTACATCGGCACGTTCGGCTCGTTCATCGGCTACTCCGCCGCCTTCCCGACCCTGCTCACGAACGTCTTCGACCGTCCCGACATCGCCCTGGCCTGGGGCTTCCTCGGTGCGCTCGTCGGGTCGGTCTCCCGGCCGCTCGGCGGGAGGCTGTCCGACCGCGTCGGCGGGTCGCTGGTCACCGCCGGCAGCTTCGTGCTCATGACCGCGGGGGCGCTCGGCGCGCTGTACTCGGTCACCGGTGAGCACCTGGGGTTGTTCTTCGCCAGCTTCCTCGCCCTGTTCGTCGCCACCGGCGTCGGCAACGGCTCCACCTACCGCATGATCCCCGCGATCTTCCGCGGGGCGGCCGTGGAGCGGGGCGGGTCGGCGGAGGACCTGGCCGTCATGCGCCGCCAGGCGGCCGGGGCGATCGGCATCGCCTCTGCGGTCGGCGCGCTCGGCGGCTTCCTGGTGCCGATCTGCTACGCCTGGTCGAGGGACACCTTCGGCTCCATCGTCCCGGCGCTGCAGGTCTACGTCGGCCTGTTCGTTGTCATGCTCGCCGTCACCTGGTACGCCTACCTCCGCCCCGGGAGCCGCGGCGCGGCGCTGGGGGTCTGAGGTGGTCCTCGCCGATCCCGGGGCCGCTCCCGCCGCGGACCGGTCCGCCGTCGCGACGCACTGCCCGTACTGCGCCCTGCAGTGCGCGATGACGCTGCACCCCGGTGGGCACGACCGGGTCGCGACGTCCGCTCCCCCCGCCGACCCCCCGGACGGTGCCACCGGACGGGCGGGCAGCACCGCCGCACCCGTGGGAGGAGCCGCCGTGACCGTCGAGGGAAGGGACTTCCCGACCAACCGCGGCGGGCTGTGCCAGAAGGGGTGGACGGCCGCCGCCGTGCTGCGCGCGCCGGACCGGCTGACCACCCCGCTGGTCCGGGGCCGTCTCGTCGGCGCCGCGACGCCGGACGCCCTCGTCCCGACCTCCTGGGACGTCGCCCTCGACCTCGTCGCCCGTCGGCTGAGCAGGCTCCGGGCCGAGAGCGGCCCCGACGCGGTGGCCGTGTTCGGCGGCGGCGGGCTGACCAACGAGAAGGCCTACGCCCTGGGCAAGTTCGCCCGGGTCGTGCTCGGCACCTCGCAGATCGACTACAACGGCCGGTTCTGCATGTCGTCGGCTGCTGCGGCGACGATCCGCTCGCTCGGGCTGGACCGCGGGCTGCCGTTCCCGCTCACCGACCTCGGCGGTGCCGACGCCGTCCTGCTCGTCGGCAGCAACCTCGCCGAGACCATGCCCCCGGCGCAGGTCCACCTGGCCGGGGCGAGGGTGCGCGGCGGCCTCCTCGTCGTCGACCCCCGGCGCACGGCCACCGCGGCCCTCGCCGAGGACTCGGGCGGGCTGCACCTGCAGAACACCCCGGGCAGCGACCTCGCGGTCGTCCTCGCCCTGCTGCACGTCGTCGTGCACGAGGGCCTGCTCGACCGGACCTACGTCCGCGACCGCACCTCCGGCGTCGAGGCGGTGGAGCACGCCGTCGCCGGGTGGTGGCCGGAGCGGGCGGAGCGGGTCAGCGCGGTCCCGGCGCCGGTCCTCCGGGACGCCGCGCGACGGCTGGCGGCTGCGGCACCGCACCTCGGCGGCAGGGGGGCGTTCGTGCTCACCGGCCGCGGAGCGGAGCAGCACGCCAAGGGCACCGACACCGTGACCGCCTGCATCGGTCTCGCCCTCGCCCTCGGCCTGGTGGGACGGCGCGGCAGCGGCTACGGCTGCCTCACCGGGCAGGGCAACGGCCAGGGCGGGCGGGAGCACGGGCAGAAGGCCGACCAGCTCCCGGGCTACCGACGCATCGACGACCCGGCGGCCAGGGCGCACGTCGCCGGGGTGTGGGGGGTCGATCCCGACACCCTTCCGGGTGCCGGGCGCTCGGCGGTGGAGCTGCTGGCCGCCCTCGGCACCCCCGGCGGTCCCCGTGCCCTGCTCGTCCACGGCAGCAACCCGGTGGTCTCGGCGCCGCGCGCGCTCGCCGTCGCCGACCGGCTGCGCGCGCTCGACCTGCTCGTGGTCGCCGACGTGGTGCCGTCGGAGACCGCCCGGCTCGCCGACGTCGTGTTCCCGGTGACCCAGTGGGCGGAGGAGGAGGGCACCCTGACGACGCTGGAGGGGCGGGTGGTCCGCCGCAGGGCCGCCGTCCCCGCCCCACCGGGGGTCCGCAGCGACCTCGAGGTACTCGCCGGGCTGGCCGGCAGGCTCGGCGCTCCCTCGGCCGTCCCGGCCGACCCCCGGGAGGCCTTCGACGAGTTGGCCAGGGCCTCGGCGGGCGGGCCGGCGGACTACTCCGGCCTCTCCCACACGCGGCTGGACACCGGACGGGCGCTGTACTGGCCCTGCCCGGCACCGGACCACCCCGGAACGCCGCGACCGTTCCTCGACGGCTTCCCCACCCCCGACGGCAGGGCCCGCTTCGTCCCGGTCGACCACCGGCCGCCCGTCGACGACCTGCGCCCCGACGCCCCGGTGTACCTGGTGACCGGGCGGGTGCTGCAGCACTACCAGTCCGGGGCACAGACCCGCCGGGTTCCCGAGCTGGCGAGCGCCGTGCCGGGACCCTACGTCGAGCTGCACCCGGATCTCGCCGAACGGATCGGCGCGCAGGACGGGGAGCCGGTCCGGGTGCGCAGCAGCCGGGGCGAGGTGGTCGCCCCGGCGAGGATCACCCGGACCGTGCGGACGGACACGGTGTTCATGCCCTTCCACTGGGGCGGCGAGGGCGGCGTCAACGCGGTCACCAGCGACGCGCTCGACCCGGTCTCCCGGATGCCCGAGTTCAAGGTCTGCGCCGTGGAGGTGACCGCCGGATGAGCCCGGCTCGGACGGACCCGGTGACCAGGATCGTCGTGGTCGGGTTCGGGATGGCGGCGGGACGGCTGCTCGACGACCTGCTGGTCCGGCTCCCTCGCGGCCGGGCGGGGTCGCCGACGGCGGTCACGGTGGTCGGCGCGGAGCCGTACGGCCCCTACAACCGGGTCCTGCTCACCGAGGTGCTCGCGGGCAGGGCCGACGTCGCCGCCCTCGGCACCGGTGACCCGGAGCGCTACGCCGACCGCGGGATCGACGTCCGACCGGGGCGCGCGGTCACCGCGATCGACCGGGACAGGTCCCTGGTCCGGCTCGACGACGGGACCGCCGTGCCCTACGACCGCCTGGTGCTCGCGACCGGAGCCGCACCGGTGATCCCGCCGCTGGTCGAGACCACCGAGCGGGGCGACCGGCCGCTGCGCCACCTGCCCGCCGGGGTGCACGCGTTCCGGACCGTCGACGACTGCCGCGAGATCGTCGCCGGGGCCGCCGCGGCCCGCGAGGCCGTGGTGCTGGGCGGTGGGCTGCTCGGCCTGGAGACGGCGCGGGGGCTGGCCCGACGCGGGCTGGCGGTGACCGTGCTGCACTCCGGCGCGCACGTCCTCGGCCGCCACCTGGACGCCGAGGCCGCTCAGGTACTGGCCCTGGGGCTCCGACGACTCGGTCTCACGGTCCGGCAGGCGACCTCGGCCGTCCGGGTGGTGACGGCGGCCGGGCGGCTGGCCGGACTGGTGCTCGGCGACGGCACCCGTCTCCCGGCCGATCTGCTCGTGCTGGCCTGCGGGGTCCGGCCGCGGACGGAGCTCGCGGCGGCGGCGGGGATCGCGGTCGGCCGTGGCGTCCTCGTCGACGACGCCGTGACCACCTCGGACCCGCGGGTGCTGGCTGTCGGCGACTGCGCCGAGCACGCCTCCGGAGGGGGCGGCCTGGTGGCGACGGCGTGGGAGCAGGCCCGGGTCGCCGCCGACCTGCTCGCGGGCACGGACCGGGGGGCGCGTTACCGGGGCCGGCCCGACGTGGTCCGGTTGAAGGCGGCCGGGGTCGAGGTGGCCGCCGCGGGAGAGACGCACGCCGACCCGTGGTCGACCGAGCACCGGGTCACCCGACTCGTCGATCCGGCCGGCGGGCGCTACCTCGAGGTCGTGATCGCCGACGGCGTGGTGGTGGGAGCCGTCGCCGTCGGCGACGCACGTGCCGCGGCCGAGCTCACCCTGCTCGTCGACCGGGCCTCCCCCGCCCCGCCGGACCCCGCGGTGCTGCTGCTGCCCGCCGACCGGCGGGAGGCGACGACGGCGGACCAGCCCGCGCTCATCCCCGACCGGGCGACGGTCTGCCGCTGCAACGGCGTGACCAAGGGCGCGGTGGTCAGGGCATGGGACGAGGGCGCCCGCACCGTCGACGAGGTGTCCCGGCGCACCAGGGCCGGCACGGGCTGCGGCTCCTGCGCCGACGCCGTGTCCGGGCTGCTGGGCTGGCTCGGGACGGCCGAACCGGACCTCGCACCACCGGCCCTCCCCGGCGCGGCCGTGCCCGTCACGACCGTCCCCGGTGTCGGTCCCGCCGCCGTGACCCCGCCACCGGGGGACTCCCCCGGACCAGGAGCACCGGAGGGCTCCCCCGGACCAGGAGCGCCGGAGCTCTCCCCGACCCCAGGAGGCCAGCGATGAACCCAGCGACGCCGGGACCCGACCGGCGGCTCGTCGTCGTCGGCGGCGGCATGGTCGCCCACCGCCTGGTGGAGGCCCTGCTGCAACGCCTGGACGACCGCCTCGCCGGTGCGGCGGGAGCCCCCCGGGATGCCCCGGGCTGGCGGGTGACCGTGCTCGCGGAGGAGCCGCGGGCCCCCTACGACAGGGTCGCCCTGACGTCGTACTTCTCCGGACGCGACCCGGAGGAGCTGACCCTGGGCGATCCCGGGATGTGGCGCCGCCCCGGGGTGAGGCTGCACCGCGGGCACCGGGTCACCGGGCTGGACCGCGACGCCCGCACCGTGACGACGGAGCGAGGGCTGGTGGTCGGCTACGACGCGCTCGTGCTCGCCACCGGCTCGGCCCCGTTCGTCCCACCGGTCGCGGGCAGCGAGACCCGGGGCTGCTTCGTGTACCGGACCGTCGACGACGTCGCCGCGCTGCGCAGCCACGTCGACGAACTGCGCGCCGGTGCCCATGAGCCGCGGGACGGCCGGGACGGCCGTCCGCGACGACCCGAGGTCACCGGGGTCGTCGTCGGCGGCGGCCTGCTGGGCCTCGAGGCGGCGGGAGCGCTCACCGCCATGGGCGTGCGCACCCACGTGGTGGAGTTCGCGCCCCGGCTGATGCCGCTGCAGGTCGACGACGGCGGGGGTGAGGCGCTCCGGCGGCTGGTCACCGGCCTCGGCGTCCGGGTGCACGTGGGGACGGCGGTGTCCCGGGTGCTGGGCCACCGGCGCGGGCCGCGGACCGGGTCGGTCGCGGCGGTCGCCCTCGCCGACGGCGGTCGGCTGGACGCCGACGTCGTGGTGTTCGCGGCCGGGGTGCGGCCGCGCGACGAGCTCGCCCGGGCCGCGGGGCTCCCGGTGGGTGAGCGCGGCGGGGTCGTCGTCGACGAGACCTGCCGGACCGAGGACCCGGCCGTCCACGCCGTCGGCGAGGTGGCCTGCCTCGGCGGCAGGACCTACGGGCTGGTGGCGCCGGGCTACGCGATGGCCGAGGTGGTCGCGGACCGGCTGCTCAACGGCTCCGCCACCTTCCCCGGTGCCGACCTCTCCACGAAGCTCAAGCTGCTCGGCGTGGACGTCGCCAGCTTCGGGGACGCCTTCGCCGCCGGTGAGGGGGCGCTGTCGGTGGTCTACGCCGACCCGGTGGCCGGGGTCTACAAGAAGCTCGTGCTCTCCGACGACGCGCGGACCCTGCGCGGCGGGATCCTCGTCGGCGACGCCTCCGACTACCCGTCGCTGCGGGCGCTGCTCGACCGGCCGCTGGACGGCGAGGCCGCGGCCTGGCTGCTGCCCGCCGCCGGGGAGTCGGCACGGGGGTCGACCGGCGCCCTCCCCGACGACGCGGCGGTGTGCTCGTGCAACGGGGTGTCGGCCGGGGAGATCCGGGCTGCGGTCCGGGGCGAGGGCGGCGAACCGGCGACCGACCTGCCCGAGGTGAAGGCGCGCACCCGGGCCGGGACCAGCTGCGGCTCCTGCCTGCCCCTGGTCAAGAAGCTCATGACCGCCGAGCTGGAGGCGACCGGGGCCACGGTGAGCAGGGCGCTGTGCGAGCACTTCGACCTGTCCCGGGCGCAGCTCTTCGACGTCGTCCGGGTCACCGGGATCCGCTCCTTCGGCGAGCTGGTGGCCCGGCACGGCAGGGGCCGCGGCTGCGACATCTGCAAGCCGGTCGTCGCCTCGATCCTGGCCAGCCTCGGCACCGGCCACGTGCTCGACGGCGAGCAGGCGGCGCTCCAGGACACCAACGACCACGTGCTGGCCAACCTGCAGCGGGACGGCAGCTACTCGGTGGTGCCGCGGATCCCCGGCGGGGAGATCACCCCGGCCGGCCTGATCGCCATCGGCGAGATCGCCCGGGAGTTCGACCTCTACACGAAGATCACCGGAGGCCAGCGGATCGACCTGTTCGGCGCCAGGATCGAGCAGCTCCCGGCGATCTGGTCGCGGCTGGTCGCCGCCGGGTTCGAGTCCGGGCACGCCTACGGCAAGGCGGTGCGGACGGTGAAGTCCTGCGTCGGCTCGACCTGGTGCCGGTTCGGCGTCCAGGACTCGGTGGCCCTCGCCGTCGCCCTGGAGCTGCGGTACCGGGGGCTGCGGGCCCCACACAAGATCAAGCTGGGGGTGTCCGGGTGCGCGCGGGAGTGCGCCGAGGCCAGGGTGAAGGACGTCGGCGTGATCGCGACCGAGACGGGCTGGAACCTCTATGTCGGGGGCAACGGGGGGTTCTCGCCGCGGCACGCCGTGCTGCTCGCCGAGGACCTCGACACCGCGACCCTGGTCCGCACCGTCGACCGGTTCCTCGGGTACTACGTGCGCACCGCGGACCGGCTGCAGCGCACCGCCGCCTGGCTGGAGGAGATCGAGGGCGGACTGGGGCACGTCCGTGCGGTGGTCCTCGAGGACTCGCTCGGCATCTGCGCCGACCTCGACGCGGCGATGGCGGCGCACGTGGACGGGTACACCGACGAGTGGCGGGCGACGCTGGAGGACCCGGAGAAGCTGCGCCGGTTCGCGTCCTTCGCGAACGCCCCGGCGACGGCCGATCCCGACCTCGTCTACGTCACCGAGCGGGGTCAGCGGCGCCCGGCTACCGTGGACGAGCGGCGGGACGGGCGCGCCTCCACCGCGTCCCCGCCGCCCTCGTCCGACGCGAGGGACGACGCCGTCCTCGTCACCTTCCCGCCCGCGCAGGGGGTGTCCCGATGACGGCGACCAGCTCGCCGACCGTCCCGCGTGCCGACGCGTCGTGGGTCACCGTGTGCCGGTTCGCGGCGCTCGCCCCGGAGCGGGGGATCGCGGCGATCGTCGGCACCCGGCAGGCGGCGCTGTTCCTGCTGCCCGGCGGCGACGTGCACGCCGTGGACAACCGGGACCCGTTCTCCGGCGCCAACGTCATGGCCAGGGGCATCACCGGCACCCGCGGGGACCGGCCGACGGTCACCTCACCCATGTACAAGCAGGTCTTCGACCTGGCCAGCGGCGTCTGCCTCGACGACCCGGCCACGACGCTCGCGGTGTTCCCGGTCCGGCTGCGCGACGGCTGGGTCGAGCTCGGCCCGCCGACCGTGCCACCCCCCGACCGGGATGACGGGCCGGGCCACGGCCACCGGCGGGACGACGGGCCGGGCGACGACCCGCGGGGTGAGAGCCGGGGACCGGTGGACCGGGGAGGGGGGACGTGACCCCGGGACCCGGGGCGACGACGCCGGCCCCCCGCCAGGCGGGCCGGCACGCCGGCGACACCGGTCACCCCGGCCGGCTGACCGGGTTCCGGATCGTACTCACCTGCGACCGCCGGTCCGCGGAGCTCGCGGCCGGCTTCACCCGCAGGGGCGCCGACGTCCTCGTCGCGCCGGCACTGCGGATCGTGCCGCTGGTCGAGGACGCCGCCCTGGTGCGGGCCACCGAGGAGCTCATCGCCACCCCGCCCGACGATCTCGTCGTCACCACGGGGATCGGGTTCCGGGGCTGGGTCGAGGTCGCCGACGCCGCGGGTCTGGCCCCCCGGCTGCTGGAGGTGCTCGCGGACACCCGGATCCTGGCCCGTGGCCCCAAGGCCAGGGGCGCCGTCCGGGCGGCGGGCCTGAGGGAGGAGTGGTCCGCGGTCTCGGAGACCACGGCGGAGGTGGTCGACCGGCTCGTCGACCACGGGGTGACCGGGCGGCGGGTCGCCGTCCAGCTCCACGGGCTCGCCGACGATCACCTGCTCGCCCGCCTCGCCGCAGCCGGGGCGTCGGTCACCACGGTGCGGGTCTACCGGTGGGGACCGTCCCCCGATCCCTCGGCCGTGGCGAGGGCGCTCGACGCGGTCCGCTCCCGGACCGCCGACGCCGTGGTCTTCACCAGCGCGCCGGGCAGCCACGAGTTCCTGGAGAGCGCCGGGCGGGCCGGCTGCCGAGCCGAGGTCCTCGACGCCCTGCGCGGAGACGTCGTGCCCGCGGCCGTCGGCCCGGTCACCGCCGCCCCGCTCGTCGCCGCGGGCCTCGACCCCCTGGTCCCGGACCGGTTCCGGCTCGGCGCGCTGGTGCGGGTGCTCGCCGACCACCTCGCCGGGACGCGGGTCCGGCGGCTCGTGACGCCGGGGGGCGTCCTGGAACTGCGGGGTCGGGCGACGTTCCTCGACGGCGAGCCGGTGTCCCTCTCCCCCGCCCCGACGGCGCTGCTCCGGGTGCTCGCCGAGCGTCCGGGTGAGGTCGTCACCCGGCACCGGCTCCTCGACTCCCTTCCGGAGGCCGCCGACCTGCACGCCGTCGAGGTCGCGGTGGCGCGGCTGCGGGCGGCCCTCGGGCACCGGGGGATCGTCGAGACCGTGGTGAAGAGGGGGTACCGGCTGTCGCTGGTGGGCACCGCATGAGTGCGCACCGCACGAGTGCGCACCACACGAGTGCGCACCACACGAGTGCGCACCACACGAGTGCGCACCACACGAGTGCGCACCACACGAGTGCGCACCACACGAGTGAGCACCACACGGGTGAGCACCGCAGCGGTGAGCACCGCACGGACGGCGACCAGCCGGTGCTGGTGGCCTGCGCCCACGGGACCCGCAGCGCCGCGGGGCGCCGGGCCGTGGCGCTTCTCCGGTTGCAGGTGGCTGCGCTGCGCCAGGGGCTGGAGGTGGTCGCGGCCAACGTCGACGTGCAGAGACCCGCGCTGCCCGACGTCGTCGCCCGGCTGACCGGTGCCGGACGGCGCTGCGTCGTCGTCCCGCTGCTGCTCTCCGCGGGGTATCACGTCCGGGTCGACATCTCCGGGGCGGTCGGGCGCTCCGGAGGGCTCACGGTCGCGACCCGCGCTCTCGGGCCGGATCCGGTGCTCGCCGACCTCCTCGCCGACCGGCTGGCCGAGGCCGGTCGCTCCGGTGACGACGCCGTGGTGCTGGCCGCGGCCGGTTCCCGGGACCCCCGTGCGGTGCGGGACGTCGAGGACGCCGCGGTGCGGCTCGCCGACCGGCTCGCCGTCCCGGTGACCGTCGGGTACGTCTCCGCGGGGACCCCGCGGGTCGAGGCCGCGGTGGCCGCAGCCAGGGGTGCCGGGGCCGCCCGGGTGGCCCTCGCCTGCTACCTGCTGGCGCCCGGCCACTTCGTCGACCGGTTGTCCGCGGTCGGTGCCGATCTCGTCAGCGGGCCGCTGGCCCCCGACCCGCGGCTCGCGGCCCTCGTGCTCGCCCGGTACGACTCCGCGGTGCACGACTCCACGGTGCACGACTCCACGGTGCACGACTCCGTGCGCGAAGGTGCCCGGGGTGGTGGGGTCTCCGAGACGCCACCACCCCGGGCACCGGGCCGTCGATCATCAGCTCCGACGAGTACCGCCGATCACAGGTTCGGACAGTCGTTGAAGTTTGGTCCGTAGTCGCACAGGTACAGCCCGGAGTCGGTCTCGTCATTGCCGCCGCCGGAGAAGAACACCTCGGGCACCCAGCCCCACCGCCCGTTGTCGGCGAGGGTGTACGCCCACCAGTGGTTGTAGTAGTTGCCGTAGGTGTACTTGGAGCGGTACCGGTCGCCGACGAACCAGTTCGCGGACCCGCCGTACACCAGGTAACCGACGACGGTCGCGCCGTTGCCCTGGTCGGGGGACGAGTACACGGGCACGTTGGACCGCCACAGCGGGCAGTACTGGACCCAGTGACTTGACCGGTAGACCTGAGGCCGCTGACACGGACTGTTGTCGACGGCGGACGCCGGTGCGGCTCCCATCGCGAGCAGCCCCGTCGCCACCAGTGCTGTGGCGAGCCAGCTCACGGCCGCGCGCCACGCCTTCCTGCCTGTTCGCATTCTGAGGAACTCCCTCCCTCGGATCCCGTCGGCCGGACCCGGCCGGGTACGACCCCGACCCGGTACTGCCAGGAGACGTCGGGCCCGATCCCCCGCGCCGTGTCGGACACGACCCGGATCCCGACACGAGGAACGCTAGGCACGCGGCGAGATCGCGGGTACCTGCGAGGTCACAGGGACCAGGTCACCGGGAGGCCTCGGCCGAGCTCTCGTCCCGGCCGTCGGTCAGATCCGCGACGGACACCGCGGCACCCCGGGGAAGGGGTCCGCCGAGGCGTGGAGGAAGTCGGCCGGCATGAATCCCCAGGCCTTTCTGGCGGCGTGCGGACTCACCACCCGGTCGCCCTGCGTGTAGTACCACACGTCGTCACCTCGACCGTGCCGAGCGCCGTGCCGGTAGCAGACGAACCAACTGGTCGTCGTGTCCATCCACCCGACCATCGTCTCGGCGTCCGGCTCCGCGTACAGCGGCGAGCCGGGGTCGTTCCCGCAGTACCACACCCGGTCCCAGCCGTGACCGGTCACCGCGTCGCGTTGGCTCTCCGTCCGGGCGACGCACCGGCCGGTGTCGAACACCCTGAGCTGGGCCGCGTTCCAGGTCACCCTCGGCGGTGCCGACGCCGTGGCCGACGCCGACGTCGCGGTCGGGGCCGAGATGGTGCCGGTGGCGACGGCATCGTGCCCCGGACGCCGGTCCGGCGACGACAGGATCGCCGGGAGGGCGACGGCTCCGGCGACGAGACACAAGACGGCGCCGACCGCGATCGCCGACCTCCTGCCGTTCCGGTGGCGCGGCCCGGCCCGGTCCGCCTCGTCGATCCGGCGCAGCACCTCGTCGCTGGAGGGACGATCACCCGGCCGAGGATCGAGGCAGTCGACGATCAGGGCCCGCCACCCGGCGGGCAACCCGGGATCGAGGAGGAGCCGCCCTCCCGACGACGCGTACTCGGCTGCCGCCTGGGCACGGGCCCAGGACGTGCCGCCGGTGAACGGCGCCGATCCGGTGAGCACCCAGCAGGCGATGACGCCGAAGGCCCAGACGTCGCCGGAGGGGCGCACCTGCTGTCCGTCCGGGGTCGCGGCGGAGACCCGCCGTTCCGGTGGCATGAACTCCGGGGCACCGGCAGGCGGGACGTAGGCGTGGGTCCCCTCCAGTTCCGCTGCGGTGCCGAAGTCGGCGAGGCACCAGGTGCCGTCCGCCAGGACGAGGACGTTGCTCGGCTTGAGGTCGCCGTGCACCCATCCGGCCTGGTGCATGGCCGCCATCCCCTCGGCGACCTCGCGCAGGTGGCCTGCGCCGTCCGGGACCGGCCCGCCGGGGTGCCGACGGATCTGGTCGGACAGCGCGCAGTCGGCACGGTCCATCACCAGCACGACCGCCCCGTCGAGGTGGGGGGTCGCCGGGTCGTCGACGACGAGCACCTCGTGCGTGCGCAGCAGGCGGGTGCGCTGCAGCCGGTCGTGCCGGGCCAGTTCCCTGCGCGCCACGTCGGCCAGGTGCGCGAGCTGGCGCGGGGTCGACGTCCCGGTCGGCAGGAACTTCAGCGCCACCTGCTCCGGTACGCCCGGGAGATCGTCCGGCTCCGAGCGGTGCGGGTCCCGGCGGCTGACGGCCGCGTACACGCTCCCCCAGCTCCCGGTGGCGATCCCGGCGGTCACCTCCCACCTGCCGACCCGGTAGCCGACCGGAACGCTGACCGCCCAGGTGGACGTCGCCTCGTCACCGCGCATCCGCTAGCACCGTCCCCGCGGCGGCAGCAGCCCGAGGTGGTCCTCGGTCACCAGGCCGAACCGCAGGGCGAAGGTGACCAGGGCCTCCCGCCGCTCGGCGAACCCCTGCGGGGTGCCGTCGTCCTCGTGCCCCCGCCGACGTAGCCGCAGCTTGGTCCGGGCCAGGTAGTCGACGTGGAAGTCGACGGCGCGCGCCGTCAGGTCCCGGTACCCGGGGATCGGCCGGAGCCGGGCGGCGACCCGTTCCGCGGTGGGGATCCCGATCGAGACGCCGCGCAGCCTCGGCTCGGACATGGCGACCAGGACCAGGAAGTACTTGGCGGTCTCGTCGAGGGGGAAGGCCCGCAGCGTCCGGTCCCCCGAGGCCGCCCCGCCGAGGCAGGTCCGGTCGAGGAACGGCGGCTCCGGCGCGAACACCTGGAAGGCGACGGTGCCCGTTCCCGCCGGAACCAGGACCCGGGACAGCTCGAACGGGACGGGTGCGCACAGTCGGAGCGGCTGGACCCGGATGTGCTCACCCCCGCCCTCCGGGTTCTCCACGACGTAGGTCGCCACCGGGCTCAGGTTCGTCAGCTCCCAGTGCCCGGCGGCCGCCGTGATCTCCCCGGCGACCCTGGACACCCCGGGGTCGGCGAGCCGCACCCCGACCGGCACCCCGGGGGCTCCCCTCCCGAAGGTGATGCTCTGCCCGGCAGCAAGGCTGATCACTCCGGCCGGGTCCCCCTCCCCCGGGGGTTGGACGAGGACACTTCCCCGGCCGGGATCAGTTCTCATGACCGACACCACAGACAGATTAGCGTTGCCAACCCTTCCCTTCCGCTGATTTCTGGGGGTTCATCCCTATTACCGGACCCCGGGGTCGGGTGTCGACTCACCGGACCCCGGGCTCCGGATCGAAGGGATCACCACGCCGCCGGCTCGTCCCCCGACGCTCCCCTGGCCCCGGTGGTCTCAGCGGCGGGGGCCGGCGACCACGTTGCGCAGCGGCCTGCCCTCGGCGTACCGCTCCACCTGGTCGCGCAGCAGGCGCCGGGCCCGCGGCGGGAAGGCGGAGGTGTTGCCGCCGAGGTGCGGGGTGACGGTCGCCCCCGGCAGTTGCCACAGGGGATGGTCGGCCGGAAGGGGCTCCGGATCGGTGACGTCGAGGGCGGCCGCGAGCCGCCCCCGGCGCAGTTCCGCGACCAGCGCGTCGGTGACGACCACCGCGCCGCGGGCCACGTTGACCAGCAGCGCGCCGTCCGGCATGGCGGCGAGCACCTCGGCGTCCACGAGGCCACGGGTCGCCTCGGTGAGCGGGCAGGCGAGGATCACGACGTCGTGGTGACGGACCAGGCCGATCAGCTCCCCCACCCCGTGGACGTGCCCGCGGGCGTCGTCCCTCGCGGTGGTCCCCACCCGGGTGATGACACTGACCTCGAAGGACTCCAGCCGGGTCACGACGGCGGACCCGATGCTGCCGGCACCGCCCACGACCAGGACCCGCCGGTCGGCGAGCGAGGTGTGCGACCGGGAACGCCAGTGGCCGATCATGCCGTCCCGCGCCGCCGCGGCGATCCCCCGGAGCGAGGCGAGGGTGAGCCCGACGGCGAGCTCGGCCGTCGAGGCGGCGTGTACCCCGGCGGCGGTGCAGAGGGTGACCCCCTCGGGCAGGAACGGGAGGACGTCGTCGAATCCGGCGGAGAGGATCTGGACGACGGCCAGGTCGGGGACGTCCCGCAGGCTCGACAACCGGCGTGCGCCGTCGGAGTAGGGGACGACCACGAAGTCGGATCCCTCCGGCGGCGGGCCGGTGAGGTCCCAGACCCGCAGCTCGGCCGGAACCGGGCCGACGGGCCACAGGTCGGTCCAGCTCTCGTCGGGCAGGGTGACGACGCGCCGGGGAGCCCGGACGAGGGGGTGGCACAGCTGTGCGGTCGACAGGTAGGGCACTCGGGTAGCTAACCCGATGTCGGACAGGGAATCTACAGTTCGGAATATATCTACACAAAAATATCTTTCCGGACGGAACGAATCCCGGCCCACCGGAGTCGGGGCATCGCGCCCCGACTCCGTGCGGGTCGGTGCTCAGTCCTCCGCGGGCGCCAGCCTCTCCAGGATCAGCTCCCGCACCCTGGCCGCGTCGGCCTTGCCCCGCATCTCCTTCATGACCACCCCGATGAGCGCGCCCGCCGCGGACACCTTGCCGCCACGGATCTTGTCGGCGACCTCGGGGTTGGCCGCGACGGCCCGGTCGACCGCGGCGCCGAGCGCGGTGTCGTCGGAGACCACGGCGAGGCCCCTGGCCGCGACCACCTGCCCGGGATCGCCCTCCCCCGCGAGCACTCCGTCGAGCGCCTGCCGGGCGAGGGAGTCGGTGAGGCTCCCGCCGTCCACGAGCGCCTGCAGGGCGGCGACCTGGACCGGGGTCACCGGCAGCTCGGCGAGCTCGACCCCGTCGGCGTTCGCCCGCCGGGCCAGCTCCCCCAGCCACCACTTCCGGGCCGCCGCAGGGCTCGCCCCCGCCGCGATGGTCGCCCCGACGAGGTCGACGGCTCCGGCGTTGCCGAGGTCACGCATCTCCAGGTCGCTGTATCCCCACTCGGCCTGCAACCGGCGACGCCGCTGCGCCGGCGGCTCCGGGAGGGCAGCCCGCAACTCCTCGACCCAGGCGGGGTCCGGGGCGATCGGCACCAGGTCCGGCTCCGGGAAGTAGCGGTAGTCCTCGGCGTCGGACTTCTCCCGCCCGGACGTCGTCACCCCGGTGTCCTCGTGCCAGTGCCGGGTCTCCTGGACCACCCGCCCGCCGGACGCGAGGATCGCGGACTGCCGGGTGATCTCGTAGCGGAGCGCCCGCTCGATGCTGCGCAGCGAGTTGACGTTCTTCGTCTCGCTGCGGATGCCGAAGGGTACGCTCGCCTGGTCACCGTCCCGGCGCGGTCGGAGCGAGACGTTGGCGTCGCAGCGCAGCGAGCCCTGCTCCATCCGCACGTCGGAGACCCCGAGCCCGCGGAGCAGGTCCCGCAGGGTCGCGACGTAGGTCCGCGCCACCTCGGGGGCCCGGTCACCCGCGCCCTCGATCGGCTTGGTGACGATCTCGATCAGCGGGATCCCGGCCCGGTTGTAGTCCTCCAGCGAGTAGTCGGCGCCGTGGATCCGTCCGGTCGCCCCGCCGCGGTGCACCGACTTGCCGGTGTCCTCCTCCATGTGCGCGCGCTCGATGAGCACCCGGAAGGTCTCGCCGTCCTCCAGTTCGACGTCGAGGTGGC
>JAAYAH010000076.1 GCA_012719445.1 Actinomycetales bacterium | reverse complement strand
TCTCCCGGCAGTATGCCGAGTACGTCACCCAGGCGCAGGAGGGCCAGATCCGGCACCAGCGGCTCCGGGCCGGCGAGCAGTTCAAGGCGATCCTGATCTCCCTGCAGGCCAGCTCCCACCCGTGGCTGACCTGGAAGGACACGATCAACACCCGGGCGCTGAACCACAACACCGGCACGATCCACCTGTCCAACCTGTGCACCGAGATCTGCCTGCCGCAGGACCGGGACAACGTCTCTGTCTGCAACCTGGCCTCGATCAACCTCTCGCGCCACATCACCGGTCGGCACGCCCAGGCGCGGGTCGACTGGGACCGGCTCGCCGAGTCGACCCGGCTGGCCGTGCGCCAGCTGGACAACCTGATCGACATCACGATCAGCTCGGTGCCCGAGTCCGAGCACTCCAACGACCAGAACCGCGCACTGGGGCTGGGCGTCATGGGCTTCACCGACATCGTCGAGCGCTTCGGCTGGTCGTATGAGTCCGAGCAGGCCTACGACCTGATGGACCAGGTGATGGAGTTCATCAGCTGGCACGCCATCGACGCCTCCGCCGACCTGGCCCGCGAGCGCGGCGCCTATCCCAACTTCGCGGGCAGCCGCTGGAGCCAGGGCATGGTGCCGATCGACTCCCTCGACCTGCTCGAGGCCGACCGCGGCACCCCGGTCGAGGTCGACCGCACCACCCGGATGGACTGGGACCTTCTGCGTGAGAAGGTCGCCGGCGGCATCCGCAACTCCACCCTGATGGCCATCGCCCCCACCGCCTCGATCGGCCTGGTCGCCGGCACCACACCGGGTCTGGACCCCCAGTTCAGCCAGATCTTCAGCCGGTCCACCAGCAGCGGCAAGTTCCTCGAGGTCAATCGCAACCTGGTGCAGGACCTGCAGGACGCCGGTTTGTGGGAGCAGGTCCGCGAGGAGCTGCTGCGTCACCAGGGTGACCTGTCCAAGGTCGAGGGAGTGCCGGCCGAGCTGCAGGAGATCTACCGCACCTCCTTCCAGCTCTCCCCCTACGCCTTCCTCAAGGTGGCAGCGCGCGCACAGAAGTGGATCGACCAGGCGATCAGCCGCAACATCTACCTGGCCAGCCGCGACCTGGGCGAGATGACGGACCTGTATGCCGCGGCCTGGCGGATGGGCGTCAAGACCACCTACTACCTGCACATGATGCCGCGCCACCAGGCCGAGCAGTCCACCGTGCGGGTCAACAAGGCCGAGGCGTCCCCCGGCGCGGGTGGCGGCGCCCGTCGTGGCTTCGGCGCTCGCCAGACCGCCACGACCTCGCCCCCGGCTCCCGTGACCACCCTCCCCGTCGTCGAGGAGCCGCTGTGCCCGATCGACCCGCAGGAGCGGCTGCAGTGCGACTCCTGCCAGTGACGCCACAGCCGCGCCCGACCCGCTGACCTGCCCCACGACATACTGAAAGAGGACTGACATGAGCACGGACACGCGCACCCCCCGAGGCATCCTCGGCACCGGCATCCAGGAGGGGCTGCTGCTGAAGCCGGTCACCTACCCCTGGGCCATGGATCTCTACAACCAGGCGGTGGCCAACACCTGGTTCCCGAACGAGGTCCAGCTCGGCGAGGACCTCGGCGACTTCCAACGGATGACGGATGAGGAGCGGCACGCCCTCACCTTCCTGATGAGCTACTTCAACCCCAACGAGCTGCTGGTCAACAAGGCCCTCGCGTTCGGCGTCTACCCCTACGTCAACGCCGCCGAGTGCCACCTCTACCTGGCGAAGCAGATGTGGGAGGAGGCCAACCACTGCATGGCCTTCGAGTACGTCCTGGAGACCTTCCCGGTGGACCGCGAGCAGGCCTACGAGTCCCACGTGACCGTGCCGTCGATGGCGGCCAAGGAGGAGTTCGAGGTCCGCTACATCCGGCGGATGACCGAGCAGACCCTCGACATCACCACGGTCGAGGGCAAGCAGGACTTCGTGCGCAACCTCGTCGCCTACAACGTGATCCTGGAGGGCATCTGGTTCTACTCCGGCTTCATGGTGGCCCTGAGCTTCCGGCAGCGGAACCTGCTGCGCAACTTCGGATCGCTCATCGACTGGATCGTGCGTGACGAGAGCCTGCACCTGAAGTTCGGGATCAACCTGATCCTGACGGTGCTGGAGGAGAACCCGGAGATCGCCACCGACGAGTTCGCCGAGGAGATCCGGCAGATGGTCCTGGACGGCGTGGAGATGGAGGAGGCCTACAACCGGGACCTGCTGCCGAACGGCATCCTCGGGCTCAACGCCGACTACATCAACCAGTACGTCAAGTACCTTGCGGACCGGCGACTGGAGGAGCTGGGCTTCGAGCCGCACTACCGGGTCGCCAACCCGGCCAAGTGGATGGCCGCGGCCAACGACACCCTGGAGCTGGTCAATTTCTTCGAGGCCACCAACACCTCCTACGAGGTCAACGCCGCGCGCTGAGGCGCGTCACCGCCCCGGCCGTGCGACCGGGTGTGCGCCATGCGACGTCCTGGCACGCACATCGAGCGCACCAGGTCGCATGGCTCGGGAGCGCTGCTCAGCTCAGCGGCTGCGTGTCCAGCGTGAACCCGTGGGCACGCAGCCGCTCGACCAAGGCCTCCCCGAGGGCGGTCGCGGGGGTGAGCACGCCGGCGCCGGCGCCCTCCCCGGCGGCCAGCGCCAGGGCCGACTGGCCGAGCATCACGGCCGTCCCCTCGTAGCCGGGGTCGAGGTCGGCGCCCACGACGGTCCGATAGCGCGCTCCTGACTCCGTGCCCGCGGTGATCTCCACGGTGAAGGCCCCGCGGGCCCGCTGCTCCGGCGACGGCCCGTCCCCGGGTGCGGGCAGGAGGCGGTCCAGCACCGCCCGGGTGGGTCGGGTGGCCATCCCGCCGGCGACGATGCCGAGGGTCGCGACGGTGCCGACAGCCCGCAGTGCCCCGCGCAGACCCGACCCGGTGTCCTGCAGCTCGCGGTAGCGGAAGGCCGCGCCGTAGCCCCCCTCGGCCAGAGCGTGCGAACGGCGGACGATCGGGGCGTTGAACCCGCCCATGAAGAAGGGCACCCGCCAGCGGTCGGTGCCGGGCTCCTGCCGCACCGGCCCCACTCCCCTGCCCCTGCCCGACGCAGTATGCCGAGAGCGGGCCACCGCGCCTGCCTCACCGGCTCCGGTGGTCGGGGCGTGGCCGCGGGGCGGGGTGTGGCCGCGGGGCGGGGTGTGGCCACGGGGCTCGGCGTCACCACGGGGCTCGGCGTCACCGGCGGTTGACGCACGTGGTCCGGACAGCGCCTCCCTGTCGGCCAGCACCGCCCTGGCCGCCGTGTCGCTCCGCGCCGCGATGACCTGCTGGCGCATCGAGTCGATGGTGCCGCCGGAGAGGCCGCCGCGCAGCCGCCGGACGACGAGCTCGGTGTCTGTCAGGCCCGCGGCCCCGTCGTCCCGCGCCCCCTGCGCGGTCAGCCAGACCCCCAGGTCGGAGGGGACCGAGTCGAAACCGCAGGCGTGCACGATCCGGGCCCCCGACACACTGGCCCGGTCGTGCAGCTCCTCGACGGTGCGGTGCACGAAGAGGACCTCGCCGGTCAGGTCCGCGTAGTGAGTGCCCGCCGCGGCGCAGGCCGCGACCAGGGGGAAGCCGTACCTGGCATACGGCCCGACGGTGGTCGCCACCGCCGCGGCGCGGGCGGCCAGCGCGACCGCCGCATCGCCATCGGTGACGTCCGCCTCGATGAGCGGCCACTGCCGGGCACGGTCCGGCAGGCTCACGCGCAGCTGCTCCAGACGGGAGCGGGACCGTCCGGCGAGGCCGATCCGGACACCGTCGGGGGCCGCCACGGCCAGGTGGGCGGCGGTGAGGCGACCGACGAAACCGGTGGCGCCGACCAGCACGAGGTCGAGATCGCGGTCCATCGGCCCATCGTCGCACCCCGGAGACTCAGATGGGCTTCACCGCGCACGGCGCGAACCGGCGCCGACCCCGGAGACAGGATTTAGCGAAGGCCCGCCTACCCTATTAGCGTGAAGCTCCCCGTCTGGTTCGAGGCCCCCGCCGAGCCGCCCCTCGTCCGCTCGGTGCGGGTCGACCCGCAGACGACGGCTCGTGGCCTGACGGTCCGGACGATCCTGGCCACACCCCGACACCTGGTGCCCGCCGCTGCCCTCACCACGCTGCACCAGGTGGGCGAGGCCCTGGTGCCCTTCGTCGTGGGCCGGGCCGTCGACGAGGCCGTGGCACCCTCAGACGGTGGGGCGCTGGTGCGCTGGATCCTCCTGCTGGCCCTGACGTTCGTGTTGCTGTCGGTGGGTTTCCGGTTCGGCTCCCGGATCGGGTGGCTGGGGATGCACTCGGTCCAGCACGACCTGCGGATGCTGGTCACCGACCGGCTGGTCTCCCCCTACGGCACCGCGGGGCGACGGCGTGCCGTTGGTGCGGACCTGTCCGTGGCAACTGCCGACACCACGATCCTGTCCCGCGCCGTCGGGGTCGGTGTCTACGGCCCCTCGCGGGTCGCCGCCGTCGTCGTGTGTGCCGTGATCCTGCTGACCGTGTCCTGGCCGCTCGGCGTGGGGGTGCTGGTGGGCAGCGTCGTCGTCCTCCTGCTCGGTGACCGGCTGGGCGGCGTGCTGCGCGGGCGCGTGGCGGCCCAGCAGGCGGCGGTGGCCGACGCCGCGGGCAGCGCCGCCGACCTCGTCCAGGGCCTGCGGGTCATCAAGGGTCTGGGTGCCCAGTCCGTCACGTCGGCACGGTATGCCGTGCTGTCCCAGCAGGCGCGCGAGCGGGCCGTGCAGACGGCCGGTGCGCAGCAGCGCTCGATGGCGGGGCTGTCGGTGCTCGGCGGGCTGTTCGTCGTCGCGGTGGGGGCGGTGGCCGGGTGGATGGCCCTGGAGGGGCGGATCTCCGTCGGCGAGCTGATCACCGTCGTCATGGTCAGCCAGTTCGTCATGGAGCCGGTCGCCGGGCTGGCCCAGATGATCACCTTCTTCTGGAACCCGGCGGTGGCCGCCGCCGGGCGCGTCCTGCCGGTGCTGCGCGGCGAGCCCGCTGTCCGGGACGCCCCGGACGCCATCGGGTCGCTGCCCGACCGGGGACCGTGGGGCCTGCGGCTGCGGGCGCCGTGGCTGCCCGGAGGGGTCCTGCGGGTCGATCCGGGCGAGCACGTCGTCCTGCTCCCGGACCCCTCGACGACCGACGACCTGGTGTCCCTGCTGGGACGGCACCGCGAGGCGGCCACCGGCGAGGAGTTCGAACTGCTGGACGGGAGCGGGTCCGCGGTCCGAGCGGGGCTCCTCACCGTGGAGGCGGTGCGCGAGACGGTGCTCGTCGCCCCGCACGAACCGCACCTGTTCGCCGGGTCGGTCATCGACAACGTGCTGCTGCAGGAGGTCGACGACCACGACCTGGCGGCGGCGGTCGGCGAGGCCGGCCCGGCGCTGGCCGCGGCCTCCTGCAACGACGTGGCCGCCGCCCTGCCGGGCGGTCTGGCCTCCCCGGTCGGCGAGTCCGGCAGCCGGCTGTCGGGCGGTCAGCGGCAGCGCGTCGGGCTCGCCCGGGTCCTGCACGCTGCGCCCGAGGTCCTCGTCCTGGTGGATCCCACCACCGGTGTCGACTCGGTGACCGAGCAGCGGGTGGCTGCCGCCGTCGGTGACCTGCGGGCCGGGGCGACCACCGTCATACTGTCCGCCTCCCCCGCCTGGGAGGCCCGCGCCGACCGGGTCGTCGACCTGAGGCGGAGGTCCCGATGAGCACCCTCCGCTTCCCGATCGCCTCGGCCGCCGAGGTCCGCACCGCCCTGCGGGAGGCGCTGCACGGGCAGCGGCGCACCCTGGTGCTCGCCGCCCTCGTCCTCACCGCCGCATCGGCCGCCGGGCTGGTCACCCCCACCGCACTGGGCCGTGTCGTCGACCTGGTGGACCACGCGGGCAGCACCGCCGAGCTGTGGCTGCTCGTGCTGCTGATGGCCGCCGGCACCGTGCTGGCAGCCGCGCTGCTGGCCTGGGGCACCGTCCTGGCGGTGCGGGTCGTCGAGACCGCCCTGGCCCGACTGCGCGAGCAGCTCGTCGACCGACTCCTCCGGCTGCCAACCTCTGTCGTGGAGGACGCCGGAGCCGGTGATGCCGTGTCCCGTGCCACCGATGATGTCGCGGAGGTCTCGACCGCGGTCAACGAGGTGCTGCCCACGGTGGCGTCGGCAGCCTTCCTGATCGGCGCGACGTTCGTCGGCCTGGGCGCCCTGGACTGGCGCTTCGCCCTGGCGCTGGCGTGCATCCTGCCGATCCAGCTGTTCGCCGTGCGCTCCTACCTGGCCAGCGCGCCCACCGTCTATGCCCGGGAGCGGGCGGCGATGGCCGAGCGGGCGGAGGTGGTGCTCTCCACCCTGCGTGGGCTGGACACCGTCCGGGCGCTGCGGCTGGAACCGCGCCAGCGGGCCAGGACGGCTCTCCACTCCTGGGCGGTGGTGACCTGGTCCATGCGCGAGCGGATCCTCAACAACATCTTCTGGGGTCGGCTCAATGCCGCCGAGTTCGTGGGCATGTCGGCGCTGTTGTGCGTCGGGTTCTGGCTGGTCCGCGAGGGTCAGGGCACGGTCGGCATGACGACAGCGGCCCTGCTCCTCTTCCACCGGCTGTTCGGCCCAATCGGACAGCTGCTGCTCGTCGTCGACGTCTGGCAGTCGGCAGCGGCCTCGCTGCGCCGGATCGTGGGCGTCCTCCAGGTGCCGGCGCAGTCCGGCGGTGGCCGCACCATTCCCGTCCGGGACGGGCAGCTGGCCCTGCGCGGGGTGTCCTTCTCCTTCGAGGCCGCCGGGCGGCCGACGCTGGAGGAGGTCAGCCTCGACATCGAGCCGGGCCGGACCCTCGCCGTGGTCGGGCCGTCGGGTGCCGGCAAGTCCACCCTGGCAGGTGTCGTCGCCGGGTTGCGCTCGCCGCACGAGGGCACGGTGCTGCTGGACGGGCACGATCTGGCCGAGCTCGACCCGGAGGACCGCTCTCGAGTCGTGGGCCTGATCACCCAGGAGACGCACATCTTCGCCGGGACCCTGCGGACCAACCTGACCCTGGCCCGCGAGGACGCCGACGAGGCGCGGCTCTGGGCGGCCCTGGAGCGGGTGGGCGCAGCCCGGTGGGTGCGCGAACTGCCCGACGGTCTCGACCAGGTCGTCGGCCTGGCCGGCGTCACCCTGACGCCCCTGCAGCGCCAGCACCTGGCGCTGGCCCGCATCGACTTGCTCGACCCCGCCGTCGCACTCCTCGACGAGGCCACCGCCGAGGCGGGCAGCGCCGGGGCGGCCATCCTGGACGAGGCGGCGGAGGCGGTGATCCGCGGGCGGACCTCGCTGGTGATCGCGCACCGGCTGGACCAGGCGGCCCGCGCGGACACGGTCGCCCTGGTGGCCGACGGCCGGGTCGTCGAGCTGGGCAGCCACGACCAGCTGCTCACCCGCGGCGGACAGTATGCCGAGCTGTGGCAGGCCTGGTCACTGGGCCGGCAGCCGGACGGGCCGAGCGGCTGAGCTCAGACGTCGGTGCGGACCCCCGCGTCGAAGTGCACCGCCTGCCAGCCGAACCGGATGGCCCCCTCGATGTTCGCCGGGCGGTCGTCGGTGAACAGGACGTCGCCCGGGGCGACCGGGTGGCCGAGGTGCTTCTCCAGCGCGGCGTGTGCCCCGGCATACGCCTCGCGGTGCGGCTTTCGGTGCCCCAGCACCGCACTGTTGAGCACCACGTCGACCAGGTGCTCCAGGCCGATCTGCCGCAGCTCGGCGGGGATGTTGTCGGTGCCGTTGGTGAACACGAACACGGCCTTGCCGTCCTCCTCGAGGTCGCGCATGAGCTCGACCGTGTCGGCCACGGGGACGCCCCGGTCGGCGACCCAGCGGCTGACCGCCCCCTCGGCGGCGGCCGGTGGGACGCCGCGCGCCAC
>JAAYAH010000075.1 GCA_012719445.1 Actinomycetales bacterium | reverse complement strand
CGCTTCGCCGCCGGGCTGGTCAAGGGAGCCCCGGTGACCGGGACCACCACCACCGGCACGACCCCCACCACCAGCCCCACCGGCGGACCGACCTGGCCCACCAGCTGGCCCACCGCCTGGCCCATCATCCGACCCACCAACTGGCCCACCGCCTGGCCCACCCGACCCACCACGACCACCAGTTGCGCTCCCTCCCGGCTACCCGGCTGGCTCGGCTCCTGGCTGGACCGCCGCCGCGGCTGCTGACCCGGCCGGCCCGGCTCCTCGTCGGGCCGGCACCGGCCGCCGGCCCGACACGACGGCTGCTGACCCGGCGCCGCAGGTGTTGAGCTGCTCCGGCAGGGGATAGTCGTCTCGACACGACCCGTCGAGAACGCGGAGGAAGACATGCGGCTGCGGTTCACCCCCCGTGACACCAGTTTCTTCGACCTCCTCGCCCGCTCCGGGCAGAAGCTGGTGGACGCCGCGGACCTGCTGGCCGAGTTCGTGTCGGCCGACCAGACCGGCAGGACGGCCCTCGCCGAACGGATGACGGACGTCGAGCACGAGGGTGACGAGATCACCCACGAGATCATGCGCAAGCTCAACTCCACCTTCGTCACCCCGTTCGACCGGGAGGACATCTCGGGGCTGGCCGGCGCGATGGACGACTGCCTCGACTACATGGAGGAGGCGACGGACCTGGTCGTGCTGTACCGGATCGGGACGCTGCCCTCGGGGGTGTCCCGTCAGGTCGAGGTCCTCCGGGAACAGGCACGACTCACCGCGGAGGTGATGCCCCGGCTGAGCTCGACCCGCGGGCTGGAGCCGTACTGGGTCGAGATCAACAGCCTGGAGGACGCCGCCGACCGCGCCTACCGGGCGATGCTCGCCCAGCTGTTCGACGAGGTCACCGACGCGGTCACGCTGCTGAAGCTCCGCGAGGTGGTGCAGGTGCTCGAGGAGGCGGCCGACGCCTTCGAGACGGTCGCCAACCGGGTGGAGACGATCGCGGTCAAGGAGTCCTGACCCGATGACGACCACTGCTCTCCTGGTGATCGTCGTCGTGGTCGTGGCCCTGCTGTTCGACTACACCAACGGCTTCCACGACGCCGCGAACGCCATCGCCACCTCGGTGTCCACCCGGGCGCTCACCCCGAGGACGGCGCTGGCGATGGCCGCGGTCTTCAACCTCGTCGGCGCCCTCCTCGGCGAGGGGGTCGCGCGCACCATCGGCAGCGGCATCATCACCGCCCCTGGCGGCAGGAGCGGGCTCGTCGTGGTGCTGGCCGGGCTGGTGGGGGCCATCGGGTGGAACCTGCTGACCTGGTGGTTCGGCCTGCCCTCGTCCTCCTCGCACGCGCTGATCGGCGCGCTCGCCGGGGCCGGCCTCGCGTCGTCGACCGAGGTGCACTGGGACGTCATCCTCGAGAAGGTCGTCATCCCGATGGTGGTGTCCCCTGTGGTCGGGTTCGTTCTCGCCTTCGCTCTCATGGTGGGCATCCTGTGGGCGTTCCGTCGGGGCAACCCCGGCCGCCTGTCCCGGCGGTTCCGGGTGGCGCAGACCGCGTCGGCCGCGGCGATGGCCCTCGGGCACGGTCTCCAGGACGCGCAGAAGACCATGGGCGTGATCGTGCTCGCCCTTGTCGCCGGCGGGTACCACTCGGGTGACGACATCCCGCTGTGGGTCAAGGCATCAGCCGCCCTCGCGATCAGTCTCGGCACCTACACGGGAGGCTGGCGGATCATGCGTACCCTCGGGCGACGGATCATCGAGCTCGACCCGCCACGGGGGTTCGCGGCGGAGACGGTGGCGGCGTCCGTCCTGTACACCACGGCGTTCGCCTTCCAGGCCCCCATCTCGACGACGCACACCGTCACCTCGGCCATCCTCGGGGTCGGTGCCACCCGCAGGGTGTCCGCGGTGCGCTGGGGCGTCGCCGGCAACATCGTGACCGCGTGGTTCCTCACCATTCCGATGGCGGGGGCGGTCGCGGCCGGGTGCTACCAGCTGTTCACCCTGCTGCCGTAGCCGCGACGTCGCCGCACGACCGCCGCGACACGACGGGGCGGACGCCCGCCACGCCACGCCGGAGCACCGCTCACGCCGGCACGGGGCATCAGAAGAGCCGGCGTTCGAACAGGATCCGCTGGGTCCCCGGCCCGTCGTAGCCGGTGACCGGGCCGGAGACGGTGAACCCCAGAGCCTGGTGGAAGGCGATCGAGGCGCTGTTGCCCGGCGAGGTGATCGCTGTGATCGTCGTCCGCCCCTCGGCCCGCATCCGGTCGATGAAGGTGTCGTACAACCGCCGGGCCAGCCCTGTCCGGCGCGCCTGGGGAGCCACCGCCACGAAGTGGACGTAGGCCCGCCACGGCTGCGACGGCGAGCCGAAGCCGACGAGGAAGCCGACCATCCCGGACGGCGACTCGGCCACCAGGCTCGTGGTGTGGAAGTGGTCGAGGAACAGCCTCGGCAGCGCGGCCAGCACCGGTCGCCCCCACCACTCGTCGGCCACGGCGGCGATCGCCTCGTAGTCGGACGGCACGGCGGTCCGCAGCGTGGGGACGGCCGGCCCCTCGGCCGTCCTCCCCCTGCCCGCCCCGGTCTCCCACCGCAGGTCCCTCCCCGAGGTCTCCCACCCCGGTCCCGGCCCTGTGCTGGGACCTCCCTGTTCCCGGTCGGCGTCCTCCCGTTCGGCGATCTCCCCGGTGGCCCCGGAGGACGTCCGGTGCCCGCCGTCGCGCCGTCCTCCCAGGCCGAAGACCCCGAGCCACCCCTCACCGGTACGGGGGCCCTCGGCCTGCGGCGACGGGTGCTGGGGAGCTGGTGGCGACGGGTGCTGCGATGCGGGCGGCTGCTGAGGGGTGGACGACTGCCGGTGGGACGGCTCCTGGCGAGGCTGCTGCCCGTGGAGCTGCTGCCCGTGCGAGGGCGTCAGAGGGGCAGGCGGCAGGTGGGTCCGAGGGATGATCGGGGGTCGGTCCTGGGTGCCCGGGGGCCTGCCCCCGGTGCGGATCTCGCCGGTGCGGATCTCGCCGGTGCGGATCTCGCCGGTGAGATACCCGGTGGGCCCGGTCGCCGGTCCCTGGTCGGCGCCGAGGTGACGTCCCGGGTGCCGGTCTCCCGAGATCGCCTCGGCGAGCACCTCCTCCAGGGTGTCCACGACGGCGGCGATCTCGCGGTCCCGGATGGTGGGCTGGGTCTGCAACCGGTCCCAGAAGGCGCCGTAGACGTCCTCCAGGAGGCTCCACTGCTCCACGAACCGGTCCCGCCACTCCGGGGGCACCTGTTCCAGCGTCTCGATGACGCCGTCCAGGTCGGCGAGGAGCTGCCGGAGCGGGAGGCGCCCGGTCCGGAACTCCGCCAGGCGCGCGCGAGCGATCTCGAATCTGCGCAGGTCCCGCGCGCGGTCGCCCTCGGTCACAGGGATCATCGTGCCCGAACCTCCCCGCCGCGGTACGTCAGACGCCACCGATGGCCCGATCGGCGGACCCTGCGATCCCGAGGAGCCGGACCGCGGGAGGTCAGACCCCTGCCGCGGCGGTGCCGACGAGCTCGGCGAGGATCTCCCGCTCGACGTCGGCCCAGGCGGGGGTGTGGACGACGTGGGCAGGCACGGGACGGCGCCGAGGGCCGAAGAGGTACTGGTGGTCGACGGCGCCGCGGATGGCGGCGTGCACCTCGGGGTGGTCGTCCACGAAATGGGTCAGCCCCAGGTTGAGGCAGTGGGCCCGCTTGTCCTCGCGGCGGCGGCAGAACCTCACCTGCTCCCGCGGCAGCCCGGCTCTCCGGTGGACGTCGTGGGCGGCCAGCCAAGCCAGGGTGCGGGCCTGGATCCTCGGACCGCACTTGGACACGAGCCAGACCCGGCCGCCGAAGGCGTCGACCAGCCGGGCGAGGGTCGGCAGCGCGTCGAACACCTCGGGTGTGGCCAGCATGTCCTCCTCGCTGCCGTCGAAGAAGGCGGTGTCGCCGCCCGGCCCGCCACCGCCGATGATGACCCGGCCGATGTCCACGCCGAGTCGGGGGGTCCTCGGGTCAGCTCTCGTCTCCATGCCTCGACTGTCCGCCGTGGGAACCGGCAGCGGAACTATCAATGGAAGCCGAATCGATAGCCCTGTCCTATAGTTGACCGGGTGAACAGGACAGAGGTGCTGGAGGCCGACCCGGTGCGGTCCTTCGCCGTGTTCGCCGAGCACCTGAACTTCACCACCGCCGCACGGGCCCTGCACATCAGCCAGCCCTCCCTGCACGCCAAGATCCGCAAGCTGGGTGCCGTCCTGGGGATCGACCTCTACGAGCGGCACGGCCGCGGACTGCGGCTCACCCCCGCGGGCCGGCGCCTCGCCGCCTTCGCCGAGGACTCCGGTCGCCGGACCGAGGACTTCCTGGCCGCGCTGCACGCCACCACCGCCCCGGTCACGATCGCCGCAGGGAGAGGGAGCCTCCGCTGGGTGATCGGCGACGGTGTCCGGCGCCTCGCCACCTCCGGCCGCGCCCTGAGGGTGATCACCGCGGGCCGGGAGGGTGCGCTCGCCGCACTGTCCACGGGCCGCGCCGACCTCGCCGTCGTCGCCTTCGACCCGCCGCCCGCGCCGCTGCGGTCCCGGCTGCTGGCCACCTACCCGCAGACCCTGCTGGTCCCCCACGAGCACCCCCTCGCCGGCCGACCGGAGGCCCGGCTGCGGGAGCTCGACGGCCTCGACCTCGTGGTGCCCCCACCGGAGCGTCCCCACCGCAGGCAGCTGGACCGCGCCCTGCTCGACGCGCAGGTGAGCTGGCGGGTGGCCGCCGAGGTGGACGGCTGGGACCTGCAGGCCCACCTGAGCGCGCTCGGCCTCGGCGCGAGCGTGGTCAACGGCTGCGTCGGGGCACCGGCCGGTCTGACCGCCGTCCCGGTGACGGACCTCCCCCGGGTGCACTACTGGGCCGCCTGGCGGGGCGAGCGGGACCAGCTCGCCGTCGAGGCCCTCACCCACCTGGCCCCGCCCGGAGACCGGCCCGAGCTGGTGGAGATCAGCAGGTTCCTCGCCTACGTGCTGCGGCACGAGCCGGGCGCGATCGGGATCCAGCTCGACGGATCCGGATGGGTCGACCTCGACACGCTCCTGACGGCCCTCGCCGAGCACGACCGACCCCTGGACCGGGCCACCCTCCACGAGGTCCTCACCGGCATGGACAGGCGACGGTTCGAGGTGGCGGACGGCCGGATCCGCGCGGCCCAGGGCCACACCGTGCCGATCGACCTGCAGCTCCCCCCGGTCCGCCCACCCGCCGTGCTGTTCCACGGAACGGTCGAGCGGTTCCTCCCCCGGATCCTGCGGGACGGGCTGCAGCCCCGGCGGCGCAGCCACGTCCACCTCTCCGTCGACGTCGCCACCGCCCGGCAGGTCGGCAACCGGCGTGGCGATCCGGTCGTGCTGCGGATCGACGCCGACGGGATGCACCGCGCCGGGCACGAGTTCTTCCGGGCCGCCAACGGGGTCTGGCTGACGGCCCACGTGCCACCGGAGTTCATCGGGCATCCCACCGAAGGCGCTCCGGCGTGACGCCCCCGGCAGGTGTCGGCGCTCCGGGGTCCCCGCCACCGGAGACAGGATCCCCACGGGAGACCGCGACCTCCCCTGCCGGCGGCAGCCGAGGCGGAGGAGTCGCGCTCGCGGCGGCCCGGCTGCTCACCGAGGTGTTCGCACCGGTACCGCTGATCTTCGTCGTGCTGCTCGTCGTGGCCGCCCACGAGGCGGCCACCCCGGCGCGCGGGGTCCTGCTCGGGCTGGTCGCGGCGTTCTTCGCCGGAGGGCTCCCGTTCACGGTCGTGCTGGTGGGCATCCGCCGCGGGCGGCTCACCGACCACCACCTCACCCGGCGGGAGGAGCGTCCGCTGATGCTCGCCGTCGGCCTGGCCTCGGTCTCGGCCGGGCTCGCCGTCCTGATGGTCCTCGACGCCCCACGGGCGCTGTACGCCCTCGTCGTGGCGATGGTCTGCGGGGTGGTGGTCGCCCTCGTGGTGACGGTGTTCTGGAAGATCTCCATTCACGTCGCCTGCGCCGCCGGCACCGTCGCCGTCCTCGTGGAGGTTCTCGGCCCGCCCTGGCTGGCCACAGCTCCCCTGGTCCTCGCCGTCGCCTGGGCCAGGATCACGCTGAGGCACCACACCCCCGGGCAGGTCCTCGTCGGCGCGACGGTCG
>JAAYAH010000074.1 GCA_012719445.1 Actinomycetales bacterium | reverse complement strand
CCTCGCCTCAGCTCCGCTCGATACATGGGGCTGTTACCGCCATGACATGCACAGCCTTATGACATGCACAGCCTTCTCCGAGCCTACGCCCACAACCATGCCACAACCACCGAGTTTACGCAGACCGGGGCCTGGCCGTCGAGCGACTGCTGAACCGCTACTGCCACACCTCAACACGTCTGTATGCACAGGCAGTGCGGAGGCACCACCTATCCCGACCAGCAAGCGTACACATCCGACCCAATAACTAGCACCGACCCACATGACGACCAGAAAACCACCCACACCCGAACCTGTAGAACGCGAGACTATGCACATACGAAAAGAGGTCGTTTCTCATGCGGGTGATTCGGCTTGATTACCCAGTCCGCGCTGCTCCCGTTCAGCGCCGCTTCTGTCTGAACGCAGGTGACATCAGCAGTCGCGGCCGTGAAAACAGCAGAACGGAAACCACAAGAATTGCCGAGATTAGCAATACACAACTTGCCGCACCCCTCGCCCACCACCATACCTCACTACATCCAACTCTCAAACCAGCGTCAGTAACTATCAATACATCGAAGGCAAGACTGAACAAGGTCAGACCAAGTCCTAACCCGTGATCGACGATTGCCCTACTCGCACGTGCCCTCTGATAGAACTGCGGTATTCTATGGGGGTTCCTCTCCCACCATGTTAACAACATCATCACAGGTGGCAGACACAGCATGAACCAAATGAACCACGGGTATCCGGCCATCACGTCAGGGAAGCTCATTGGGCTACAACTCGTCGGACCCGAGTACATTTTGACTAACCATTCTTCGGCCGAAATCCGGCGTACGCACCAATCGGTGCGCAGGCCGAAACAAACGGGCCATAGTAAACGTCAACAGCGGCCCGGCGGTACCCACGGAAATCTCGACACTGCCTGGGCAGACACCCGATGGAACTTCCTGTCGCAACCTCAGAAGTGCCCCGAATCGATCAAGTCCATCACGAGTCGCCTCCCCTTGGGCCCCAGATATTCCTTAATTACGTCCCATTTGAACATCAATAGGGTTCCTGCGTAATCCACTAGAATCCTGCGCGCTTCGGGATCTCCGGTCAGGAGGACTTCCTCGATGAATTTGCCTATCTTGTCCAGCCTCCTGGAGTCAGTCAGTTCATTGTTGAGCCCCACCTCCAGGACATCCCAGCAGAAGACCTCCCTGAGGGGTGCAGATATAACGGCATGAACCTTCTCGCCCGATTCGACCCTTTCGTCATCCACCTTTTCACTGGCCATGAAGTCAGCCCATTCAGCAGTCACTTCTGTCACTTGAGCGAGGTGCTCCGGGAAGTACTTCGCGAACAAATCGCGTAACTCTTGAGGCTGCATGTGCACCTCCGCATGCTTCCGTGGTCAGCCAGGGTTCACGAGGGAACCTTCGAGCGATGCCCTGTTTCAAGCTCTCATTCGGCAATGAATACTGAATATTCGCCACCACTTAATTGAGTGACCCGGGGCCGCGAGTGGGTGTTCTTCTCAAGTATGTTCTGCAGATCAGCACTGCTCGCCCTCGGTAGAAATACTTTCGTACCTTGCGGTGATTAGGGTATTTAAGGTAGTTCATCATTGGAGGTGTTGGCCTTACCGTCGATTGTCTTGGCATTCCCCCCGCGCAGCCAGAGCCGTGGCGAAGGCATACCCGATGCCCGCCGTCACCCCCGTGATCGGCGCAGTACCCATTCGGGAACACCACCTGCCTGCGCCATGTGAAGCATTCAGAATCAACATGGCGTCTTGCGATCCATAGATCAACACCCGGTCGAGCACAACAACGTGAGTCTCCTTGAAACGGCATCTCCCAGTGACCTTGATTCCGAGGGAGCCTCAGTACACCCCAGTGACCGCTAGATACATTCCTCAGGCTGGTGAGTCACGGTCGCGGCTTTCTACGACCATTATCCGTCGACCACCGCCTGTACTTGCTCGACAGTTTCTCTGGCCTGCAGTCGGGGGGTATGAGAAACCTCGGACGGGAAAACAGGAACACGGACACCCCCACAATAGACGACACCAGGACAATCCCTAGGAATACTTGCCTTGCCCACCACCATGCACTACCGCACGACAGCCTGAAGCCGAAGTTGGTAAACAGGACGGCCGTGAACGCCGAACTGAATACCACCATGACAAGACCCATCCCACGTCGAATGATGGCTAAACTCCACGGTGACCGATAGAATCTTGGTATACTATTTGGATTCCTTTCCCACCAGGCAATAAACACCCACATCACCAGCACAGGGACCATCAACCATACAAACCAAGGATGCCATTCCAGTGCCTCGCTGAAGCTGTCAGGTTCACAGCTCCTCAGATCCAAAGAACTCCTCATTCGCCCATTCTCCAATTTCTGACCCTGCGTATGCCCCGACTGGTGCACAGAGAGGAGCGGCGGGACCGCACATTACACCGGCGGCAGCGCCGATACCGACACTAGTCACCACTTCCACACTACCGTGGCCAAACGTCTCCCAGCCACTCTCACCGCGAGTGTAATACTTGGCATAGGTGACGGCGGTCCCCACCACAGCGAGAGGTTTGCTGATCCTACCAACCCATTTGTTTTGAACTAGCCTTCCATACCAGGACTTGTTGAGTTTTTTGACTCTCTCCAGGGCTTGTTTCCGCTCGACTGCTGCGTCTGCATGGGATACCTTGTCGCCCCTGTGTGCCGGAATAGTGCCTTTCTTGTAGGAATTATCAACAGCCATCCTCTTGTCCTGGAGATTCACAGTCGCCAGGTTTATCGGTACCTTGCCTGCAGATACAGTCAACCCCCAGGCAAGAACCGTGCTGTCCACGGTGTCGCCAGCAATCTCCCAATAAGGATTGTAGTACGGAGAGAGAGGATTCCATGGTTGATGGAATTGCGGGGCAGTGTACACCGTCGGGTAGGACGGAGAGTCATCACTCATATTGGCAGAACACGTTGTCACCGTGGGTGTGTCCGGCTTCGTTGTAGAAGGTGGGCCCAGCGGGTCTCCCGTGTAGTCGTTGACGCTTCCTCCGGTGCTGTTGACTGCCCCGATGCAACTCGGGTTCCCGCCACAATAGACTCCGTCAGTAGCGAGGCCAGTGGGGTCGGCGAAGGTGCCGGGGTTGTGTTCGGCGTAGCTGTACCCGTTCAAGGACTGGGTCTTGCCGATGTCGAGGATCGGGTCCACCGAGAGGAACCGGCCGATCTTCGGATCGTATTCGCGGGCACCGACGTGAGTCAGGGCCGAGGCAGCGTCCATGGGCTTACCGAGGAAACCCTTGTCGTCGACCCAGGTCACCTTGGTACCCCGAGGGCCGCCGAACGGCAGGCTGTACCGCTTGGTCACCGCCTGGGTTGTCGCATCGATCATCACCGAGGCCGTACCGTGCCGGTCTCCCGCCAGCCAGGTGAGCTTCGTCCCGGTCGTGCCCGAAGTGGCCGTGCGCACCCCGATCGTCATCCCGTTGAACGAGTACGTGCGCCGTCCCGAGACGGTGGTGACACCGCTCTTCACGGTCATCCGCACCTCGGTGGCTCCGAGGTAGAGCACCGTCTCGCCGTCCCCGCTCGTCGGGCGCCGGATCAGCAACGATCCGTCGGCGTCGTAGACGTAGGAGGTGTTCCGTGCCGCTGCCGTGCCCTTCGCCGGCTCGGCATTGGCGGCCATCCGTCCCTCGGCGTCCCAGGTCAGGGTCTGGGTGCCCTGCACCCCTGGCCGGGTGAGCGTGTTGCCCGTCGCGTCGTAGGTGTAGGACGCCGACGTCGAGGTGCCATCGGGCTTCGTCGTCGTGGTCTTGCTCAGCCGGTGCGTGTACGTCGACCCATAGGTGTAGGTCGTCGTGGTCTCCCCGGCCGTGGCGTGCGTGACCTCCTTGGTCCGCAGACCCGCGTTGTTGTAGGAGAACGTCGACCAGTACGGAGCGGCCCCACCGAGGGTGGCAACCGTACGGTTCTCCGTCGAACAGCCGGCCGTTGACGGCGTCCAGGCGTTGGTGAGTCTCCGGTACCCGTCATAGCTGAAGCACTGATGGTCTGCCTTGCCCGCCCCGCCCATCGTGGCAGTGTCGGACGTGGATCGGACGTTCCCGGCATGGTCATAGGTGTAGGCCAGGTCCGAGGCCATCCATGCGTTGGTGGTGTCCTTGACCGACTGCCGGGTCAGCCGCCGGGTTCCCGGCTCGTAGGAGTTGGTGACGTACACCTTCTTCGTCGACGTCGAGTCGATCCCCAGGGTCACCTGCTGGGTGTCTCCCAGCGGCGAGTACTGGGTGTCGAGCACCAACCCGGTAGTCCCGGTCAGCGTGCGAGGCATGCCCAGGGAGTTGTACGTCGGGGACAACGCCTCCTCGGCCAGCCCGCCTGCAGCCGGTTCGGTGGAGTAGTTGACACTGCCGTCCAGGTAGTGCGTCGTCTCGAATCTCAGCCGGGACGGGACGCCCGCCGCCACGAGGGGATCGTCGGTCGGCAGGTTGACTGCGCGTCGGAACACCTCGTACAGGTCGTCGTAAGCGACGATCTCGTTCGAGTACGCCTTCCCGGACTTCCCGCCCACATACCGGGTGGCGGTTCCCGGTTGGCCCTTCGCCGCCGTGTCGTAGGTCCAGCTCGCCAGCAGTGTGGCGTCGGTCTTGGAGCCTGACCACAGGCCGGTAGTGCGACCCAGCGTGTCGTAGCTGTACAGCAACTTCTTGCCTGTCGCATCCGTCGCGGTGGCCACCTGGTCCATCACGGTGTAGGTCGTGGTCGTCGTGCCCTTGTCCGGATCGGCCTCTCTGACCTTGCGACCGAAGAGGTCGTAGGTGTGCGTCCAGGACGCGTCCGGCCCGGTCAGCTTCGCCAGCCGGCCGAGCTTGTCGTAGCTGGAGGTCGTCGAGGTGAAGGTGGTCGACGCCGGTGAGGTCGAGCGGTACTCCCGGTGTTCGGTGACCCGGCCCAGGGCGTCGGTGAACTCCCTGGTCGCCGAGCCACCGGTCGGCGCGCTGGTCGCGACCGAGTTCCCCGTGTAACTGGTGGTCGTCGACCACTTCTGTACCCCGTACACCACCAGCGCCGAGGTCGTCGGTCGACCGGCGCCGTCGTAGGCCGTCACGGTCTCGGACGGTGCCTGTGCGTTGACCGTCTCCACCAGGGTGCCGTTGGGCGTGGTGGTGTTGTCGTAGACGTCGGTATAGACCCGCTCCACCAACCCGCGAGAGTTGTAGAACTTCTCCGTGATCACTCGCCCACCGCGCGGGGACGGGGTCTGGGTCTGCCGCTCCCGCAGTAGGGCGTCGTACAAGGTGTAGCTGACGATCCGTGGGTAGCTTGGATCACGCCCCATCCTGCTCATGGAGACCCACGACGCCGCTGTCGCCGACACGTGATAGCTGAACGACGTGTTCGGGGTGTAGCTCGTGTTCCCGTTGACGTTGGCCAGCCACACCCCGCTCAGCCGACCCAGCGCGTCATATCTCGTTGATGTGATCTTTCTGTTGGCGTCGACCACCCGGATTGCCTGTCCCCAGGCCGGGTCGAACGTCGTGGTGGTGAGGTGACCGAGGGCATTCGTCACCGCGGTCCCCGTCATGGGCCACGCAGCGGCTGGGGTGTAGACGGTCGTGGTCTTCGCCCCGACGGCGTCGGTGACGGTGGTCACCCGGCCGAGTCCGTCGTAACCGGTGCTGGTCGTCGTCTGCCAGGTCGGGGTGCCATCAGCGGCATACTTCGACGCCCGCCCGGTCCAGCGAGCCTCACCGATCGTCGGTGTCTGCGACGCGCTCCACGTCGTCGTGTCGTAGGCCGTCGCCACATCGGAGATCACGTTCCCGGAGGTGGCCGACGTCGTGGGCAGCACCGCCGCAGCCACTGCGGTGTCGTCGCAGGTGGTGGCGAGTGTCTGGACCCGTGATACCAGAGAGGTCAGGCCCTTGGCCGGGTTCCGGGCGTACCAGGTCCTGGCGCAGGACTCGTCCCCGGTACGAGAGATGTCGCCCTGGTCCTCGACGCTGGTGACCATGCCGTAGGTGGTGTCGTAGCTGGTCACCTTCGTGCGGGTGCGACTGCTCGTCGTCCCGTCCGTTGCAGTGATCGTCGTGCGGTCCCTGGTCCCGGCGTTCCTGGTGTAGAAGGCCCGGGCCGTGTAGGAGCCGTAGTCATGGGCGGCTGTCTGCTTGCTCCAGAGCCCGCTCCAGGTACCGGAGACCTCCGCTCCACCCGCGCCGTCGTAGACGATGGTCTCCCGGGCGAACCCGGCGTACTGGTCTCGGTCGACTGCTGCCGGGGCCTTCACCCCCGTGACGCTGACGCTCCGGGTCGTACCGTCGGACTGCCTGTCGCCGTCCATCCCCCGCAGGTAGATCGTCGTCGTCTGCGACCGTGGACCCTCGGCGGCCTTGCCCGACACCGCGGTGACCTTCCCGTACCCCCGCCACTGCGACCAGGTGCGGTGCTTCAGCCGGGTGATCGGGTCGTCGGCGAAGTGCCACGCCCCTCCGCCCGCGTAGCTGTAGGCGGTGGTCATGGTCTCCGCGCCACCTGTCGGGTCGGAGGTCGACACCTGGGTGACCACGTACTTGTGGAACCAGCCCAGCGTCGGGTCGGTCACCCCGTTCGGATTCCAGTAGACCGGGTAGCAGCGGCTGGTGTTCGCATCCGGAGCCGGCTTCGTGCTGGAGGCCGAGCAACCGGGGTCCGAGTAGGTGACGGTGACGACGGCTCCGGTCTCGGTGGTGATCGTGTAGATCCGGGGACGGTTGAGTGCGAGCAGATCGTCTCCCTCTGCGTCCACCCGGTTCTGTAGGAACCGGTGCGAGAACCGCACCGCGGGCATGGCCACCGTGCCGTCGACCTCGTTGGCGTGCTGCACGGACTCCAGCCAGAGCACCTGGTCGGTGGCGTCGCCGGTGTCCCCCGGGTCGAGGTACAACTGCTTCATCGTCCAGGTGTCGACCTGTCGGAACGCCGAGGCAGCGGCGTCCCACACCTGGGTGGTGACGCCGACGAGTCGCTTCCGGGTGAAGAAGGACGGCGCGGTCATGCCGGTGCAGACCTTGTCGCCGGTGCAGACGACGTCGAACGGTACGTCCGGCCAGTAGTTCCTGGTCGACTCCTTGAGTTCCGCACACGAGTCGCCCCCGGCCAGGCAGCGTTCCTTGACCGAGAAAACCACCCGCGCACCAGGTTTGGCGTTGAACAGGGACGACGCCCGCTGCCCGTAGTCGATGCGGGTCAGGTACCCGCCGCGGACGTAGGAGGCTCCGGGATCGGCATCACCGTTCTTGGCGTACTTGTTCGTCTCCCTCGCGTACCAGTAGGTGGAGGCGTTGCCGTGGGTGTCCACGACGTAGTCGAGGTTCCACCGCCACGCCTGGGTGCACGACGACGCACCGAAGGAGTCGCCGTGGCAGGGCTCGCCGGCGTCATCCCCGAACACCGGCACGGTCCACACCGAGTCGGTGCGGGTGTCGGCATCGGCTCCGGGCAAGGCGTTCAGCCCGAACACGAACCGAGTGCCGTCGGAGGTGGTGAGCTGCCAGTGCTCTCCGCCCCGAGCCCCGTTCAACGCCCCGGTCAACCGCTCGACCTTCGACCCGTCGTCCTTCTTCAGCCGCCAGACCCCCGTCGTGTCGTCCTTGACCAGCTCGTTGGACGACCCGTTGAGTACCAGCGAGGCGTTGTCGTTCTTCCAGCACAGGTCGTACTTGTCCTTCTGCCCGTCGTCGTCGCAGGGAGCGTAGGACCGCTCGATGTAGGAGACCGCGGTGACGTCGAAGCCCTCGCCGACCCAGGTCGACTGATTGTTCGACGACGAGACACGCCCGTCGATCTCGGCCGAGTTGTAGGCCAGTTTCAGGGCAGGTCCGGGGCCACCCAGCTGAGGCGTCCGCATGGGGTACGACCAGGTGAACGCGCCCGAGGAGCCGCCCGCCGACCAGGTCGCGGACGGCGAGAGGGGAGTGGCTGTGTAGTCCCCGCCGCCCTTGACGGCGCTCGTCGATCCTGCCGGGGCGGCTGCGGCGAGAGTGTTCGCTGAGCTGATCGTCGCCCTGGCACCTGCTTTCCCCGTCGTGGCCGTGACACCGACCCGAGCAGTGGATCCCGAACCACTACGGGTCGTTGTAGTGGACGAGATCACGGGGGTGCGAGTGGTCGTGACGGTCGTCGTGCTCATGGTGGTCGACGCCGGGGTAGAGGTTGCCGACGTCCGCTCCACCTGCTCTCGCTGGACCGCGAGAGCCCGCTCGCCCGCCGACTGTGTCGCCGCGAGGGCCTTCCTCGCCCGAGCAGCCTCGACCGAGGTCACTCTCGCGATCCGAACCCTGTCCACCCTGGAGGTCGGAAGCCCCGGTGCCGACGTCGCCGCCGCTGCCGCGCTCGGACCGACGGTCAGACCTGCCGTCACCGTCGCCATCACGATGACTGCGGCGGCACCGCGACGCATGGCGTCTGATCCCTTCGACATCCGCCCAACCCTTCTCGGGGTCGTCAACTCGATCCCGCTCACCACGAACCACCCCCGACGAATCCCTGCCCGCTGACGGCTCCGCTCCAGACGCGCACCCGAGCCACAGATCCCGGGAAGGGGTCGGTCAGGTTGCCGGTTCGGTACCCGCGACCCACCGTCAACTCCCCCGCCCCCGATCGCATCGGGGCGGTCTTCACGACCGTTCTCATCAGCGCGTCCGTCAGGAAGAGCCGGACGACCTTCTCCTCGGTCTCCGGATCCGTTCCATAGACGGCACCGACTTCGACTTCACCCTCGGGCAGGAGATCCGGAGCCGTCTCGACGACCGCGGAGTCCGCGACCGTGCCTGTGGCGTCCACGGCGTTCAGAGCGAAGGCCCAGTGCCCCTGCGGATTCCCCGAAGCGTCGTCGGCGTCACGCTCGAACCACACCGCCCACGACGACCCACCGGCACCGCCCCCTGCCCGCTGACCGATCAGCTGGGCCCTCGTCCCCGGGGATCGGCCAGCCATCACGGCGGCGTCGAGCCCGACGCCGACCCCGACGCTGAACGAGCCCGTCTCGTCGACGACCGGACCACCCGCGGCGGTGGTGGCGGCATACCCGGACGATCCGTCGAAGGTGAGCAACCCGTCCTCGACGCTGATGCTGGTCCCGGATCCGGAGAGCTTCAGCGGGTCTCGCCCGTAGCCCGAGATGTCCGGCACAGACTTCGCGGTGCTCGACGTGACGGCGTCCACTGACCAGTGGCCGACCAGCGAGGTCGTGGGCACCCCACCCTGCACCAACTGGCTGTCGTGGAGCAGTTCATCGACGGTGACCGCCCGCTGCCAGACCGTCACCTCATCGACCATGCCGGTGAGGTAGTTGGTGAAGACATCGGGCCGGACATTGCCCCTGCCCACCTGCAGCGGGCCACGGGTGGCCACCGGCACGTCGTCGGCGGCGACACTCACCGGCTGCCCCTGCGGTCGACCGTTGACGAGCAGTTGGATCGTCTTGGCCGTCGCGTCGTACTGGCCGGTGACGTGTGTCCACACCCTGGCCGGCGGTGCCGCGACGTCGGCGAGCGAGCGGACATAGTGCACCGTTCCAGCGGTGTCCCGCCAATGCCAGTTGAACACCCACTTCTGGTAGGCGATCGAGTAGTAGAGGTCGAAGCCTCGGCTGGCGGCGTCGTTGTCCGCCTGCGCCACCACGGTGGAGTTGTGCTTGGTGACGTCCTCGAGGAACACCCAGGCCGAGACCGTGAATGAACTGCCGGTGTTCACCACGGCGGAACTGCTCGCCGCATAGGACGTCGTCCCGTTCAGTCGCAGTGCGTGGTCGGCCAGCGAGCCCTCGGTGATCGCGCCGCGGCGGCCTCGGGCGTCGTGGACGGCGCTCCCGGCAAGCGTCAGGGGCTGCACCGTCGGGTCGTCCGCGGTGTCGGGAACCGTCGTCGGCTGCGTCCCGGCGGCCGCGGCGAAGCTCCATCTACCCACCGCTCCTGAGGGTTCGGTGACCATGAAGGTGTACTCCGTGGGTGCCCCCCACCGTCCGGTGGTGTCCCTCGCCTCGACGTACAACTGGCGCAGCCCGGCCAGGCTCGGAGTCACCGGCACTTCGACGGTGCTCTTCCCTGCCGTGGTCTCCGTCGTCTTGCCCACCAGCCACCAGCGGTACTGGGTCACGTTCGTGTCACCAGGGCCCGGGGAGAACCGGAATCCCCCGGTCACTCCCGGCCCTCCGACGGTGGGACACGTGTCCGCGGTACACGGCGGGTACATGACCAGAGCACCGGCGGAGGTCGTCGCCGCCCGTTCGAACGCAGTGATCGTCGGAGCCTTCGGGGCGCTGGAGTCGACGGTGAAGTAGCACCAGGTCGACGACGGCACGTACGCGGAGAACAGGTCGATCTTCTTGCCGTTGTAGGTGATGTGGGACTGGGTGCGCGCCCGCATCCGGTACCTCGCGCCGTCCACCAGCGAGGTCTGCTTGGCGAACTGCTTGGTCCCGTCCTTCACCCACCCGGAGTCCGGTTCGTAGTCGCTCCACACCTGGGACCAGGTTCCGGTCGCGGCGTTGCGTCGCTGCACGATCCACTCCGCCTGCAACTGGCCCTTCTCGTCCTCGCTACGCGGCTGAACCGCCGTCTGTACGGTGGCGTAGAGCTTCGCCCAGGTCGCGGCGACGACGAGCGGCCCCTTGGGGTCGTCGGCCTTCCGGCAGACCGGGGTGGTGCCGTTGCCGACCGCCGGCCCCACCCCGGTGGGGATCCCGGGCTTCCACACATAGGTGACCTGGATGGTCGCGTCGTTGCGGAACCTCTTCCAGCTGTTGTCCGAGGACTCGTCCGCTGCCCTGAGCATGACGGTGAGGTTGGTGAGCTTGCCGTCGGCGTATCGCTGCACGGTCGAGGTGAGGTTCTCGTTCTTCTCGGCATCCGCGCCCGTCAGGTTGTCCTTGAACTCGATCCAGGCGTCTGGCTGCTCGGGG
This sequence comes from Actinomycetales bacterium, assembly GCA_012719445.1. GTDB lineage: Bacteria > Actinomycetota > Actinomycetes > Actinomycetales > Kineosporiaceae > JAAYAH01. The sequence continues at coordinate 39,499 of JAAYAH010000074.1, read as the reverse complement.
CTGCACGCCGCCCCCCGCCCGGCGGAGACGGTGCGGTCCACCAGCAGGTCCACGGCGGCGGGTTGGTTCGACCACGTGGTCGACGACGAGATGCCGTGTTCGACCCGGTACAGCCCCACCGTGGATGCCCTACAGGAGAAGGACCACGTCTCCTTGGCCTTGAAGGTGGCATGCAGCACCCTCTTGCCCGCGAACACCGCCCTTCCACCGATGGTGGCGGGGAACTGGAAGAACAGCCGTTTCCGGAACCCGGGGTAGCAGTTGTAGACGTTCGCTGGGCACTTCCCCATGCCCTCGTCGCCGTCGAACTGCCACTGAGGGTCGTGGCCCGAGTCCGAGGACAACATCAACCGGCGGGACACATCCCATCCGAGCGAGGGGTCGACGTACACCGGGAACGCGGTGTCCGGATCGGTGAGCACCTTCACGTCGGGAGCGACGCTGACCGCGGAGCCGCTCACGGTGACCGGAACCACCGCCGTGACGTCACCGGCCACCGGTGCCTCCCACGGCTCGGGTACGGGCTCCTCCTCCGGTGAAGCCTCGGCAGTCCCCTCCACGGCTTCGGTGACGACCTGCCCGACCGTGCCCTTTACGGTGGTCCTACGCGAGGCATTTCCGCTGGCCTTCGCCATGGCCGCCTCCGATGCCGTGACACGGCGTGACTGCCCCGACGAGTCCCACATGACGGCGGGCCGCCCGGCGAACAACTCATTCCCGTTCTCGTCCACGACCACCACGGCGCCCGAGGAGGCGCGTACCAGGCGGGTGTCGTCGGCCGCCGCGACGAATTCGATCTTCTTCAGGGCCGACGACGTCGCGGCTTTCGCAGTCTTGACGACGAGGACCTGGTGGAAACCCTCGGCCGTGGCGGTCATTCGGAGGTCCACCCCGGGAATGACCTCGGGGTAGACCGCCGAGGCCCCCTCCAGCACCGGGGTCGGGAGAGACCCCGGCCAGGTGAGGCCGACCGAACGTCCCTCCCGCCCCAGCCGGACCAGGTCCTTCCTCTCACCGCCACCGGAGAAAGCCAGGTCGACGACGGCGGCACGCGGTCCGACCGTGCCGTCGGAGCGACGCTCCAGCGTGGGGTCCACCCGCTGCCATGCCCCGTCCGCACCACGCGCTCGTTGGGGAGCTGTCGCGACGTCCAGCGTGAAGGTGCCATCGGGGTTGGCGAGGGTCTGCGAGTACTCGTCGCGCAGCGACGTCACCTCCACCGGCACCCCTGTGGCCTCGGCCGTGGCCAGCGCCGTCCCCTCCTCGACGATGGCTGGCCGGTCAGCAGCGGGAAGAGGCCCGGAGAGTGCCACCCCCGCACTCCCCGGGACCAGCAGTCCCGCTCCGACCACCCCCGCGACGACCGCTCCGGCCGCGCGACAGCTCCACAGACTCACGATGCCCCCACTCTCGACGTTTCCGGACCACGCCCAGGGATTCGACCCGGCCTGACCGGTGACGTCCGCCCCCTAGCGGCGTCACTTTGGCAGAACCGGTCGGGAAGCGCAGTGCGTATCGAAATGTTCGATGCGCCCTTGCCAACCAGATCTGTCACCTGGTAGCGCGCCCTTCCCGCACCCGCGAGCCCCTGTCGTGGAGGAGCGCGCGGCCACCGGGCCATCGGCGGATCCTGGATCGGCTCAGGCTGACTCCGCCGGGTCGAGCCTGGCGGCCGGCAGGGGCGTCCGGCGCTGTTCCCGGACGATCCCGGACACCGCCGGACGCTCGGGGCAGTGTCGTCATTCCCTGTCCCCGGGGGGCGGGGTTGTCTATGGTGTGCCGGTGGTCGAGCAGGCAGGGGTGGGCGGGACGGCGCCTCTGCAGGAGTTCGCGGCCCGGTTGCGGGAGTGTCACGTGCAGGCCGGTGAGCCGTCGCTGCGGGCGCTGGAGAAGGCGACCGAGCGGCTCGGGCACCGGTTCGGGCGGGCCTCGATCGCGGACAAGCTCAACGCACGCAGCAAGCCCGACTGGGAATTCGTCGAGACCTTCGTGCGCGCCTGCGCCGTTCATACGGGGGCGACCCCGACCGAGGCGACCCGGCTGGACCTGGACGACTGGCGGGAGGCCCACCGACAGTTGCTGCGCGACCTGGCGGCACGGCGCTCCGGGCACCGCAGGGCGACCAACGCCTCCGCCGCGCTGTGGTGCACCCTGCCGCCCGACGTCGTCGGGTTCACCGGACGCCACGACCAGGTGGACGCCATCGTGACCACCGCAAGGAAGAGGGGAGCCTCCGAGGACGGCGTGGTGGCCATCCACGCCATCGACGGGATGCCCGGGATCGGCAAGACCGCGCTGGCCGTCCACGTCGCCCACCGGCTGCGGCGGCGGTTCCCCGACGGGCAGTGGTTCGTCGATCTGCACGCCCACACCCCCGGCCACCGGCCGACCGAGCCCGCCGACGCCCTGGCCGGGCTGCTCATCGGCGACGGCGTGGACCCCCGGTCCCTGCCCGACGACCTGGAGGGCCGCTCGGGGATGTGGCGGGGCCGGATGGCCACCAGGCGGGTGCTGCTGGTGCTGGACAACGCCGCCGGCAGCGACCAGGTCACCCCGCTGCTGCCCGGTGGACCGGGCTGCCTCGCCCTGATCACCAGCCGCCGTCACCTGGCCGACCTGCCCGCGGCGGTCACCTCCGTCTCCCTCGACGTCCTGCCCCCCGACCAGGCGAGGCAGATGTTCCTGGGCCTGGCCCCGCACACCGCCGGTGACCCGGCGGCGGTGGCGGAACTGGTCGAGGTCTGCGGACACCTACCACTGGCGATCTCCCTGCTGGGGCGACTGGCGACCAAGCACCCCACGTGGACCGTCGGTGACCTCATCACCGAGACCCGATCCCGGTTGTTGACCGTGGCCGCGGAGAACCGGTCCGTCGCCGCCGCCTTCGACCTGTCCTACGACCACCTCCCCCCGGAACGGCAACGCGTCTTCCGCCTGCTCGGCCTGCACCCCGGCGCCGAGATCGACGCCTACGCAGCCGCAGCCCTCACCGACCTACCCGTCACCGAGGCCGCCGACCACCTCGACGCCCTCTACAGCGACCACCTACTCCGCGAATGCGGCTACCGCCGCTACGGCATGCACGATCTCGTCCGCGAATACGCCCACGAGAGAGCCGTCACCACCGAACCAGCCGACGACCGCGACCACGCCCTCAACCGGCTCCTCGACTACTACCAACACACCGCAGCCATCGCCGCCGCCCGTGTGAGCATTATTACGCGCCCCACTCCAACGAAGCTCACGAAAGCACAAGGGCTGCGCGACGACAACGAAGGGGGAGGTAGCAGTCCTGAACTGAAGGACTTCAGTCAGGCATTGGCATGGCTTCGGTCCGAGCGAAGCAACCTGCTGGCCTGCCTCGCCCACATCACAGCTCCGCGCAGGGTCGTGACTCTTACCGCGGGAATGGCAGGGTTGTTACGCATTGACGGTCCCGGTGATCTGGCCATGAGGCTTCACAGTTCTGCCGCTGACGCCGCGACAGCCCTCGCTGACAGCTTGGCTCACGCCAACGCACTAGTAGATCTCAGCGATGTATATTTTGATGTCGGGGACTACGCGCAAGCAGCCAACGTCCTGCAGACAGCATTACTTCGATATGAGCAACTGGGCAATCGCCTCGGGCAAGCCAATGCTCTCTGCAGCGAAGCGGTCACCCGCTTGGTGACTGGAGACCACACGGGGGCTGAGGCACAATTCCACGAAGCACTACTTTTGTACAGGGCACTGGAGGACGGCCTCGGCGAGGCGAACGCTCTGTATAGCCTCGGCGAGTCACAGAGCTTGAACGGTGACTGTATAGACGCGGCGAGGCTGCTCCGGTCAGCTCTCGAACTGTTCCGTGCCAGTGGGAGTCCACTCGGGCAAGTCATGGTATTGAATTCTCTGGCAGCTACACAACGCGTGAGCGGTGATTATCCCCGCGCAAGAAGTACTCTTCAGCGAGCCCTTCACCTCTCACGGAGCATCGGGGACACTCGCAATGAAGCAATCGCCTTGAACAACCTCGGCATTCTTCATTATCGGACCGGCGATCTTGTGAACGCCGAGCGCCTCCTCCTTGAATCACTTCATCTTTTCAGAGAACTCGGTAACCAGCTCGGTGAGAATCACTCACTCATGGACCTGGGCGTGGTGAGGCGCTTGGCTGGTGACTTCACTGACTCAGAGGCAACCCTGCGGATAGCCCTCGACCTTTATCGAGAACGCGGCGACCAGGGAGGGGAGATTGAGACCCTTAATGAACTCGGAATCCTCTATCGAATGAGAGGGGAACTGCCTCTGGCCACCTCCTGTCATCAGAAAGCCATGAACCTCTCACAGATGGTTGACCTCACCTGGGACAAAGCTCACTCACTGGCCGGACTGGGGCGATGCTCTCTAGCAGTCGGAAACACTGAAGATGCAGTCATCCGCCTACAAGAAGCATTGGCATTATTTCAGAGAATGAGCTTGCCCGAGACTCACGAACTGGAGCTGGAGATCGCAGAAATAATGCGGTCGCCGAAGCGGCAGGATGTCAAGGAAGGCGAACACACAGAGAGGATCATCGAACATCCCCAGCATGACAACCCGGACGAGTCTGGCCGTTGATGATTACTGTGCCGAGTACAGCACAACACCAGGAGGAGCCCACCGCTTCAGATCCCCTGGAGTGGTTCGCGGCCCGGTTGCAGAGGTGTCGCGCTCAGGCGGGGGCGCCGTCGCTGCGCGCGTTGGAGCTGCGCACCGAGCAGCTCGGGCACCGGTACGGGCGGGCGTCGATCGCGGACAAGCTCAACGGTCGCAGCAGGCCGGACTGGGAGTTCGTCGAGTCCTTCGTGCGCTCCTGCGCCCTCCATACCGGGGCGTCCGTCGCCGACCTGCCCCGCCTGGACCTGCAGGGCTGGCGACGGGCCCACCTCCGGATGCTGCGTGAGCTCGCGGCTCTCAACTCCGGCCAGCGCCGGTCGGGGAACGCCGCGGCCGAACTGCGCTGCACCCTGCCCTCCGACATCCCGGCCTTCACCGGACGAGCCGACGTGCTGGCCCTGGTCAGCTCCGCAGCGGACCAGCTGGGTACCTCCGGTGACGCAACCGTGACGGTCCACGCCATCGACGGGATGCCCGGGATCGGCAAGACCGCGCTGGCGATCCACCTCGCGCACCGGCTTCGCGACCGGTTCCCCGACGGGCAGCTCTTCGTCGACCTGCACGCCCACACCCCCGGCCAACAGCCCGTCGACCCCAGCGACGCCCTGGCCAGACTGCTCGTCGAGGACGGGATGGACCCGCAGGCCCTGCCGGACGACCTCGACGGGCGGTCCCGGGCCTGGCGCAGCCGGATGGCGGGCAGGCGTCTCCTGCTGGTCCTGGACAACGCGGCCGGCAGCGCCCAGGTGGCCCCGCTGCTGCCCGGCGGCTCGGAGTGCCTGGTCCTGGTCACCAGCCGCCGCCACCTCGGGGATCTCCCGGCCCATGCCGTCGCCATCCCCCTCGACGTCCTGCCCCCGGACCAGGCCCGGCAGATGCTGCTCCGGCTGGCCCCGCACACGGCCGCCACCCCTGACGCGGTGACGGAACTGGTGGACGTGTGCGGATACCTGCCGTTGGCGATCTCGCTCGTGGCCCGCATCGCCGTCAAGCACCCGGCCTGGACCCTCACCGACCTGGTCGCCGAGACCCGGTCCCGGGTACTGCGCGCCACCGCGGAGAACCGGTCGGTCGCGGCGGCCTTCGACCTGTCCTACGAGCACCTGCCACCGGAACAGCAGCGGGTCTTCCGCCTGCTCGGTCTCCACCCCGGACCCGAGATCGACACCTACGCTGCAGCCGCCCTCACCGGACTGCCCGTCGGCGACGCCGCCGACCACCTCGACGCCCTGCACGGTGATCACCTGCTCGTCGAGCGTGGCTACCGCCGCTACGGCATGCACGACCTGCTCCGCACCTACGCCCGTGACCGCGTCACCGCCGAGTCCGAGACGGAGCGCACCCAGGCCCTGAACCGGTTGCTGGACCACTACCAGCACACCGCCACCCTTGCCAACGCCCGCATCGCCCGCAACGTCCGCCCGCGCCCGGCCGGATCCCCGGGCCCGGCACCGAACGACAGGAACGGCCCCGACCTGAGCGACCACCTCCACGCCCTGTCCTGGTTGCGACAGGAGCGCATCACCCTGCTGGCCTGCCTGGCCCAGGCCGATTCCCCGCCACGGATAGTCGGGCTGGCCGCCGCGGTGGCCGAGCTGCTCCGGCTCGACGGCCCGTGGAGTCTCGCCGTCGAGCTGCACACCACCGCAGCGCGGGTCGCGGCCGAGATCGGTGACCCGTTGCACCAGGCCAACGCCCTGGTCGACCTCGGCGACGTGCTCCGCCGCACCGGGGACATCCCGAAGGCAATCGGGGCCTTCCATGCAGCACTGGACCTCTACGACGAACTCGGCAACCGGTTGGGCCGTGCGAACACGCTCGACTGCCTGGCAATCATCCAGTGTTCCACCGGGGAGGTCCCCGCCGCGATCACCGGCCTGCAAGAGGCCCTAGACCTTCACCGCGAGCTCGGTGACCAGCTCGGCGAGGCCACCGCACTGGCCCTTCTCGGCGACAGCAGACGCATGTTGGGTGACTACCGGGAGGCGGTCGACGCCCTTCGGGAGGCGCTGTTCCTCTACCGGGATCTCGGCTACCTGCTGGGCGAGGCCACCGCACTCACCGACCTCTCCGTCGTCCAGCGCATGACCGGGGACCACCCCGCCGCGGAGCGGTCACTGCTCCAGGCCCTCGACCTGTCCCGCTCCCTCGGCGACCGGCAAGGGGAGGCCACCGCGCTGGACAACCTCGGAATCGTGCGCTACGAGGCCCGCGACTACCCGGCCGCGAGACACCGGCTCCTGGACGCCCTGGACCTGTTCCTGGATCTCGGCAGCCTTCTCGGCCAGGCCAACGTCCTCAGCGACCTGGGAGTGCTGGCCCGCCTGACGGGGGACACCGCCGACGCCGTCCGCTCCTTCCATGAGGCCCTGGAGCTGTACCGGGAACTCGGCGACCCCGGCGGCGAGGTCAGTGCCCTCAACGAACTCGGCGCCACGTACCTGGCCGCCGGTGACCTGGACTCCGGCAGCTCCTGTCACCGGACGGCGCTCGACCTGGCCCGGCAACACGGATACCCCTGGGTCGAGGCCTACGCCCTGGCCGGTCTCGGCCGATGTGCCCTCGCCGTCGGGGACACCGACAGCGGCACGCACCAGCTCCGCCAGGCACTGGAGATCTTCCAGCGGCTCGGGGCCACCGAGGCATCCGACGTACAGGCCGAACTCGACCAGCAGCCACGGCCGGACGTTGTTCCTCTCCTTCCAGCCTCGACGGGGAATGATCCAGATGTCCGGTGCTGAGATGCGGGAGGAGCACGACGCCTCGGAACCCCTGACCTGGTTCGCGGCTCGGCTGCGGGGGTGCAGGGAGCAGGCGGGGACGCCGTCGCTGCGCTCGTTGGAGACCCTCACGGCGGAGCTCGGGCACCGCTACGGGCGGGCGTCGATCGCGGACAAGCTCAACGGCCGCAGCAGGCCGGACTGGGAGTTCGTCGAGACCTTCGTCAGCGCCTGCGCACGGCACGCCGGAGCGTCCGTCGCCGATCTGACCCGCCTGGACCTCCGGGGATGGCGGCAGGCTCATCGACGGATGCTGCGAGACCTGGCGAGCCTTCACTCGGGACGGCGCCGGTCGGGGGATGCCGCGGCCGCGCTGCGCCGCACCCTGCCCGCTGACATACCGGCGTTCACGGGGCGAGCGGATGCCGTGGACCTCATCACCACCTCGTCGGGGGAGGGGAGTCCCTTCAGCGGCACCGCCGTGATCCACGCCATCGACGGGATGCCGGGGATCGGCAAGACGGCTCTCGCGGTGCACGTCGCCCACCGGCTCAGCGACCGGTTCCCCGACGGGCAGCTCTTCGTCGATCTCCACGCGCACACTCCGGGCCAGCAGCCCGTCGACCCCACCGACGCCCTCTCCACCCTGCTTCTCGAGGACGGGGTGGATCCCCAAGCCCTGCCGGACGACCTGGAGGGGCGTTCGCAGCTGTGGAGGACGCGAACGGCGGACCGGCAGACTCTGCTGGTCCTGGACAACGCGGCCGGCAGCGACCAGGTGGCGCCTCTCCTGCCGACCGGCCCCGGCTGTCTGGTGCTGGTGACCAGCCGCCGGCACCTCGCCGACCTCCCGACTCAGGCGATCACCGTTCCTCTCGACGTCCTCTCCCCCGACCGTGCCCGGCAGATGTTCGCTCGGCTGGCTCCGCACAGCGCCGACGATCCGGACGCCGTGGCCGACCTGGTGCACGTGTGCGGGTATCTCCCTCTGGCGATCTCGCTGGTGGCCCGGCTGATCGCCAAGCACCCCACCTGGACTCTCGCCGATCTCGTGTCGGAGACCAGAGCTCGGGTGTTACGCGCTGCACCGGAGAACCGCTCCGTCGCGGCAGCCTTCGACCTCTCCTACGAGCACCTTCCGCCCGAGAGGCAACGCGTCTTCCGCCTGCTCGGTCTCCACCCGGGAGCCGAGATCGACGTCTACGCCGCCGCGGCCCTCACCGCTCTCCCACTGCCCCGTGCCATCGAGCACCTCGACGCCCTGCACAGCGATCATCTGCTCATCGAGCGGGGCTATCGCCGCTATGGCATGCACGATCTCCTCCGCACCTACGCCCAGGAGCGAGTGGCCGCCACCGATCCCGTGGCCGATCGCAGTGATGCCCTCCACGGCCTGATGGACTACTACCAGTTCACCGCCGCCGTCGCCGATGCTCGGATCTCACGTGAGGTCCGGCCAGTTCCCACCGGCCCTACCGGCCCTGCCGACAGTGGACAGCTCGACCGGTCCCCCTCGGCCAGCAGTTCACCCGCACCGCACAGAGCCGCCCCGGAGATCGACGATCACCTTCGCGCCCTGTCGTGGCTGCGACGAGAGCGCCCGAACCTGCTCGCCTGCCTCGCCCAGGCCGACACCCCCCAGCGGGTCGTGGGGCTGACCGCGGCGTTGGCGGAGCTGCTCCGGATCGACGGCCCCTGGAACCAGGCCGTCCAGCTGCACACCAGCTCGGTGACGACGGCGGCCGAGGACGGGGACCGGCTGGGGCAGGCCGGTGCCCTGGTCGACCTCGGTGACGTCCTGCGCCGTACCGGGGACATCCCGAGGGCGATCGAGACCTTCCACGCGGCACTGGACCTCTACCACGCGCTCGGCGATCGGCTGGGGCGAGCGAACACCCTGGACAACCTGGGGATCGCGCAACTGGCCCTGGGTGACTTCGTCCCGGCGACCGAGACGCTGACGGAGGCCCGAGACCTTCACCGCGAACTCGGCGACCGGCTCGGCGAGGCCACCGCGCTGAACTTCCTCGGCGATGCTCGACGCCTGGTCGGCGACTTCACACGCGCCGCCGACACCCTGCGGAAGTCGCTGGTCCTCTACCGGAGCCTCGACGGCCGGTTCGGTGAGGCCACCGCGCTCAACGACCTGGCGATCGTCCAACGCATGGTCGGTGAGCACTCCGCGGCCGAGGGATCGCTACGGCGGGCCATCGATCTGTCCCGCGCGCTCGGCGACCGGCGAGCGGAGGCCTCCGCGCTGAACAACCTCGGGATCGTCCGCTACCAGACCGCCGACCATTCAGGCGCGTTGCGCGCGCTCCGGCAGGCGTTGAACCTGTTCCGTGATCTCGGCAGCAGCCTGGGCCAGGCACACGTCCTCACCGACCTGGGGGTCGTGAGCCGGATGACGGGCGATCACCCGGACGCCGTGCAGTTGTTCCGGGATGCCCTGGAGCTGTACCGGGAGCTGGGCGATCGCGGCGGCGAGGCCGAGGCCCTGAACGAGCTCGGAACCGCGCACCTGTCCACCGGTGACCTGGACTCCAGCCGCTCCTGTCACCGGACGGCGCTCGACCTGGCCCGGCTGCACGGATACGACTGGGACGAGGCCCACGCCCTGGCCGGGCTCGGCCGATGCGCCCTCGCCGCAGGGGACCCCGCCGAGGGCAGGCAACGGCTCACCCACGCGCTGGAGATCTTCGAGCGGCTCGGGGCCGCCGAGGCCACGGGAGTACTGGCCGAGCTCGCCGCACTCGACCACCACTCCGAGCCCTCCCACCGCGATCGCCCCTGACCCGTCCTGACCACCGGCCCCACAGCGTGGGGTCGGCACAGGTGAATGTGCCCGGATTCGCCGTGCCGACACGCGCACCGGCCCTCCGTCGGGGATGATCGTGTCCCGGCCCGGTACGCGGGCGCCGGGGCTCCGGACGGGGAGCGTTCCTCAGCACGAGGTGGTGTCATCCGTGGCGGCAGAGATCGCCCTGGTTCTGGCCTTCATCATCATCGGCGGGTTCTTCGCGGCGGCAGAGATCGCCCTGGTCTCGCTGCGGCCGGGGCAGGTGGCCCGGCTGGCGGAGAGCGACCGGCGCGGCAGGCGGGTGACCCACCTGCTGGCGCACCCGAACCGGTTCCTGTCGTCGGTGCAGATCGGGGTCACCTTCGCCGGCTTCCTGTCCTCCGCCTTCGGCGCGGTCACCCTCGCCGAGCCTCTCGCCGCGACGCTGGACGACGCGGGGGTTCCGCCGGGGCTGGGCGACACGGTCGCCGTCCTCGCCGTGACGATCGTCGTCGCGTACCTGTCCCTGGTGCTCGGCGAGCTCGCGCCGAAACGGTTGGCCCTGCAGCGGGCGGAAGGGGTGTCGCTGTTCGCCGCGCCGGCCCTCGACGTCCTGGCCACGGCCACCCGGCCGCTCATCTGGCTCCTCGGCCGCAGCACCGATCTCGTCGTCCGCCTCATCGGCGGCGACCCGGGGACGACCCGGGAGGCGGTCACCGAGGAGGAGCTCCGGGACATCGTGGCGACGAACGACGAGCTGACCCTGGACGAACGCCGGCTCATCACCGAGGTGCTCGACGCCGGGGACCGCCCGCTCCGGGAGATCATGGTTCCCCGGCTCGACGTCAGCGCGCTCCCCGCGACGCTCACCGTGGCCCAGGCAGTGAAGGCCGTCGAGGGCCAGCCGCACTCCCGCTACCCCGTGATCGAGGGCGGACTGGACGACGTCGTCGGGTTCGTCCACCTGCGCGACCTGTTCCGCCCGCCCCCCGGGGCGTCGTCCGGCACCCCGCTGACCGCCCTGGCCCGGCCGGTGATGCGGCTGCCCGACAGCCGGCGGGCCCTGCCGGCCCTCGCCGAGATGCGCCGCGCGGGCTCGCACCTGGCGGTCGTCGTCGACGAGTACGGCGGGGCCGCCGGCATCGTCACCCTGGAGGACCTCATCGAGGAGCTCGTCGGTGACATCACCGACGAGTTCGACCCCGGCTCCGCGCCCGGAACCACCGAGGACGACACATCCCCGCCGCTGCCGACCGAGCCGGTCGACGCGCAGCTCCGACTGGAGGAGTTCGAGGAGGCCACCGGGCTGCGGCTCCCCGAGGGTCCCTACGACACCGCCGCCGGCTGGCTGCTCAAGCAGCTCGGCCGGATCCCGGTGGAGGGGGACGAGGCGCGCTTCGACGACGTCCGGGTCACGGTGGCGCAGATGCGGGGGCGCCGGGTGGAGCGGGTGCTGCTGACCCGGGAGGACGCGGTCCGCGATCAGTCGGCCCGCGATCAGTCGGCCCGCGACCAGGCGGTCCACGACCAGGAGACCGAGCCCACCGCCGATCCGGAGGTCCAGCGGCCCTCCGAGGCCGGGTAGGTCCCCGACACCGGGTGGCTCACGGCTCACGCCGGGTCGGCGACCGCTCCCGCCAGGTCCAGGTCCCGGGTCGGGGCTCCCGGCCCGGACGGCGTCCGGACCAGCAGCCGCCCTCCGCCCTCGACGATCCGGCACAGCTCGTCCGGCTCGACGGGCGGGCAGGGCAGGTAGCCCTGGACGGCGACGACCCCTAGCCCGTCGAGGGTGTCGGCCTGGTCGGTGGTCTCCAGCCCTTCGGCGATCACGTCCTGGTGGAGGCTGCGCGCCAGCCCGGTGAGCGCCTGGACGACGGCAAGGGCCCTGGTGTCCTGCACCATGCCGGTGACGAAGTACCGGTCGATCTTGATCTGGTCCAGGGGCAGCGCCACGAGCTGGGTCATCGTGGAGTACCCGGTGCCGAAGTCGTCGGCGGCCAGCCGGGCACCGGTGTCCTTGATCTCGTCGAGGTCGGCCCTGGCGCTGCGATTGACGGTCAGCAGCGAGGTCTCGGTCAGCTCGACGACGAGCCGCCTCGGGCTCAGCCCGGAGTTGCCGAGGGCGGAGCGGACGGCGCGCGAGGCCCTGCGGTGTCCCAGGTGCCGGGCGGAGAGGTTGACGTGCAGGTCCAGCGCGGGACGACCGGTGAGGGCTGCCCAGGTCGTCGCCTCGACACAGGCCCTGGCCAGCACCCAGTCGTCGATCTCGCAGATGAGGTCCGACTCCTCTGCGATGTCGAGGAACGACGCCGGGCTGAGCAGGCCGAGCTCCGGGTGCTGCCACCGGACCAGCGCCTCGGCTCCCATGATCGCGCCGTCCCGGAGGTCGACGATGGGCTGGTAGTGCACCCGCAGCTCCCCCGCCGAGAGGGCCCGGCGCAGGTCGGAGGCCACCCGCACCCGCCGCTCGGCCTGGATCCGCAGCTCGTCCACGTAGGTCTCGACCCGGTTGCGGCCACGGCGCTTCGCCCGGTGCATGGCGGCGTCCGCGTCGCCGAGGAGGGTCTCGGCCGTGGTCTCCTCGCCCGCCGTCGCGATCCCGACGCTCATCGAGAGCTGGATCGAGGTGCCCCCCACCGGGAACGGCAGCTCGAACGCGGCGAGCAGGCGGCGGGCGATCACCTGGGCCTCGTCGGCGTCGCCGAGGTCGGGGCAGAGGACGACGAACTCGTCCCCGCCGACCCTGGCCACGGTGTCGGTCGGCCGGACCAGGGACAGCAGGCGCTCGGCCATCGCGGTGAGCAGCTCGTCGCCGACGGCAGCCCCCGCGGCATCGTTCACCGCCTTGAACCCGTCGGCGTCGCAGCACAGCAGAGCCACCCGGGTGTGCTCCCTGGCGCGGACGGCGAGGGCCTTGTCGATGTGCTCGGCGAGCAGGAGCCGGTTGGGCAGCCCGGTCAGCGGGTCGTGCAGGGCCACCTGACGTAGGGCGTGCTCGGCGGCCTTGCGGTCGTGGACGTCGACCATCTGGACGGAGGCGCAGACCCCGTGCCGCTCGGTGACGGTGCGGACCGCGGACACCAACGCGGTGAAGGGCTGGGCGTCCGGCCGGAGGTGCGCGATCTCGCCCCGCCAGGACGGCGCCCCCTCCTGGGCGAGGGCCACCAGCAGGCCGTCCACCAGGGACCGGTCGCTCACGTCCACGAGATCCGACCAGGTCGAGCCGATCAGACCGTCCCCGTCGTCGGGATCCGCCACCCCGGAGAGGGACGGGTGATCGGGGTGATCGGGGTGCCCTGGGTGATCTTGGTGATCGGGACGGCCGGGGTGACCGGGGTGACCGGGAAGCGAGAGGTCGACCACCGGGGCGTCGGTGTCGGTCAGGTCCACCACCGGAGCATCGAGGTCGGGCTGGTCGGCCGCAGCTCCGTCCCACCCCGCACCGGGGAGGTCCGCCGCCGGATCGTGCGCCGGGTCGTGGTCACCGAGCATCGCGTGCGCCGACCGGTTCGCCGTCAGGATCCGGCCGCGACCGCGGCCGTCCAGCGACACGAGGAACATCGCCGGAAGGGCGTCGGCGAAGGCCTGGTCCAGCAGCTCCGCCTGCGACCGGACGACGCGCGACGTCTGGCGGGCCGTGCTGGCGTACGCGCCGAGCACGAGCACCACGGCGACCGTCGTCACGAGATCGAGCTGCGCGACGACGAGCAGGGCGTCGCCGTCCCCCTGCCCGGCAGCGAACGGACCCCGACCGAGGGCGAGGGAGCCGGCCGAGACCACCGCCAGCACCACGACGTCCGCGAGGGCCCAGCGCACCCCCAGCCGCACCGCCGCCCACAGCACGATCGGCAACGGCAGCAGGGCGAGCGGGAGGGTGCTGCCCGACAGGGCGAGGGGACCCACGGCGGTAAGGACGAGCACGAGCGACTGGAGGACCCGCTCCGCGGCGAGGAACCGGTGCGGCGACGGGACGTCGTCCGCTCCCCAGATCTCACGGCGCATCGGGGAGAGCAGCAGGAGCAGGGGAGCGACGACGAGGATCCCGGTGAGGTCGGGCAGGGGCAGGGCGAGCAGCAGCCTGGTCGGCGGGGCGTCGGTGAACGGCACCAGCAGGGACAGCGAGACCGCCGCGCCGGTCACGGCGGTGACGAGGGCGGAGGCCGACAGCACCCCGACGAGGGCGGGAGGGGACGGGAACCGGTCGCGCAGTCGCCAGAAGGTCCACGCCCCGGCGAGCGGACCGGCGGAGGCGGCGACGGCGAGGGCGGCGGCGACGAGCCCGGCGGAATGGGCCGACAGCTCCAGGGCCGCGACGGCGAGGGCGACGCCGGCGAGCACGGCGGGCACCGCGGCGGGACGCCGACGGCCGGCCAGGACCGTCCCGGCGAAGGCGACGCCGGTGGCGGGCCAGAAGACCGCGTACGGCAGCTCCGCTCCGCGCAGCCACGACCCGAACCAGGCTGTGACCAGGCACGATGCCATGGCAGCGGCGAACGAGCCCAAGAGGACCCAGGCCGCACTGCTCCACCTGGTGCGCCCCTGGCCGCGGCCCCCACCAGACGACATGACGTTCAGTGTCTCCTAGGTTTCATTGTGTATCTACATTGTGGCCTCAATCCGCTGGCCGAGTGACCACCGCCGCGCCCGGATAGGGTGGGCCCGCCGGGAACGTGCCGCTGACCGGGCGGACCGCGCTCGTCGCATCGCCCTGACGGGCCGATCGGGCGGGGCCTCCTCGCCGTACCGCCCTGACGACCCGCCGAGGAGTCACCTGTGAGACTGGCGACCTGGAACGTCAACTCCGTCCGGGCCCGCGCGGAGCGGGTCGCCGCGTGGCTCCGACGCCAGGACGTCGACGTGCTCGCCGTGCAGGAGACCAAGTGTCGCGACGACCAGTTCCCGTATCCGGCCTTCGAGGCCGCCGGGTACCAGGTGGCGCACCACGGACTGTCGCAGTGGAACGGTGTGGCGTTGCTGTCCCGGGTGGGCATCGACGACGTGGAGGTCGGTTTCCCGGGTATGCCGAGTTGGGGTGACCCGCCCGCAGCCGAGGCGCGTGCGCTGACGGCGACCTGCGGCGGGGTGCGGGTGGCCAGCCTGTACATCCCCAACGGCCGGACCCTGGACAACCCGCACCTCGTGTACAAGCTGGAGTGGCTGAGGGCGTTGAGCGAGGCCGGCACGGGGTGGTTGACGGCCGACCCCGAGGCTCAGCTCGCGCTGGTCGGTGACTGGAACGTGGCCCCGCGGGACGAGGACGTCTGGAGCATGGCCGCGTTCGAGGGCTCCACCCACGTCTCGCCAGCCGAGCGCGAGGCCTTCGAGACCGTGGTGTCGGCGGGGTTCGCGGACGTCGTCCGGCCGCACTGCCCTGGGCCCGGCGTCTACACGTACTGGGACTACCAGCAGCTCCGCTTCCCGCGGCGGGAGGGCATGCGTATCGACTTCGTCCTCGCCTCACCCGCCCTGGCCCGCCGGGTTCGGACGGCGTTCATCGACCGTGAGGAACGCAAGGGCAAGGGCGCATCCGACCACGCCCCGGTGGTCGTCGACCTGGACTGATCGCGTTCCCGCCCGCTGTCTCTCCGATCCGCCTCGCGCCGTCTCTCTGCTCCGCCTCGCGGGTACGCCGGTACGGACGACTGCGGTGGGCCCCGGGAGATCCCGGGGCCCACCGTGGGTGGTCGAACTCAGAGCGGTGTCGTCGAGGGCATCAGACCGGTGAGGCCGTCACCCCCAGTGCGATGTTGCCCAGATGGAACTGGCGAGGCCGTTGAGCTGGACGTCGGAGGACCAGCCACCGGCACTCCAGCCGGTTTCCGTCCACTGCTTCGTGGTCCACGACGCGTCGGTCCACGGACCTCCGGACCAGGTGGCACCGGCCCAGAGACTTGCCTTCCACTTTCTTGCGTACCACTTTCTTGCGTCCCACTCTGAATCGTCTTCTCCCATCCAGCCCGATCCGGTCCAGAGCTTGCTGTTCCAGGTGCTCCCGCTCTCGCCCCAGGTGATCTCCCCTTGGGTGAAGGAGGACATCCACACGGGATCCCAGGTGCCACCGAGCAGGTCCTTCTCACCGGTCAGCTCGACGCCGTCCGCAACCAGGTGGATGCCGGCGCGAGCCGCCTCGATGGTGCCCGTTCCCTTGCCCTGCACCTGAGCCGGGTAGTTGGGGTAGGGAGCGGACGCAGCAGCCGCCAGGTCGATGACACCGCTTCCCTGCGTGGCAGGGGTCTGGTCGGTCAACGGCTTGGCTGTCTTCGTGAGCAGTTCCTTGACCTGCGGCGGAAGCATGGCGGGACGCCGTTGGAGCATCAAGGCCACCGCGCCGCTCACGACTGCTGCGGCCTGGGAGGTCCCGCTACCCTTGATCCCCCACTCGCCCACCGCAGCCGAGGAATGGGCGACCGCGACCGTGCTGCCCGGAACCCGGAGGCTGACGATGCTCGTGCCGGGTGCGACGATGTCGGGTCCACGTGTCGGTGCGGCATTCCCTCCTGCGCGAGCAGAGAAGTCCGCCAGCGTGTCATCCGTGACATCCGCGGTGCCCTTCATGTCCGTCGCCCCGACGGCGATGACATTCGGGTGGTACGCGGGGTCGATCAGACCGGTCTCGCTGGCCGCGTTGTTGCCGGCCGCGGTGACGACGACGAGCCCGCGCTGCATGGCGATCTCCGCCGCGTAGGCCAACGGATCGAACAGCGGGTCCTGCTGGCTCGCCGTCCCATAGGACAGATTGATCACTCTGATGTTCATCCCGGTCGAGTACCGGTACTGAACGACCCAGTCGATGGCTGCGATCACCTGCGAGACGTCGGTCGCACCGGCATGGTTGGCGACCTTGAGAGAGAGAACCTGGGCGTCGGGAGCAACTCCGTGGAAGTTCGCGGTGTCCGCCGCGTACTCCGCCCCGGTCGCCTCCGGTCCCTCGCGGCCAGCCATGATCCCGGCCATGTGGGTGCCGTGGCCGTAGGTGTCCAGGTGCAGCAGTTCCGTAAGCTGCGACTCGATGGAGAGATCTGGACCCAACGTCACCTTGGTGTCGGCGACAAGGGACGGCACCGGAGCCACCCCCGTGTCGATGAGTGCGATCCCGACTCCCTTACCGGTGATCCCCTTCTTCCAGAGATCGCGTGCCTTGATGGTGTCGATGACCTTGTCCATGCTGCCGGGCTGAGCGGCAGCATCCGTGCCCAGCGACAGCGGTTCCACGCTGGCATCCACCGTGGCAGCAAGGACGCCCGGTGCTCCTCGAAGCGCGGCCGGGCAGGTCCCGTCCGCGACGAGCGTTCCGAGACCTCTCTGAACGGCAACCACCTCGCCGCCGACAGCAGCGACAGCCCTCTCTGCCGCTCCGAGGTCCGACGCTCGGACAATGACCCTCTTCGTGTTCTCGGACGGCACACATCCTGAACCGCCCGGATCCCTCGCGGCAGCGACGGCTCCCGTCGCCACCAGGCCTGTCGACAGACAGGCCGCCCCGAGTGCAACGACCACCCTGTTCATCGCACCAACCTCAACCGCTCGGACCCGCCGTCCTCCGGCGGATCTGCCTGACCCTCTCCCGCGGTGGCGCCGGCGGCGCCCTCGTCTTCCCACCTCCGCACCCAGGCAGGCAGCGCCTGCCAGGGCATCGGTTCTGCGTAGAGGAACCCCTGAGCCAGACCGCAGCCGAGGTCCTCCACCGCTCGTGCCGTCACGAGATCGCTCACGCCCTCGGCCACGACCTCGACCCCGAGGTTGTGACCGAGGTCGACGATCGACCTCACGATCGCGGCGTCCCTTCCCTGCCGTGCGAGCCGCTGCACGAACGTCTTGTCGATCTTCATCTGATCCGGCGCCAGTGAACTCACGTACGTCATCGACGAGTACCCGGTCCCGAAGTCGTCGATGGCGAGCCGGATGCCTCGCTCCCGGAGCTGGTGCAGCACCGGGAGAACGCGGTCCGGATTGTCGAGGAGGCCACCCTCCGTGAGTTCGAGCGCCAGTAGTCGCCCGGGGACGCCGTGCGTGGTGAGCGCGGCCTCCACCCGGTCGAGGAGTTGGGGGTCGTCCATGGCTCTGGCCGACAGGTTGACCGCGACGCGGACCTCGAGCCCTTCGTCCATCCAGGAGCGACAGGCCCGGAGGGCGGCGTCGAGAACCACGCGAGTGAGTTCGCCGGTAAGGCCTCCCCGCTCGGCCGCCGAGACGAAGGACTCGGGTTCGACGGAACCCAGCCCGGCATGCCGCCATCGGGCGAGCACCTCGACGGAATGCAGTTCACGGGTGCGCAGATTGATCAATGGCTGCACGGCGACACCGACCTCGTCGCCCGCCAAGGCGAGGCGCAGGTCTGCGGCCAGGGCGACGGGATCACCGGCAGCGTGTCCGATCTCGCGGCCGAACAGCGCCAGACCGGCGCTGCCCCGTTTGGCCGCGTACATAGCGAAGTCGGCACACCGCATGAGCGCGTCCGCAGTGACACCATCACGAGGAGCCACAGCCATCCCCAGGGAACCAGCGATGCGCACTGGTCGACCGTCGATGAGCACTTCATCTTCAAGGCAGTCAAGCAGACGGCGACCTATAGCCAAGACATCATCATCGTTCTCGCTGTCTCGGACCAGCACCGAAAATTCATCGCCCCCTAGCCGTGCAACGAGGATCCGATCGTCCGACATTGCCGCCATCCGCTGACCGACCTCAGCGATCACACGGTCTCCCGCATGGTGCCCCAGCGAGTCATTAAGAGTCTTAAAACCATCTAGGTCGAGTACTCCAACTGCCGGCCGCCGGCCGAAGACCACCTGCCGAAGAGTTGCCTGTGCCTCGCGCTGAAATGTTGAGCGATTGGGAAGGCCGGTTAATTGATCGTGCTGAGCCTCGAAGGTGAGACGCTGCAAGGCATGCGCATGACGTAGTGCAATCGTGGCCTGATGCGCCACCATCTCAAGTAGTTGCTGATTGACCGATCGTTCACCCCGCCACTCGGTGACTGGACTACCAGCAACGAGAAGGGCTCGCATGCCCTCCGCAACTTCAAGTACAACCACAAGTACATCTTTGTTGGGATCGCCGTCAAGATGGGTCGACCACGGCCCGAAGTCCTCCATTGAAGAATCGGCTCTTACATTTGAGTCAAGGCCACTATGGTATCCAGTCACCGGAGGGGCGGCATCAGGAGTAGATGAACGCCCACGAGTGCCCACCCCTGCTCGATCCTCAAACGTCTCCGTTCCATTAGACGGAGGACGAGCCAGAGGCGTCAACGGGCGGAGACTACTGCGCATAGGCAGAGCCCTCAGAACACCCCTAACGTCAGCATCGGACCATCGAGTGAGCACCGGAGGACCATCGCCATCGAGAACCCACCGAGATAACCCGGCACCTTGACATCTCAGGAGAAACTCACCCGACTGCCCTCTAACCAGTCTGACTGCGTGAGCCAGGGATGCAGCGGCTACGTCGTCAACTGACCTTGCTTGGTACAAGTCACCACTCAAATCGAATAGTTTCTCTAGACTTTGATGGCGCTTCACCAGCGCTGCATACGCCCTGTAGGAAGCAAAAATGGCACCGGTTCCAAATAGAAGTGGCGGAACCGTCTGCGACCCGAAGGTCAGTACCGCCGCAGCCGCCAGCCCGATTACTCCTGTTATCAAGGAGAGTGGCAGATTCTGAAGGGCCTTCCGAATCGCCGTTTTTAATGGAACCCAGCCATCATAGAACCCAAATACAGTGTTGAGAGATATCTCTTCGACAACAGCCATGGCTGTAATCGCTGCGAGTACAGCCAGCCACGCTCGAAAATCGAGCGGGCCTGCCTGTTGGGAAATAAGCGAGAATACAAGTGCTGCCGCAGTATTCCCCGCACCCGCCAGAGCAGTATTGAATGAGGACTTTAGCAGTGAAGATCTTGCCTGCAGAAGAGTAAGCCCACCGGAAACAAACGCCCGAGTAACAACGAGCAACAGGGGATTCAGGGTGAACAAACCCACGACCAAGGGGAGTTCACCAATAAATATGGCTTGCTCCTGCCTCCTGAACTTGATCTCAAAAACCCAGACCTCTGCCACCGCAAATAGCAGGATGAATACCCACCAGGGTGGACGCACCATGCCATCCGGTACAACCGGCGGTGGCACAAGGAGGGCAAGACCCCAGGTCAGGACCAGGACGATGACCACCAGCCAGACCCGGGCGTCAGCCGACAACCCCCTGAGGAGTCGTCGCCTGGCCATGAGGGCCTCCTGATCGCCAACGCCGCCAAGAGCAGTCGGCGGCTCAGCGGCCGGCTACATGTCGCGACGGTTTGCTGCGATCTTCCCTTACCACACCCCCACCTGTCACCCCCCGAAGTTCCTGAACTCGCGAATCAGGTGATTGGCGGATGGAGTGTCACTCTCCGTGCTGACAGGAGAGACGCTCGGTTGATGATTCACATTCCGGTAGGGGAATGCGCTCTCACGCCGAGGCATGCTCGCAGACCGTCGCCGCTTCCCCGGGACTCCGATCGGTCGTTTCAGGTGCCTATGTTCACATTCGCCCCATGGCGCCTGGTATCACTTTTGACTGACCGTGACGAGCTGCAGCTGATGGTCACCATGGGTCGAATCGCGAGGCGTGCTTCCTACCGCCTCCCCGGCCGATCCTCCATCCTCCCTGCTCACCGACCGGCCCCTTCCGCATCTCCGACCTGAAGACCGGGACGCCGCACAACCTTGCTGCCACTCCGCGCATCCACTTCAGAACTCATCGTTACGGATCAATGGGGTGCACAGAGTGAAAGGAGATTGAAAGCCTCCTGACAGGAAGGATGCCTACCGTTCCCTCACCTACGGCGCAGATGTTCCGTCAGCGACTCGAGCTCCAGTCGAGGGGCCGATACTCCGCCACCTTCCCCTGAGCACCGATCAACCCGAGGTTGGGAGCAGCCCATGATCGTTAGCCGTCGTCGACCTCCGCCTGCCGGATGCGCTCGACCAGCATGCGCGACATTGCAGACCCGACTCCCGTAGAGACCGAACTTATCCCCACTCGTCATACCACGGGTCTCTTGTCATGAATCTGTGCACCCGGTGGCACGTCACCTCAGCAGCCGGATGGGCCGACAGGGTCAACATGTCGCCAGTCGACCTCGACAGGACCGGGTCCACGACCATCCTCACGTGATGGGAACGGCGCCTACCAGCACCCAACGGGACCAGTCCCCCGCTCCTTTCAGAGCAGTAATGATCGAACTTGGAGAGATGCCGTGTCCATCCCGTCCTCGAACGCCTCGGCGTCTTCAACATCCGCGGGACTGGCCGCGCTCGAATCCCAGTGCTGGGCTCCGTGGTTGCGTTTCTCGGAGTCCGATCTGGCCGGACAGGCCCGGGTCTTTCCCGAGGGCCAGCTGGTCGTCACCGCTGCGGATGGCATCACTCCTCTGGGCCTGCTGGCCTGTAACCGAGTCGAGTGGACCGGGCTAGTAGATGATCTTCCTACCTGGGACGGAGTGGCCGGTCAGCCCCCGACGTTCGAGAACACCTACGACCCGGCCGGTAACAGCGTCGTCATGATGTCCATCAGCATCCAGCCGTCCACGAGAGGCCGAGGAATCGCGCACGAGCTCATCTCGATGATCAGAGCAGTCGTCCGTCGACTTGACGTCGAACGCCTCATCGCCCCCTGCCGGCCGAGCAGGTTCGGTTCCCATCGGCGACTGACAGGCCTGACCGACTTCGCAACCTACTGCGAACTCACCAGGGACGACGGGTGGCCCATTGACCCATGGCTCAGAGCCCTCACTCGGCAGGGCCTGGCGGCCATGAAGATCGATCCCCGAGCCATGGTGGTGCCCGCGAGTCATGGAGACCTCGCCGACTACCAGGAGAGTTCTTCCCTCACCTGGGCGACGGTCACGGACGAGAGCCTGGTGCGAGAACTGATCACCTTCCACGGAGTGCGGGGAGACCTGGCCCACGTGGACAGGGTGCTCGACTGCGGGGAGACCGGTTGGTGGTTCCTCGACGACACCCGCGGCGAAGCCGTGTACGTGGAAGCCAACATCTGGGGTGAGCTGCCCCTCGAACTCCCCGCGAGGTCGTGATGACCCCCGGAACCCGCCTCGTCAGCCCCGCGTCCTACACCCTGGACCGGGAACGGTTCGAGATCCTCCAGAAGGAACTCGTCAGCGAGGTCAAGCAACACCTTCGGGGTGTCGAGGATCTGTGCATCGTCTGGACCGGGACCGCACATCCCTACAGCAACCTGGTCAGGACCCTCGAACACGCGTACTTCCCCGCGGACATCCCCGAACTGGTGACCCCGGAATGCGAAGCAGGATCCCAGTTCATGGTCGTCGTCGACACCCGGGACGGCGAGGACGCCGTCGTGCACGGCTCCCGCATCTGCTCCCGTACTCGACCGGCCCCTGCCCCTGGGGGACCTGCTCTCAGCGGCTTCCCGTGCGTGGACGAGTGGATCGTGGCCGGTCGTGTTTCGATCGAGGACTTCCTGCGTTTCTGCGACGAGCGAGAGTACGACCTCGACGCCTGTCTGAGCATCGAGACCAACTTCGTCGCCCGGGGCTGGCACACGACCGGGGAGCGGCCGAGTCGGGTGGCGCCTCGGCACGGGTTCAGCAGCGCGGCTGTCGGCTACCTCTCCTTCCAGCGGGCAGCGCACCGTCAGCGTCCCCGGACGGGCAGGACGTGCACCTTCATGATGGTCAACAGGGCCAGCATCATCTCCCTGGACCGGATCGGGATCCTGGGTGAGGAGGTACCCCTGGTGCCGGGGACGAACGTCGGGGGCTCCTACCGGCTTCTGGCCGCTGCGTTGACCGAACACAACGCCCAGACCTGCGAGCCGATCAACGGACAAGCGCCGGTACCGGAACTGATCCTCCTGTGATCCGGTGTCCGACTCAGACCATCGTGATCCTGGCGTACCTCCGGGAGAACTCGTCAGCCTTGACGGCCTTCCCCCAGAGCCACCCCTGCCCCCGCAACACGCCCATGTCCGTCAGGATGTCTCGTTGGGCGACGGTCTCCACACCCTCGGCGATGAGGTTCACCCGTAGGGCACCGGTGAGCGCGAGGACCGCCCGAACGATCGCGTAGTCGGTCGTCTCACCGTCGAGGTTCTCCACGAAGCTCCGGTCCAGCTTCACCTCCGTGATCGGCAGCTTGCTGAGGTAGGACAGTGACGAGTACCCGGTGCCGAAGTCGTCCATGGCCAGCTTGACGCCGAGGCCGCGCACCTGTTCGAGCACCGCCACAGTGGTTTCCGAATGCTCCAGCATGGCGGACTCGGTGATCTCGAGACACAGACTCCCTGGTGGCAGGAGTGTCTCCTGGAGTACCGCCGATACGGTCTCAATCAACCCTTCGGAGAGCTGGCGCGTCGACACGTTCACGGAGACGAAGAAGTCGTCGGGGACCAGCCCGGTCGACAGCCACCGAGCGGCGCTCCTCGCGGCTTCCCCGAGCACCCAGGTTCCGATGTCCGTGATGAGACCGGTCTCTTCGGCGATGGGAATGAAGTCACCAGGCGGCACCAACCCCCTGGTCGGATGATTCCAGCGGAGAAGAGCCTCACAACCGATGATCTTCTCTGAGGTCATGTCGACGATGGGCTGGAATCCCACCCACAACTGTTCCTTGTGCAGAGCGGTGCGCAGGGAGAGTTCGAGTTCCACCCTGTCGCGGACCCGCTCACGCATCTCCTCACCGAAGACGACCCAGCGGTCCCGACCCTCGCTCTTCGCCTTGCTGAGAGCGGTGTCCACGTCCCGGACCAATTCGATGGCACCTCGACGCCCCGTTGCCGACGCCAGTCCGACGGACACCGTGACCACGAAGTCCATAAGGTCCGCCTCGATCGGCTCCCTCATCAGGTCCCGCAGGTGAGCTGCGAGTTCCACGGCCTCGTCCTGGGTGCACACGCGCACGAAGGCGAACTCGTCACCGCCGGTCCTCGCCAGGAAGGCCTCGCCGGGAAGTTCACTCTTGATGCGACGAGCGACCTCCAGGAGGACCTGGTCACCGGTCCGGTGTCCCCACCCGTCGTTGATGTATCGGAAGCCGTCGAGATCGAGGGCCGTCATCCAGACGTTCTCGTGGCCGATCTCGCGCGTGACCAGCGTGTTCTTCACCGTCATGGTGAGTGCACGCCTGTTGGGCAGACCCGTCAGGCCGTCGTGGGTCGACTGGTGTCTCAGGACCTCCTGAGCCTTCGCGTATCCGTGGACGGCTCGCAAGGCTCGTGCCATCAACAGCACGACGCACACGAGATAGGCGACCGCAGTGATGATTCGTTGGACCCCGTGAAGACCGTCGTGGAAGAGAACCAGTAAGCCGGGAGCGGCCAGGGCCGGTAACAGGAGAGTGAGGCGCCGCCACGACCACGCCTGCACGGGCCGCGACTCCAGTGACGTCATCCGGGTCATGCTCGGATGGAGCGCGCTGATCCCCAAGAAGGTGTAGGCGATCAGGTACGGCAGGTCGAGATATTTCGGACCGAAGTACTCTCCCTGCACACCGATCCAGGCGTAGCCGAGGTCACCGATCAACAGACTCACCACCGCCAGCGTCAGGGCTCGGTAGCTGACCAGACGCCCTGCGGTGGTGAATCCCAGGTGGAGCAGCAGAAAGAGGATGACGATGTCGTAGCTCGGATAGAGCCCGGACATGATCGAGAGCCAGGTCGGGCGGGAGGAGATGGACGCAGCCGGTAGCGCCAGGAGGACGATCGAGACAGCACCGACGCCCACCGCGACGATGCCGCCGTCCAGGCACGCGTATCGATCGAGCCTGCCCCTGCTGCGTGCCATGACGAGCAACCCGAGAATGGCCAGGATGAATCCCACGGTGGAGAAGGTCGGACTGCTGATGAGGATGACGTCGCTACTCACCGTCCAGGGGATGAGCGACACCCCGAGGATGAAGAAGACCGCGGCACCTGTGAAGAGTCGCCATGGCGCTCTCGTCTCCGGCTGGTGGAGATGCGGACCGAGAACGAGGCCCGCCAGCGCCACGGCAGCGCATGCGACCAGACAGAGCAGTGACACACCCTGACCGAGGTCGACGACATACAGCGTCGCGAACACGGCACCGAGCACCAACAGGGCAACCCATGCCTTGCATCGCACGGCCCGCATGCCATCCCTCGCCGCTCCGGTGCTCGCGCGTGAGCGCCTGTCCTACACCAGGTCGGCATCCAGGGCACAGGGAGTTAGCCCATCAGGTCACGGCTGTACTCCTACCGGACGACGAGGTGGCCGGGACGTCCGCGCGAGACCCTGATCAGCGGCGTATGTACCCAGGGGGTGTGAGGCGGATCTCAGCCGGAGTCACATCCAGGTCTCGTCCTGGAGGTTGCCCAGGTCGAGGTCGGAGAAGTCCAGTTCGAGGGGAGACAAGGCGACGGAGAGGGCGGCGTCCAGGCCTGCGCGGAGCCTACGACCGAGGGCACGGCCGGCGGCGGGGGTGATCACACGACGAGGCAGGAGGAGTACCCGGCGGGGGGTCGGTGGGGCGAGCATCTCATCACCTCCGCCTCTATGTTACTCGCCAGTAACCTGGCGTCCTGTCGAGTCGGATGTGAGCTGGGCCACGGCATCCGGTGGGTCCTCGGTGAAGAGGCTGCCGAAGGAAGTCACGGGCGCGTAGGGTTTCCTGAGTGCCCGACAGTCCGGATCAGCTGGAGAGTGGGGCCCTCTCTCAGCAGCCACAGGACCAGCCGAGCCCCTCAAACGCCACGACCCAGGTGACGCCTGCGCCGACCGCGTCGACACCTACCGAGGTGGGGGTCGAGTCGGCAACCGGCGCGGAGACATCATCGACACCCGACAAGGTGAAGGTCGAGCCGTCCGCCGACGCGGGCACGCCGCCGACGCCCACCGAGGCGGAGGGCGAGGTGCCCGCCGACGAGGAGACATCTCCGATGTCCGTCGGGGACGAGGACGAGCCCACCGCCGAGGACGAGGGCGAACCCGCCGCCGGAGCGGAGGCCGAGCCCGCTGACGCGGAGACACCGCCGACGCCCGTCGAGGACGAGGGCGAACCCGCCGCCGGAGCGGAGGCCGAGCCCGCTGACGCGGAGACACCGCCGACGCCCGTCGAGGACGAGGTGGAGACGCCCGCCGAGGCCGCGGCGGAGGACGAAGCGCCCGCCGACGAGGACGAGGCCGAACCCGCCGCCCAGACTGAGGCCGAGCCCGTCGCCGAAGCCGAGACCGAGACGCCTGCCGATGAGGCTGACGTCGAACCCGCCGCCGAAGCCGAGGCCGAGACACCGACGGCACCCGCCGAGGACGAGGTAGCGGACGAGGCGCCCGCCGACGCGGAGACACCGCCGGTCGCAGAGACACCGCCGAGCGCGGCACCGCCGCCCGGTACCGGGGACACGAGCCCGGGGACCGGCAGCGACCCCTTCGCGATCGCGGCCCTCGTCACCTCGATCGTCGGCGGGACGGTGCTGTCGGCCGTGCTCGCCGTCCTGGCCCTGCGCCGGGTGCGGCTCAGCGGCCGGGCGGGCAGGGGCCTCGCGATGGCAGCCCTCGCGCTGTCCGCCGTCTGGGTCGTCGCTATCGCCGTGATCGTGACAGTTCTCGTGGCCACGGGCGGATCGGACGACTCGGCCGACAGCGCCCGGAGCACGGAGATCAAGATCGGTGAGTGCGTCAAGTCGATCGAGGAGGGCGGTATCCGCTCGGTCGACGTCGTGTCCTGCGACCAGCCGCATGCCGCCGAGGCGTTCGCCCAGTTCGATCTCCCGCAGAACGAGTACCCCGGCGAGGCCAAGGTGCAGGAGGCCGCCGACGCCGGGTGCTCGGACCGGATCCCGACAGGGATCGAGTTCGCCGGCATCAAGGACCTCAGCGTGTTCTACGTCTACCCCAAGCGTGCGGGGTGGGCGGCCAGCGACCGCAGCGTGGTCTGCCTGATCAAGAGCGACGGCGACCCGCTGCACAAGCCCCTGGCCGCCCTCACCGGTCCGGCGGCCTGACCAGGGGGCACACCCGGCCGGGCTGCCTGATCAGGGTCCGCACCCGGCCGGTCCGCCGGTGACGGTCAGGCCGTCGCACCGGCCTGCCTCGTCCATGACCATGCAGTCGACGAGCACCGTGTCGCCGTCCCGGATCTGCGCCGACAGCAGAGCCGTGGCGAGCCGGTCCCCGATCTCCCGCTGCACGAGCCTGCGCAGCGGCCGGGCCCCGTAGGCGGGGTCGTAGCCGGTGAGGGCCAGCCACTCCCGGGCCGCCGGGGTGACGTCGAGGGTCAGCCGTCGCTCGCCGAGCCGCCGGGCGAGCAGGGCCACCTGCAGGTCGACGATCCGGGTCAGGTCCTCGACGCCGAGCGACTCGAAGATCACGACGTCGTCCAGCCGGTTGAGGAACTCCGGCTTGAACGCCGCCCGCACCGCGGACATGACCGCCTCGCGCTTGGCGTGCTCGTCCAGCCCCGGCTCGACGAGGTACTGGGAGCCGAGGTTCGAGGTGAGCACGAGGATGACCGACCGGAAGTCGACCGTCCGGCCCTGCCCGTCGGTGAGCCGGCCGTCGTCGAGCACCTGGAGCAGGACGTCGAAGACCTCGGGGTGCGCCTTCTCGATCTCGTCGAGCAGGACCACCGAGTAGGGACGGCGCCGCACCGCCTCGGTGAGCTGCCCGCCTTCCTCGTACCCGACGTACCCGGGCGGGGCCCCCACGAGACGCGCCACCGAGTGCTTCTCGGAGTACTCGCTCATGTCGATCCGGACCATGGCCCGCTCGTCGTCGAAGAGGAAGTCCGCGAGCGCCTTGGCCAGCTCTGTCTTGCCCACGCCGGTGGGGCCGAGGAAGAGGAACGAGCCGGTGGGCCGGTCCGGGTCGCTGATGCCGGCCCTGGCCCGCCGGACGGCGTCGGACACCGCTCGTACCGCGGCCCGCTGTCCGATGAGCCGGGCCCCGATGACCTCCTCCATCCGGAGCAGCTTCTCGGTCTCCCCCTCCAGCAGCCGACCGGCGGGGATTCCGGTCCAGGCCGAGACGACGTCGGCCACGTCGTCCGGGCCGACCTCCTCCTTGACCATCGGCTGGGCCGTCTCCGCTGACACCGGGCCGGTCTCCATGGCCTGGGCCTCGGCCAGCTCCTTCTCCATGGTCGGGATCTCGCCGTAGAGCAGCCGGGACGCCCCGGCCAGGTCGCCCTCCCGCTGCAGCCGTTCGGCCTGGGAGCGGGCGGCGTCCAGCCGCTCCTTGAGCTCGCCGACCCGGTTGAGCCCGGCCTTCTCCTGCTCCCACCGGGCGGTGAGCGCGGCGAGCTGCTCCGACCGGTCGGCGAGGTCGGCCCGCAGCCGTTCCAGGCGGGCCCGGCTGGCCGGGTCCTCCTCCCTGGCCAGGGCCATCTCCTCCATCTTCAGCCGGTCCACGGCCCGGCGCAGGGCGTCGATCTCCTCGGGCGAGGAGTCGATCTCCATCCGGAGCCGGCTGGCGGCCTCGTCGACGAGGTCGATGGCCTTGTCGGGGAGCTGCCGGCCGGAGATGTACCGGTGGGACAGGGTCGCCGCCGCGACCAGCGCGGCGTCCGAGATCGACACCTTGTGGTGGGCCTCGTAGCGTTCCTTGAGCCCGCGGAGGATGCCGACGGTGTCCTCGACGCTGGGCTCGCCGACGTAGACCTGCTGGAACCGGCGCTCCAGCGCGGCGTCCTTCTCGATCCGCTCGCGGTACTCGTCGAGGGTGGTCGCGCCGACCATGCGCAGCTCGCCGCGGGCCAGCATGGGCTTGAGCATGTTGCCGGCGTCCATGGCGCCCTCGCCGGCCGCCCCGGCGCCGACGACGGTGTGCAGCTCGTCGATGAAGGTGACGACCTGCCCCTCGGAGGCCTTGATCTCCTCCAGCACGGCCTTGAGCCGCTCCTCGAACTCGCCGCGGTACTTGGCCCCGGCGACCATCGCGCCGAGGTCGAGGGCGACCAGCCGCTTGCCGCGCAGGGACTCGGGGACGTCGCCGGCGACGATCCGCTGGGCGAGGCCCTCGACGACGGCGGTCTTGCCGACCCCCGGCTCGCCGATGAGCACGGGGTTGTTCTTCGTCCGGCGGGACAGCACCTGGACGACCCGGCGGATCTCGGCGTCCCGGCCGATCACCGGGTCGAGGCGGCCGTCCCGCGCGGCGGCGGTGAGGTCGATGCCGTACTTCTCCAGGGCGTTGTAGGTGCCCTCGGGGTCCGGGCTGGTGACCTTGGCGTTGCCGCGGACCCCGGGCAGCGCCGCGAGCAGGGCCTCGCGGGTCGCACCGGCGGTGGCCAGGACGTCGGCGACCCCGCCGGGGACCGAGGCGGCACCGGGTGCCGCCGCCCTCGTCGCGGTCGGGCCGGTTGCCGACCCGCGACCGCCGCCCTCGGGAGCGAGGCCGATGAGCAGGTGCTCGGTGGAGACGTACTCGTCGGAGAGCCGACGGGCCACCTCACCCGCGGCGGAGAGGGCCTGGTAGGCGGTCCGGCCGAGGCTCGGGGTGCTCACCGAGGCACCGCTGGCGCTGGGCAGCGCCGCGAGCGACGCCGTGGTCGCCGTCCGCAGCCTGGCGACGTCGGCGCCGACGGCCGTGAGCAGGGCCGGGGCGACGCCGTCCGTCTGGGCGAGCAGCGCGTCGAGCAGGTGAGCCGGTTCCACCTGGGGATGCCCGTCCGTCGCGGCCCGGCGAATGGCCACCGACATCGCTTCCTGGGCGCGCGTGGTGAGCTTGAGGTCCATGTGACGAGTGTCCTCCCGACAGCGGTGATTCCCACTGCACAACGTGCGGCCATGTTGAGTCTGTTCCGCTCAACTCAATAGTCATACAGCGACTCAACCTCGGTTCTCAAGCATGCCGGGCGCGCAGCCCTCGGGAGGGCGGGTACCACGACGGCGCTGTCACTCGAACGGTCCTGTCCCGCCCGGCGGCACCGACGTACCGTCGATGAACGCGGTCCCGGTCGTTCCCCGTGCGGCCGGGACCGCCCATGCGTGGTGTCCCCGTCACGATCCGTGCGGCTCGGGACCTTCGCCGAGCGGGACCCGGCATGGCGCTGGGAGCATGGCACCGGGTGCCGGTCGAGAGACGACCGGCCGGACCAGGAAGACCGCCGTGACCACCGCTCTCACGTTCCTCGCCGAGGAACCGCTCCTGCTCCTCTTCCTCCTCTTCGGACTCGGCACCGCACTCGGCGCCGTCCGGGTGGCAGGAATCCAGGTGGGCCCGGCGGCGGTGCTGTTCTGCGCCATCGGGCTCACCGCCCTGGCCACGGTGAAGGACATCACCCTCACCGTCCCGGCCGAGGTGGGCACGCTCGGGCTGGTCCTGTTCACGTACACCGTCGGGGTGCTGTCCGGCCCCAGTTTCTTCGCCGCGCTGCGCTCCGGCGTCCGCCCGGTGCTCACCGTCATCGGCGTGCTGGCCGCGGCCGCTGTGGCCGCCACCGGGGTGGGGAGGTTGCTGGGGCTGCCGTCCCCCGAGATCGCCGGCACCTTCGCCGGAGCCCTCACCAACACCCCCGCACTGGCCGCCGCCAGCGAACGGGCCGGTGGCGCCGCGGGGCCGACGGTCGGCTACTCCATCGCCTACCTGTTCGGCGTCGTCGGGCTGCTGGTCTCCGCGGCGGTGACCCTGCGCCGCAGGGACACCGACGGTGACGGTCCGTCGCCCGTGGTCAACCTGACGGTCCGCGTCGAGCGCACCGACCGGCCGCGGATCGGCGACGTCGAGGGCTGGTACGGCACGAAGGTCGCCTGTTCCCGGGTGCGGCACGGGGAGGCCGGGCGGGTCCTGGTCGCGGACGACGACGACTCCCTCCACGAGGGCGACCTGGTCACGGTCGTCGGCCCCCGGGACGTCGTCGACCGGGTCGCCAAGGACCTCGGCCACCGGTCGTCGCACACCCTCGTCGCGGACCGGCGTCACCTCGACTACCGGCGGATCACCCTGTCCCGCTCCGCCCTCGCCGGCAGGACCCTGGGTGAGCTGGACCTGTTCGAGCAGTTCGGCGCCATGGTGAGCAGGGTCCGGCGGGGCGACGTCGACATGATCGCGGACGACGACCTGGTCCTGCAGCCCGGCGACCGGCTCCGGGTGATCGCGCCGACGGCGCGGATGAAGGAGGTCTCCACCCACCTCGGCGACTCGGTGCGCGGCCTCTCCGACATCAACCCGCTCGGCCTCGCCGTCGGCCTGTGCCTCGGGGTGCTGCTGGGTCTCGTCACCGTCCCGCTGCCGGGCGGCGGGTTCGAGATCGGCGCGGCGGCCGGGACGCTGCTCGTCGGCCTGGTGTTCGGGCGGCTGGGCCGGATCGGGCCGGTGATGACGGGGGTGCCGGTCGGGGCGGCCGCGGCCCTGTCCCAGTTCGGGATGCTGGCCTTCCTCGCCTACGCCGGGGTCAAGGCCGGCGGCTCGTTCGTGCCGGCGATCAGCTCCGGACTCGGCTGGCGGATCGCCGTCCTCGGCGTCGTGGTCACCGGGGTGGTGGCGGTCGTCCTTCCCGCCGCCCTGCACCGCCTGCACGGCCTCGGGGCGACCCGGGTCTCCGGCATGCTCGCCGGTGCCCAGACCCAGCCAGCGGTGCTGGCCTTCGCCAACGAGCGCACGTCCTTCGACACCCGGGTGGCGCTCGGCTACGCGCTCGTCTACCCCGCCGCCATGATCGTGAAGATCGTGCTGGCCCAGCTCCTGGTCGGCTGAGGCCACCTTCGCGGTCGCCCGGGCCGCCGACCGGTGGCCGATGGGGGTTGTTCCCGCGTTGTGAGCTCGCTCTGCCACCAACGATGTGCCACCAGTGATGTGCCACCAGTGGCAGGGGCGGCACCCGCTGACGGCCCCGGCCAGGGCATGGTGATGCTCAGCGCGGGAGGAGGGGGAGGCGTCTGATGCGCAGAACGTCTTCGGCGAGGACGACGACGGCTCCGGCGTCGAGGTCGTCAATGACGGTGTCGAGGTTGGCCAGGATGATCGCGGCCTGTTCGGTCGCTCGCCGTCCGGACAGGCGTCGGACGAGCACGAGCGATGGCCGGTCCGCTCCTTGCTGGGCGAGCAGCGCACCGAAGTCGGTGTCGGCAGAGACGAGGACGCGCTCCTCGGTCGCAGCTCGGTCCATCACGTCCGGATCGGGCGCTGCGGTCATGCCGTAGTCGCGTAGGTGGACCGCGTCGTGTCCGGCCTGGTTGAGGAGGTTCGCGACCACAGGCGAGAGGTTGTTGTCGATGAGGAACTTCACGCCGTGTGCCTCAGCGGCAGTTCCCTCTCCCGAACCGCGGCGGCAGCGAATCGGAGGGCCTCGGCGACGTCCTCGGCGGTCAGGTCGGGGTGCTCGGTCAGGATCTCCGGAACAGTCATGCCATCGGCGACGGCCGCAACGACGGTGGCGACGGGCATGCGCATGCCCCGGATACAGGGCACACCGCCCATGATCTCGGGGTCGATGGTGATCCGGGTGAAGGTCACCCTTCGATGGTAGTCGTGCAGGTTCCCCCGAGCGATGATCACATTCTCGGTGGTCGGCCGTACCGGCCATCCCGGGGTGCTCGGGCCTGTCGGCGAGCCCGGCCCGGCCCCGGCTGTCGGGGCCGGCGTCGGGAACACGGAGCAGGCGGGCGTCCCTCACGACGAGGGTCGACGTCACCAGGAGTGACCATCGGGGTCCGGCGACCGCCGTCGGTCGATCCGGTCTCACGGAACGTACCCGTGGGGGGGAAACAGCCGTTAGGATCCCGAGCGGTCGCCGTCCTCAGGCTGTCGACTGCCGACGCCTGCCCGGGGGGATGGGAGGCGCACCACACACGTGACCGACGAGGGGTGGGAAGTGACTGCCATGCGCCTGCCGATGTGGGCTGCCCGAGTCCGAGAAGGACTCCGTCAGCACGGGGAGGATCACCACCGGAACCGGGACGAGCACCGTCAGCACCGGGAGGGACGCCGCAGGGCGCCCGCGGCGGTGCGCTCCGGGGTGGTACTGGTCACCGTGGTGCTGGCGGCGGGAACGCTCGGCGGCTGCGGCCTCTTCGGTGACGACGACGGGGGCGGCAGCGGCACCAGCGTCCCGGTCGTCGAGCTCGCCGACGACGGCTCGGTCAAGGACGCGAAGGCCACGATCGTCCGGCCCGTGAATGGCCTCGAGGTGACCGTCGACGTCCTCCGGCTGGCCCGCCGGGACAAGGTGCTCCGGCTGGAGTTCGCGGTCACCCCGCGCAGCAAGGGCAGCACCTCGTCGCTGTCCAGCTCGTTCTTCGGCAGCGGCTCCGAGGTCGACGGCGTCGTCCTGCTCGACACCGTGAACCTGCGCGAGTACCGCCCGCTGACCACGTCGGACGACGAGTGCGTGTGCTCCCGCGACCTCGGGTCGTTCGAGCTCGACGAGAGCACGGTCGTGTTCGCCGACTACCCGGCACCGCCCGACGGCGTGAAGGAGCTCACCATCGCCTTCCCCGGTCTCGGCCCGGTCGCGGGGGTTCCGGTCTCATGAAGCGACAGCGCAGGGTCACCGCGGCCTGCGTCGCGGCGCTCGGGTGCGTCGGGCTGACGCTCCTGCCGACGGGCGCCGGGGCGGCGGTCCCGAGCACCAGTCCGTCCACCTGGCCCGAGCCCGGGGCGGGCGCCGTACCCGGGAAGACACTGAGCATCGGCGGCAAGCCCGGGTCCATCCAACTGGTCCGCGAGCCGCTGGTGCTGGTCGAGGAGAACGTCGAGGCGGGCGCGGGACCCAGCTTCTCCGTCTCCACCGACGTGCTGTTCGAGACCGGCAGCGCGACCCTGGACACCGCGGCCGAGAAGGCCCTCGGCGACCTCGCCGAACGGATGCGGACGGCGGGGGTCGCCGGCCCGGCCACGGTCGTCGGGCACACCGACGACGTGGGCAGCACCGCCGCCAACCTCACCCTGTCGAAGGACCGCGCGACGGCGGTGGCCGAGCGGCTCACCCCGCAGCTCGACAACACCGGCATCACCCTCACCGCGCGGGGCGTCGGGGAGTCGCGCCCCCTGGTCCGGGGCACCGACGACCGGGCACGCGCCCGCAACCGGCGGGTCAGCATCGTCTTCTCCGGCAAGGGACAGCCGCGGGAGACCGACACCGCGAAGATCGCCGTCCCGGCCCAGGAGCCGGCGCCCGCGGCACCCGCCGCCGGTGCCCCGGAGGGCTCGCTCGCCTCGACGCAGCGCACCGTGACGATCGGATCCGAGCGCACCCGGTGGACGTTGCGGCTGGACGTCACCCGGGCCGAGAGCCTGGGGCCGGTGGTCGCCCTGGAGATGCGGGTCCGCGTCGTCGCCGGCCCGGACTCGTCCTTCAGCGAGCTGAACGCGCTGTTCACCGGCCGGACGACCAGCTCCGACATGGCCGTGGCCGGCTACGACCGGGCCGCGGGGCATCGCCTGCTCCCGGTGATCAACGGTGAGGGGACGCTGATCGGCGGCGGGACCAGGTCCTGGCTTGAGCGCGACGAGTCCCGGCTGGCGTGGATGCTCCTGCCCGCACCGAAGGACAGCTCCCAGCGGCTCGAGCTCTACGTGCCGGCGTTCGGCGTCCTCATGGTGCCCGTCTCCGCCGGGTAGCCCGCCATCGGTCGGCGCTGGGTTGGTCAGGGTGATGGAGCGAAGTCAGCAGGCGACGGGGCGAGGTCCGCAGGGGTGGGGGTGGTGAAGCCCATCACCCGGGCCACCAGCACCACGGCGGGGGCGACCGGGACGAGGAAGAGGGCGAACCACGCCCACCAGAGCCATCCCGGGGTGTCCGGGCCTGTCGGCGAGCCCGGCCCGGCCCCGGCTGTCGGGGCCGCCGTCAGGGACGACGAGCCGGAGGCCTGCGGTGTGGTCCGCGCGGACGAGGTGGGCGTGGCGGCTCCCGGGGACGGGGTCGCCGGGGCGGGAGTGACCGACGGCGACTGCGGGAGGGACCTGCTCTCGCCGAAGGGACGGGATCTCGCCCAGGCGAGGAAGGCGTCCCCGACCGGGATGAGCCCCGCGGCGTACCGTCGCCCGCCCCGCCAGGTCACCGGCATCCCGAGTAACTCCGCCTCCCCCTCCAGGGTCCTGGCCAGGCGGCGGTCGCCGTTGCGCCGGGCGGCGGCGAGGGTCACCACCGAGGAGCTGGCCGAGACCCCGAGGACGAGCGGCCCGGAGTCGACGTCCCCGGTCCCCGGCCGGTCCCGCGGGTACTCCAGCACGCCGACCAGCCCCGCCCGCCGGGTGACGAACGTGGAGACGAACGCGGTGTAGTCGGCTTCTGCCTGGTCGGGGTCGTAGTCCGGCTCGAAGGTCAGGATCATCGACTGGGACGTCGCCCGCGGCCCTTCGGCGACCTGCTCACCGTCCGGTCGGGGCTTCTTGGGGTCCCCGCCGACGAGCAGGTGCGGCAGCAGCCCGGTCTCCGAATCCCGGACGGCGCGGGTGCGCTGCGTCCAGCCGCGGATCACCGGCTCCGCGTCGGGCACGTCGACCAGCCGGTCCGCGCGGGCGAGGGCGGCGAGGGCGAGCACGGTGTCGCAGGGCCACCGCTGCCCCGGGTAGGACTCCAGGAACCCGCTGCCGCTGTCGCGCAGGGCGTCCCGGACGGCGACCGCGCGCTTCCGCACGTCGTCGAGGTCCTCGACCCACTGGGTGATCCGGGCGTGCTCGGTCGCGACGAGCAGCGACCAGCCGGACCAGAAGGCCCCGTACGGCGGGGACGCCTTGGGCGGGAACGGTGCCCGGCCGGCCGGGGAGTCGATGGCCTTCAACGCCCGCTCGACGTCCGCGGCGGCGTCCCGGTCCCCCGGCAGCGCGCCCTCGGCCCGGGCCAGGCCGACGAGGGCGTGGGTGAGCAGGAAGCCCTCGGGGTAGTCCCGCTGCATCCGCTCGGCCGCGCCGTCCCGCAGCGCGCCGTCGAGGAAGGCGAGCTGCTGCGCGACGACCCTCGGGCCGGGGGTGGTCAGCCCGGCGACGGCGATCCGGGCGGCGACCAGGCCGCTGGCCGCCGCGATGACGACGCTGATCAGGGTCAGCAGGCGCAGGCCGAGGGACGCACGGGGCAGCGCGCCGGGGCCGCCGTTCGGCCTCCCACCGCGTCGGCGAGGGCCGGGGCCGACCGCGCGGTCGCGCCGGACGCGACCGGGATCGGCAGCATCACCGCGCTGTGGATCGACCATCCCGTGATTCTGCCGTGACACCCTCCCCGGTAGGGAGGGGACGAACCGGGCAACAGCTCGGGAGACATCGCGGGAGCATCGCCGGGACGTGAAGGAGCCGGGACGGCCCGTGAGGACCGCCCCGGCTCCCGTGGTGCGGGTGGTGCAGAGCTCAGGTCAGGTGACCGTGATGCTCTTCGTGACGGCGGCGGACTTCACCAGCCCGGGCGCCACGAACGTGACCTTGACGGTCTTGGCGCCCTTCGTCGTGCTCCAGGTGTAGGACCCGGTGCCGTACGTGCCGGTGGCCACGTCCTTGATCTTCACCCAGGTGCTGCCGCTCTTCTGGTAGAAGGTCAGCGTGCCGGCCAGGTTCGGTGCACCGTCGGCGCGGAGCAGGTACTTGCCGCCGCCCTTGGCCTTGTCACCGGACCACACCACGACCGCCTTGACCTTGGCCGCCCGGATCGGGCTCGTGGCGACCGTGGTCTTGGCTGCATAGCTGGTGTACTTCGCGACCCACACGGCCTTGGAGTAGGCACCGGTGGTCTCGTCCGCGGTCACGGTACCCACCGTGGACCAGGTGGAGGTGCCGTACACCTTCTTGCGGATGGTCACCGTCGAACCGGGCACCGCCACACCGGAGAGCGTGGTGGCACCGGAGTTGGTCCGCTGCGGGATCGCCTCCATGGTGATGATCTCGGTCGCGGCCTCGTCGCTGGTGGCGGTGGTCGTCTCAGCGATGAAGGTCATCGACTTGCTGATGATCACAC
The DNA here is from genome assembly GCA_012719445.1 of Actinomycetales bacterium. Classification (GTDB taxonomy): domain Bacteria; phylum Actinomycetota; class Actinomycetes; order Actinomycetales; family Kineosporiaceae; genus JAAYAH01. Next base: position 2,510 of record JAAYAH010000074.1, on the reverse strand, counting down.
TGGCCGTCCAGGCACCCTCGGCGTCCGAGGTCACGGTCTTGACCAGGCCGTAGGCGTCGGAGGTTCCGGTTGCCTGGGCGTAGATCTTGACCGAGGTGCTGGGCTTGGCGGTACCGGTGAGGGTGACCGTCCCGGCGCCGCTGCGGGTCGCCGGAGCCACGATGGTGAGCTCCTCGGGGGAAACCGTCACCGTGGCGGTGTCCTGGTAGTCACCGTCAGCGATCGTCAACTTACCCGTGGCCAGCCACACCGCGTCGGCGGTCTTGTTCTGGGTCTGGCCGTTGAGCGTTGCGGTGAGGGTGGCCTCGCCGTTCTGGTTCGATCCGGCGAGGAAGGTGGTGCTGAACACGCCCTCGCTGTTTGTCGCGGGCGCGCTGTCCCCGAGGGTGCCCAGCGTGGAGGCGCCCAGGCTGAGGTTCACCGTCGAGTTCTGAACCACATTGCCGAACGCGTCCGCGACCGTACCGGTCACGATCACCGTCGAGCCCGGATCGGCTGTCACGTCGTCGACCGTGACCACATAGGCGTCGTCGGAGACGTCCGTGGTCATGGTGGCGGTAGCGCTGGCGGCACCCGAGGTGAAGGTCACCGTCGCCGTACCCGACTTGGTGAAGAAGGCATAGACACCGGTGACCACTCCGGCATCCGTGGACACCTTCTCGATGGTGGTCTCCAGGTCGGTACCGGCCGCAGCGGTGGAGAAGTACACGCCCTCGCTCCCGGTGATGGTCACCGGCTTGTAGGCCAGGGCGTTGCCCGTGGCGTCCTTGACCGTGGCGCTGATCTGACCGTCGGAGTCGCCGAAGTCCGTGGCACCCCCCGCTGCCTGACCGACCGCAATGGCTGTTGCTGCTCCGGGAGCGTCCTGCGAGTCGGACAGGTTGACCCCGATCGCATTGTCGTTCGGCTTGGCGATGGTGATCGCGGCTGCCGCCTCCGAGGAGGTCCAGCGAAGGACCACGTCGTACGAGGTCGCCCCGGCGTAGGCGAACCGGATCACGTCGCACTTACCGGCGGCCGCCCCGGCTGCTGCGGTGTAGGTGCTGCTGAACGCCCCCGCGGTCAGGGTGGCGTAGGTGTCCGTACCACCCGCGTCGTAGTCGCAGTCATCCCGGGCGGTGTCGGCGGTGACGGTCACCTGCTGGTCGGCCGACGGCGCTGGCTGGAAGGCACTCCCGTACTGGTCCTTCAGAGTTCCGGCCAAGGCGATGCTCTCGGTACCCACGGTCGGGTACAGCGATGCCTCATCCGTGGTCAGCGCGAAGGTTTTTGCCGACGGGGTCGTGTACGTCGAGGTCACGAGATCGACGTTCTTGTTGTTGGACATGGCGTCGACCGTGAACGTGGTGCCGTTCGTGGTCACGCTGCTGGTCACGGTGATCTCGGCTACGCCGTCAGCGTCCGCGGTCACCGAGTACACCTTTGTGCCCGAGGTGTCGCTGATGAACGTCCCGTCACCGGTCAGCACCGGGGTGTTGGTGCCCGGAACAAGGGTGAAGTAGACGGTGTCGTCGGTCTTCGTCCCTGCGTCGGTGACCGTCACGGAGTAGGTCGTCGACGCGGTCGCGGGCTTGATTGTTGCGGTTCCCACACCGGCCAGGACGCTACCCTCGACTTCCTCGACCTCAACAGCGCTCATGCCGGTCACGCCGTTGTCGACGACAGTCGTCGTGGCCAACTGCGCCGTGGGGGTGTAGTAGGTGGCAGCACCGTCCTTGTCGAGCTTCGGCTGCGTGGTGAGCGCACCCGCGGTAGTCGCCGCAGCGGTGGTGAAGGTGAACAGGGTCCCGTTGAAGGACGGGGTCTCGGTTCCGGGAACACCGCCACCGAGGTAGGTGAACCGCATGGCCGTGGCCAGAGCTTCACCAAGTTTCCCATAACCCGTCGCCCCGTTCGCCCCACGGGTGTCGGTGAAGGTCAGGCTCGGGGTGCTGGTCGTCGTCAGCGGGAAGCCCAGACCAATCGACGTCGGTGCGGAAACCACGAAGTCGAGATCATCGGTCTCAGACGCAGTCGCCCCGGTGACGTCCTTGACCGTCAGCGAGAACGCCTGGGTGGCGTCGTCCATGTCGGACTCGTAGGCACCATTTCCGTTGTGGTCCTGGAAGACCCGGAACGTGTAGGAGCCCGGTGTGCCAGCACCGACATAGAGGTTGTCACCAGCGGCGTAGGCGGCCGGAAGGGTCTTCGAGGTCCCGACCTTGACGAGAGCGAAGTCCGCGCCGAGGGTCGCGACGTTGTGACCGACGTGAGCATTCACGATGGGGCGGTCAAGGGTGACGACATCACGGTCGTCGTTGCTGACGACATTGACGTAGTCAGCAGTGAGACCGGTACCGACCCGGAGTGCGGTACCCGGAGCCAGCAGTGCCTTGGTGTCCGCACTCAGACCCAGATCCGCGAGTAGCGCTGTTTGGGCGAGTGGTTTCTTGATCGGGGATGCTGATGGGGGGTGGGTTTCGGGGTCCGGGGATGGTGGTGGCCCGGTTGTCGCGCCGGGTGGGCGGGGT
>JAAYAH010000073.1 GCA_012719445.1 Actinomycetales bacterium | reverse complement strand
CGGGGTTGGCCGGCTTCGAGTTGTTCCCCCGGGACGGGGCGGTGTTCTACAACGATCCGGCCAGTCAGCGGGCCGGGGTGATCCTGGTGGACGGTTCGGTGAAGCCGGTGCTCAAGTACGACCCGGCCGACCCCGCCCGCGGCATCCAGCCGCAGACCGGCGGCAGCGGGCTCTCCGGGGAGAACGGGCGCGGTCCGGAGGTGTCGCAGACCTCCGCCCCGACGACGGCGTCCCGCGACCCGAGGACCCGGCCCGACTCGAGCGGGCTGCGGGTCCAGGTCACCCGGAACCCCGCGGTGGCAGGCCTCCCGCTCGGGCTGCGGGTGAGCGCGCGCCAGGGCCGGGTCACCACGGCCACCTGGTCCTTCGGTGACCGCACCCCCCAGGTCAACGGGGTCGAGGTCGGCCACACCTGGGTCGTCCCCGGCTCCTACCGGGTCTCCGTGCGCGCCCGGCTGGACAACGGGAGGGTGCTGTTCACGTCGGTGCTGCTGCCGGTCGTCGCCCGATCGGTCGCCCCGACGACCACCGGGACCAGGTCACCCGGCGGCCCGGTCGAGCCGCCGACACCGCCGGCGACGCCCGGGACGACCACGACCGTCCCGGCCGACCAGCCGCCGACCGCCGTGCTGTCCCTCGGCTCCGCGGTGGAGCTCCACAACGCGGCATCGGCCGACGTCAACGGCTCGACGGACGACAACGGCATCGTCGCGGCGACCCTGGACTGGGGGGACGGCACGACGGGGAGCGCGATGCCGATCCCCGGTCCGGCGCACCGGCTGCACACCTACGACGAGGTGGGGACCTTCACGGTGACCCTCACCGTGGTCGACGGGGCGGGGCAGAGCGACACCGACACCGCGACGGTGACCGTCACCGACCCCAGGACCCCGCCGACGGTGTCCCTCGGCTCCTCGACGGCCAGCGTCCTGGTCGGGGCGCCGCTGAACCTCGTGGTCGACTGGACCGACGACGGGAGCACGGTCGACCTGGTCCTCGACTGGGGCGACGGCGACACCACCACCGGCACCCTCGGCGGTGCGCAGCGGTTCGCCAACACCTACTCCGAGGTGGGCAGCTACACGGTCCGGGCAACCGTGACCGACACCGACGGCCTGACCGCCTCCGACACCGTCCGGGTGACGGTGACCGAACCGGACGACCCGCCGGTGGCCGGTTTCTACCGCCGGGGGTACAGCTACCGGGTCGGCATCTGGGGTATCGCCTCGCAGTCCTCGGACGACCACGGGATCGTCGCGGCGGTCTTCGACTGGGGGGACGGGGAGTCGACGACCCTGCCGATGCCCCTCAACGACGACCCCATCTACCACGACTACCCGAACGAGGTGAACCGGACGTACACGATCGTCCTCACGGTGACTGACACCGCCGGGCAGACGGACACCGAGACGAGGACCTATGTCGCGCCCAGCTGACGGTCGCGTCGCGTCCGGCTGACGGCGCAGGCTGTCACCGGTTGCGGCACGGTCTCCGGCTCCTTGTGGAACGGTCTCCGGCTCCGGGTCACACGTGCAGGCCGCACTCGGTCTTCGCCAACCCGGCCCAGCGGCCGGCCCTGGGGTCCTCACCGGGGGCGACCGCCCGGGTACACGGGGCGCAGCCGACGGACAGGTAGTCGAGCTGCAACAGCGGGTTGGTGACGAGGTCGGGGTTCGCCAGCGCGTAGGCCTCGACGTCGGCGTCGGTCCACCCTGCGATCGGGGCGAGCTTGAGCAGCCCGCGCCGGGCGTCCCAGGACACGGTCGGGGTGCCGGCCCGTCGCGGCGAGTCGTCCCGGCGCAGCCCGGTGGCCCAGGCCCGGTACCCGCGCAGCGCGCCGTCCAGCGGGGCGACCTTGCGCAGGGCGCAGCAGGCGTCCGGGTCGGTGCGGTACAGCGGGCCGTTGGCCGCCTCGTGCTCCGCCCTGGTCGCGGTCGGCCGAACGGTCAGCAGCCGGACCGGGTAGGTCGCCCTGACCGCGTCGACGGTGCCGATCGTCTCGACGAAGTGGTAGCCGGTGTCGACGAACAGCACGTGGACGCCGGGGACGGCGCGGGACGCCAGGTGCGCCAGGACGGTGTCACCCATGGCAGCGGTGACGGCCAGCGAGGAGCCGAAGGCCCGCCCGGCCCAGCCGAGGACCGTCAGCGGGTCCGCCCCGTCGAGGACCTCGTCCGCGCGGGCGGCGAAGCCGACGGGGTCCGCCTCCAGCGCGACGGCGACGTCCTCCGGGCGGGAGGTCAGTGATCCGATCATGAGCTGTGACTCCGATGGCTCTCGGGGCGTCGGGACGACGCGGCGGCTGACGGGGTCCCGGGGACACCGGGTGGGGGGTCGGGGGACATCAGGCCGTGCAGGGCGAGGGAGAAGACCCGCAGGCAGCTGAGGCAGTTCCAGAGGCCTTCCGGTGCCGGCCGGAGGTCCTCCTCCCCGCAGAAGGGGCACACGTAGGGGGTCGCCGGGACGCCCGCAGCCGCCGGGACGTTCCGGACCTCAGGGACGCCCCGGACCGCAGGGACGTCAGGGCCCACCCCGGTCACCGGAGCTCCTCCTCCGGCGCGCGGAGCGCCCAGTCGGCGAAGCTCTCCCGGTCCTCGCGCCCGGCCAGCCAGGCGCGCACCAGCCGTTCGACGTGGTCCGGCAGGTCGGCCGCCGTGGTTCGCAGGCCCCGGGCCTTCCGGCCGAACCGCGGCCGGGGCCCCAGGTCGCCGCCCAGGCTGACCTGGAACCCGTCGACCGTCGCACCGTCCGGGTCGGCCGGGTCGCGCATCCGGATGCCCTTGAGGCCGATCCCCGCGGTCTGCGCCCTGGCGCAGGAGTTGGGGCAGCCGTTGAGGTGGACGGCGATCGGCGGGGTGTCGACGGTGAACAGCTCGGGGACGTCGGCGAGGCGGTGCTCCAGCTCCGCCACCAGCCGCGCCGCGGTCGCCTTGGTCTCGACGATGGCGAGCTTGCAGAACTCGATGCCGGTGCAGGCCATCGTGCCGCGGCGGAAGGCCGACGTCCTGGCCGGCAGGCCGAGCGCGTCGAGGTCGTCGAGGAGGTCGGCGACCCGGGGCGCCTCGACGTCCAGGATGACGATCTTCTGCAGCGGGGTGAGCCGGACCCGGCGGCTCCCCGCCCGCTCGACGGCCCGGACCAGGCCGGTGAGGGTCTCGGCGTCGATCCGACCGGCGAGCGGGGCCACCCCGACGTAGAAGCGACCGTCGCGCTGCCGGTGCACCCCGACGTGGTCGCGGCGCCCGCCCGGCGGAGGGGGCGGGGGCGGGCCGTCCAGGAGCCGCCGGCCCAGGTACTCGGTCTCCAGTACCTCGCGGAACCGGGAGGCGCCCCAGTCGGCGACGAGGAACTTCAGCCGGGCCCGGTTGCGCAGCCGCCGGTAGCCGTAGTCGCGGAAGACCCGGACGATCCCGTACCAGACCTCGGTGACCTCCTCCAGCGGCACCCAGGCCCCCAACCGGACGCCGATCGCCGGGGTCGTCGACAGCCCGCCGCCGACCCACACGTCGAAACCGGGGCCGTGCTCGGGGTGGACGACGCCGACGAAGGCCACGTCCTGGAGCTCGTGCGCGACGTCATGGTGCGGGCTGCCCGAGATCCCGGTCTTGAACTTGCGCGGCAGGTTGGCCAGCTCCTCGGAACCGATGTACCGGCGCCGGATCTCCTCGATCGCCCTGGTCCCGTCCACGATCTCGTCCGCGGCGACCCCGGCGACCGGCGAGCCGATGATCACCCTGGGGGTGTCCCCGCAGGCCTCCACCGTGGTCAGGCCGACTCGTTCCAGCGCCTCCCACACCGCGGGGACGTCCTCGACGCGGATCCAGTGGAACTGCACGTTCTGCCGGTCGGTGACGTCGGCCGTCCCCCTCGCGTAGCGGGCGGAGACGTCGGCGAGGACCCGGAGCTGGTCGAGGTCCAGCGCGCCGCCGTCGATCCGTACCCGCATCATGAAGCAGGCGTCCTCGAGCTCCTCCGTGGACAGGGTCGCGGTCCGCCCGCCGTCGATGCCGGGCCGGCGCTGCGTGTACAGGCCCCACCAGCGCAACCGCCCGCCGCGGTCGGTCGCGGACATGGCGGCGAACCCCTCGGCGGCGTAGCGGGACTCCACCCGCGCCCTGACCGCGAGCCCGCCCTCCCGCGCCTTCCACTCCTCGTTCGGGTTGAGCGGCGTCGTCTCGCCCAGCGCCCACTGCCCGTCGCCCGGCCGGGGGCTGGCTGTCCCCCGCGGCCGGTCCCCGGATGGGGTCGCGACCTCGGCGGCGGTCGCGACCTCGGACCCGGACTCGGCCGTGGCCGTGGTCTCGGTGCCGGTGGCTCTCATGCTGGTCCCTCCTCGTCGCCGCGCGGGCACCCGTCACGGCGGTGCTGGTCGTGGTCGCTCCGTGATCGGCCGCGGCGGGGGGCCGCCAGGCGACAGGCGGGCCTCCGGGGAGTCACCGGGACGGCGCGCGCCGCCGCGGTCCGCCGCTCTCACCCGCGGACGACGATGTCGGCGTTGCCGGGCGGCGGCTGGGGGCGATCAGGGATCCGTCCGCGGTCCGGACGGCGGTCGGCTCAGGGACGACAGGCGGCGCTGGCGGTGCGTAGCAGGTCGACGTGGTGTCGGCGGGTGAGCATCGCGCCGGTGTTCCCGGCGAGGCGGGACCGGCCCGTTGGTCCTGCGTTCACGGCGACCTCCATCGGTCCTGGCCTTAGCACCGGCCGGGTCGTCTCCGACCCAGGTGGTTGCTGCGGCGTCGACGAGCCAGGTCTCTCGGCCGCTCTGGATGGCTCCCTGAAAGGTAAGGCTCTCCTCGTGGATAGGCAAGGGGAGGTCCACATGGTGGGCACGACCGGCGTCACGGCCGGTGTCACGGCAAGGGTCGTGCCCGGCGTCACGACCGGTCGAGGTGCCTGCCGAGGAAGGCGAGGTGCTCCGGTGCCCTCAGCCGCCAGTACCCCGTGCTGTGGGTCCCCGCCCCGAACCAGCCCTCGGGACGAGGCTCCAGCCCGTCGGCGAACCGGACGGCGGCGGTGTGGAACGGGTCGGCCAGCCCGCAGTCGACGGAGACCGGGATGCCGCGGAGCAGGGGACGGCGGTCGAACACGTCGTTGCGACGGAAGTCCGCGGCGTCGTCGAAGGCACCGGGTGCGGTGTCCCCGGCGTGCAGCCAGAGCGCGGGCGAGGAGGCGACCACCGCGGCGACCCGGGACCGCCCGAGGACGGTGGCGAGCAGGAGCGCGCCGTACCCGCCCATGGAGATGCCCATGAGACCGATCCGGTCCGTCGGCCGGGCCGCCAGCCCCGTGTCGGCGAGGACCGGCAGGAACTCCTCGGCGACCATGCGACCCGGGTCGTCGCCGTCGCGCCGGCGGTGCCAGTAGCGGTCACCGCCGCCGACGGCGGCGAGGGCGAACGGCGGCACCCCGCGCCGGTACCGGGACGGGAACCGGCCGCTGAGCACCGGTCCGGGCACGGCGTCGGGAACCGCGCCGGGCCGACCTCCCGCGACCAGCCGGGCGATGGCGACCCTGCCGGGAAGCACCTCCCGCTGGACGAGCGTTCCGGTGACGCCGAGCCCGGCCGCGGCGAGCCCCCCGGCCAGGACGGTCCGCCGCCGTGGCCACCGAGCCATCGCACCCCCTCCGCCGGACTCCGGGTCATTCTCCCGTCCCGGGGCCCTCCCGCCGGGATGCTTCGCCGAAGACCCGGTGCGGAAGCCCGTGACGTCCCACAATGGAGGGGTCACCCATCACGGGCGGGTCGCACCTCGTGGGATCCGCCCGTCGTCCCGCGTCCGCGGACGCAACCTTCCCACCCGGCCAGGCGTCTGGCGGGTGGGCGCTGGGTGCGTCGCGCGCCGCGTCCTGGGAGGAGAAGTGAACGTTTCACGGGTCGCCAGGCTCCTGGCGAGTGCTGCGGTGCTCGCCGTCGGAGTCGTGGGGATCGGCGTTGCGGGGGGTGCCGCGCCTGCCCAGGCGGGCACCGTCACCCTCGCCGCGTCGTCGACCGTGCTCAGGCCGGGGGACTCCGGTGCCGCCGTGAAGAGCCTCCAGACCAAGCTGGTGGCTCTGGGGTACTGGCTCGGGTCCGTCGACGGTGAGTACGGGCCCCTCACCAAGCAGGCCGTCGTCGCCGCGCAGAAGGCCGCCGGCCTGACGCGGGACGGCATCGCCGGGCCGAAGACCATGGCCGCGCTGGCCGACAAGGTCCGGCCGTCAGCCCGCAGCACCAAGGGCCTCGTCGTCGAGGTGAACCTGTCCAAGCAGCTCCTGCTCGTCGTCAAGGACGGCAGGGTGCTGAGGATCATCAACACGTCGACGGGGACGGGCAAGACCTACACCCGCCCGAACGGCACCACCGGCCGGGCCGTCACCCCCAAGGGCACCTTCAGGGTGAACCGACAGATCGACGGGTGGCGCACGTCGGCGCTGGGCAAGCTCTACCGGCCGAAGTACTTCACCACGACCGGGGTCGCCGTGCACGGGGCGACCTCTGTCCCGGCCTACCCGGCCTCGCACGGCTGTGTCCGGGTGAGCCTGAAGGCCATGGACCACCTGTGGTCGAAGGGCTACCTCCCCATCGGGGGAAAGGTGTACGTGTACTGACCCACGGCACCACCCGAACCACGGCACCACCCGAACCACGGCAGCACGAGAGCAGCACGCGGGAGCGGCCACCGGACGCGGCGGTCGCTCCGTCGCGTTCCGGGGCCGTACCGGCTCGGGTCCGTCAGACGTGACAGTTCGGCGTCATGCAGCAGACTGGCTCCATGTCGAACCCGGGCCCCCTGTTCCGAGCCAAGACCCCCATGCTGCCGACCCCTCCGACCGGTGTCACCATCGCCCGCTACGCCACCTACGCCGAGGCGCAGCGAGCCGTGGACTTCCTGTCCGACAACCGGTTCCCGGTACGGGCCGTCACCATCACCGGCACCGACCTGCGCATGGTCGAACGGGTCACCGGGCGACTGACCTACGGCAGGACGGCGTTCGCCGGAGCCCTGTCCGGCGCCTGGTTCGGTCTCTTCGTCGGGCTCCTGCTGTCCCTGTTCGCCTCGGGCGCCGGGTTCGGCGTGCTGGCGGCGATGCTGATCGGAGCGGGGTTCGGCATGCTCTTCGGAGTGATCTCGTTCGCGGCGACCGGGGGCAGGCGGGACTTCAGCTCGCACAGCCAGATCGTGGCCAGCGAGTACCAGGTGCTCTGTCACGAGCAGCACGCCCGGGCCGCCATGGACGTCCTCGACCGGCTCGGTGGTCCGCGGACCGGCGTCCCCGCCCCGCCGATGCCGACGCTCTCCGACGCACCGGCCGGCCCCCCGGCGGGAGCGGGGACGACGTCCGGCACCGGACCGGCGGCACCGGTCCAGGACCGGCCCGGCGCCGGTGAGGGCGGGGCCGGTCCGGCCTCCGATGCCGGCGCCGGACTCACCTACGGCGAGGTCATGGAGCAGCGCCGTCGGGAGCGGCTGGAGCGGGAGCGGCGCGAGCGCGAGGCCGGCGCGGGCCCGGCCGCCGGCACCGGCTCCGGCACCGGCCCGGACGCCGAGGCGGGCGGGCAGGGGGACGCAGGGGAGTAGCCGCGGGTCGGTGCGGCGACCGGGGTACCCCGGCGTCCCCCGGTCGCCGGACACCGGGGTACCCCGAGATCATGATTGGCGCCGATCCCGGTGAAACGGCAGGTCAGGCTCGTCTACGGTCCCTGCATGACCACAGGGCAGGGCACTCTCGCGACCAGCGCGACGGACGGCGCCGGGCACCCCGGGCCGATCCCCCACCACCGGCGCTCGCTGGCACCCGACCTGGCCAGGGGGGCGATGCTGCTGTTCATCGCGCTGGCCAACGTCGTGGGCTACCTGTACGGGAGGGAGTTCGGGTACGGGCACCGGCCGGTCGACGGCGATACCGTCGACCGGGTCACCGACGGGGTGGGAACCCTGTTCGTCGCGGAGCGGTCGTACCCGATGTTCGCGATCCTGCTCGGGTTCGGGATCGCGACCATGGTGCGGCGGATGGCCGAACGCGGGGTGGACGAGCGCGCGATCCGTCGGGTGCTGGCCCGGCGCGGCGGATGGCTGGTGGCCTTCGGGCTGGTGCACGCCGCGTTGCTGTACGACGGGGACATCCTCGCCCCCTACGGGGTGACCAGCCTGGTGGCGCTGTTCCTGGTGCGCCGGCGGGGTGCCGTGCTGCTGCGCTGGTTCGTGCCCAGCCTGTTGACCATGACGGCGTTCTTCGTGCTCAACGGGTACCTGGCCACGGAGTCCGGCGAGCCGACGGTGTTCCGGGACTACCTCAGGAGCGTCGTGGTGCGGCTGTTCGAGTCGGCCTTCGTCACGGTCCTGGCCGGGGTGTCCGTGTCGTACCTGTTCCTGGTGATCACCGGTTTCCTGGTGGCGCGGGCCGGGTGGCTGGACCGACCGGAGCAGCACGTGCGCACGCTGCGCCTGGTCGTGCTGGCGGGGCTGGTGGTGAACCTGGTCGGCGGACTGCCGCACACCCTGGCCGTCGCGCGGGTGGTCGAGCCGTCGCGCCCGGTCGGGATCGCCTTCGCCACGGCCCACCAGCTCTCCGGGTGCGTCATGGGGCTCGGCTACGTGTGCCTGTTCGCGCTGTTGGCCGCCCGGTTGGGGGCTGCGGGGCGGGCCGGGGTGGTGGCCGGGGTCGCCGCGGTGGGGGAGCGGTCGCTGACCTGCTACCTGGTGCAGTCGATGGTGTTCGCGCCGCTGCTGAGCGGGTGGGGGCTCGGGCTGGGGGAGCGGATCGGCACCACCCAGGCGTACGCCCTGGCTCTCGGGGTGTGGCTGGTGACGGTGCTGGTCGCCGTGCTGCTGGCCCGGGCGGGACGACGCGGGCCGTTCGAGGTGCTGCTGCGCCGGCTCAGCTACGGGCGGCGGGTCACCCCGGCCGGGCCGGTTCCGGGAGCGGCCCTGCCCGCGGTGTCGTCGAATGCCTGACCGGGGGCGGGCCTCACCCCCGCGGCGGAGGCGGTCCGGAGATCGGGTTCGGGTGCGTGCGTCACTGCCCGCCGGCCGCCGGGTTCCTACGGTCTCCTCATGACCACGCAGCACGTGACGGCCTCGGCGGACAGCCCGAGCCGCACCGGCCCGGGACGGCACTCCGCGGGCCCGGTGGCGCGACCAGCCACCGGGCCCGGACCCATCTCCTCCCGGCACCGCTCGCTGGCACCCGACCTGGCCAGGGGAGCGATGCTGCTGTTCATCGCTGTGGCGAACGTCGAGTGCTACCTGTACGGGAGGACGGCGGGGTACGGCTACCGGCCGGTGGACGGCGGGACCCTCGACCGGCTCGCCGACCTCGTGGTGACCGTGTTCGTGTCGGAGCGGTCGTACCCGATGTTCGCGATCCTCTTCGGCTACGGGATGGCGGTCATGGTCCGGCGGATGACCGCGCGGGGAGCCGAGCCGCGGCGGGCGCGTGGGGCGCTGGCCCGCCGCGGGGCGTGGCTGATCGTGTTCGGCGTGGTGCACGCCGCGCTGCTGTGGGACGGCGACATCCTCGCCGTCTACGGGGCCACCTGCCTGGTGGCGTTGTCCCTGGTGCACCGGCGGCGGGCGGTGCTGCTGCGCTGGTCCGTGCCCAGTGCGCTCGTGCTGACGGCCAACCACGTCATCAACGCGATCGAGCAGAGCAAGCCGTGGGAGAGGGAGGCCGGCCCCGACTACCTCGCCGGTGTTCTCGACCGTGGCGTCGGTCACCTGCTCTTCGCGGTCGAGGTCGTGCTCGTGATCCCGTACATCTTCCTGCTGGTCATCGGCTTCCTCGTCGCACGGGCCGGGTGGCTGGACCGGCCCCAGGACCACGTCGCCACGTTGCGCCGGGTCGCCGTGACAGCCATGGTCGTGAACCTCGTCGGCGGGCTGCCGCACGCCCTGACCGTCGCCCGGCTCTACGAACCGCCGCGCCCGGTGGGGATCGCCCTCGTCATCGTGCACCACCTGGTCGGCGTGTTCACCGGCCTCGGCTACCTGTGCCTGTTCGCGCTGCTCGCGGCGCGGCTGCGCAGGGTGGGGCGGTCCGGGGTGGTGGCGGGGGTCGCCGCGGTGGGGGAGCGGTCGCTGACCTGCTACCTGCTGCAGTCGATGGTGTTCGCGCCGCTGCTGAGCGCGTGGGGGTTCGGGCTGGGAGCGCGGATCGGCACGGCCCAGGCCTACGCGATCGGGGTCGCGGTGTGGCTGGCCACGGTGCTGGTCGCCGTCGGGCTGGCCCGGGCGGGACGGCGCGGGCCGTTCGAGGTGCTGCTGCGCCGGCTCACCTACGGCCGGTCAGGTCACAGCCACCCGTTGCGCTTGAAACCGCGGAACATCAGCGCGCAGGCGGTGAACATGACGGCCAGCACCGAGGGGTAGCCCCACCGGGACTGCAGCTCCGGCATGTAGGTGAAGTTCATGCCGTAGATGCCGGCGATCATCGTGGGAACGGCGGCGATCGCCACCCAGGCCGAGATCTTGCGCATGTCCTCGTTCTCGGCGACCGACAGCCGGGCGAGCCCCGCCTGGAGGATCGTGGTGAGCAGCTCGTCGAAGCTCGAAACCTGCTCGTGGACCCGGGCCAGGTGGTCGTCGACGTCCCGGAAGTACTCCCGGATCTCGGCGTTGATGAAGGGCTGCGGGCGCTCCGACAGCTGCCGGACCGGCAGGGACAGCGGCCCCACGGTGCGCTTCATCTCGATGACGTCGCGCTTGAGCTGGTAGATGCGCTCGATGTCGGCGACCAGCCGGGCCGAGAAGACGCTGTTCTCGATCTCCTCGATGTCCTCCAGCACCGCGTCGGTGACGGCCAGGTAGTCGTCGACGACCTTGTCCACGACGGCATGGAGCACCGCCGAGGGGCCGAGCGCCAGCTGCATCGGGTTCTCCTCCACCCGGCGGCGCAGGCCCGCCATGGAGGCGTGCCGACCGTGCCGGACGGTGACCACGAACCAGTCGCCGACGAACACCATGATCGTTCCGGTCTCGACGACGTCGCCGCCCTCGTCCGGCTCGGCTCCGGTGTCCTCGCGCCCGCCGGTGGGCTTGGCCGCGCCGTTGCCGACCCGCTCCTCGCGCGGGACGTAGGCGAGGGTGCGCAGGGCGAGGACCGCGTAGTCGTCGTCCCGTTCGAACTTGGGCCGCTGCTGCGGGCTGGAGGCGTCCTCCAGCGACAGGGGGTGCAGTCCGAAGATGACCCCGAGCTGGTTGAGCTGGGGGGTGCTGGGCTCGTGCACGCCCATCCAGACGAACCCCTCGCCGTTCCTCGCCGCGGCGACACAGGCCTCGAAGTCGTTGCTCGGCTGGCGGACGCCACCGACGTAGTGACCCCATGCGACGGTGGCGTCGAGCAGGGCCGTCGTGCGTCGGGACAGGGCAGGGACCCGGACGCCGGAGTGACGGACGGTCGTCGCGGTGCGAAGGTGCCGGGTTCGGCTGAGGGGCAGAGTGCGCAGGGACGCGCGGGCAGGACGGTTCATGTCGATCTCACCTCCGTCGAGGGGCGTGCCGTGACGAAGGGGGACGGGTGCGCGCAGGCCCTGCCGGACCTCAGCCGTCAGGAGCCTGAGGTCGGCGCGAGCCGTGGGTGGTCGGTGCTAGACGCTCCCGGTGCCCGTCACGGCGGGGCTGGTACTGGGAGGGGTGCTATCGATGGACGGCACCTGCCTCACCTCCTCACAGCCGTGCGGACCCAAACCTCGGTAAGGGTAGCGCCATACGGGCCGGCGTACCACGGGGAGGTCGGCGTTCGGGGGAACCGTCGGGGAGTACGTCCGGTTTCGTCACGCGTGTCGGTGCTGGCCCGTCGACGTGTCGCGGGCCAGTCCGGCCATCCACGCCTCGACTCCGTCCGGGGTGCGGGGGAGCATCGCGGAGAGGTTCTCGACCCCGTCCACGGTCACCAGCACGTCGTCCTCGATCCGGACCCCGATCCCCCGCATCTCCTCCGGGACGAGCAGGTCGTCCGGCATGAGGTAGAGGCCGGGCTCGATGGTGAAGACCATGCCGGGGCGCAGTTCGGCGTCCAGGTACATCTCGGACCTGGCCTGGGCGCAGTCGTGGACGTCGAGGCCGAGGTGATGGCTGGTCCCGTGCACCATCCAGCGGCGGTGGAACTGGCCCTCGTCGGCGAGCGACTCCTCGACGCTGCCCGGCAGCCAGCCCCAGGCGTGCAGCCGGGTGGCGATCACCCGCATCGCGGCGGCGTGGACGTCCCGGAACCGGACCCCGGGGCTGGCGACGGCGAAGGCGGCGTCGGCCGCCTCGAGCACGACCTCGTAGACGGCGCGCTGGGCCGAGTTGAAGGTGCCGGAGACGGGCAGGGTCCTGGTCACGTCGGCCGTGTAGAGGCTGTCCACCTCCACGCCCGCGTCGACGAGGAGCAGGTCCCCGGGGTGCACGGTGCCGTCGTTGTGGATCCAGTGCAGGGTGCAGGCGTGCGGGCCGGCCGCGGCGATGGTGTCGTAGCCCACCCCGTTGCCCTCCTCACGGGCGCGGAGCGCGAACACCCCCTCGACCACCCGCTCTCCCCGTGGCGAGGCCAGCGCGGCGGGTAGCGCCCGCACAATGTCCGCGAAGGCCTCGGCGGTGATCTCCACAGCCCGGCGGAGCTCGGCGACCTCCCAGGTGTCCTTGACCAGCCGCAGCTCGGACACCGCCCTGGCCAGCTCGGCGTCGTCGGCCGCAGCCCGCTCGGCGTCGGTCCCGCCGGCAGCCCTCGCCTCCGCGACGACCGCGTCCACCGCCGGATCGGCTCTCCTGACCAGGCGCACCGGGACCCCGCCCTCGCCGACGTCCTTGGCCAGAGCGTCGTGCAGCTCGTCGAGGTGGCGGCAGCGCAGCCCGGTGAGCGCCTCGACCTCGTCGAGCCTCGGCCGGGGACCGACCCACAGCTCGCCGTAGCGGGCGTCGGCGTAGAACTCCCTGCTGTCCCTCGCCGACGGCGGCCGGAAGAACAGCACCGCCTCGTGCCCCGGGCCGTCCTGCCCGTCGGCACCGGACACCGGCTCCAGCACCAGGACCGAGTCCGGCTCGGCCGCGGCGCCGATCCCGGTGAGGTGGGTGAACGCCGCATGGGACCGGAACCGGTAGTCGGTGTCGTTGCTTCGGACCCGCAGCACCCCGGCGGGCAGCACCAGCCGGGTGCCGGGGAACGCCGCCGACAGCCACTCGCGGCGCGGGGCCGCCCAGGCCGCGGACTCCGCCAGGTGCGGCAGCTCCTCCGGGCGCGGGGCCCAGCCGGCGGCGACGAACCGGCGGAACGCCTCCGAGGTGGGCCGGTGCCGGTGGCCTCCCGCCCCGCTGCCGGTTCCCTCCGGCGGGGCCACGCCGTCGCGGATCCCGTCGCCGTCCTTCGCGCTGCCCCGATCCTCGCTCATGCGTCCATGGTGCACCCCCACGGCGGCCTCGCGAGGCAGCCGCGGGACACGGTCCGGTGACGTCGCGCCGGCCGTCCGGTCCGGCGCGACGGACGGGGTCTACGCGGGCGGAGGCGCCGTGCTGGCCCGGATCACGAGCTCGGTGGCCAGCTCCACCCGCGGGCTCTCCAGCTCCTCGCCGCTGAGCAGCCGGAGGATCATCCGGACGGCGAGCATGCCCATCTCGACCAGCGGCTGGCGCACCGTGGTCAGCGGGGGCGAGGACCACGGCGTTCCGGGCAGGTCGTCGAACCCGACGATGCTCACGTCGTCGGGGATCCGCAGGTCCGACTGCCGGACCGCCTCGTACACGCCCAGCGCCATCTGGTCGCTGGAGGCGAAGATCGCGGTGGGTCGCCGGGGACCCGACAGCAGGGCCTTGCCGCCCTCGAACCCGGACTCGTGGTAGAAGTCCCCGACGTAGGTGAGGGCGGGGTCGAGGGCGAGACCGCGGGACTCCATGGCAGCCCGGTGACCGTCGATCCGCGCCCTGCTGCACATGAGGTGCGGGGGTCCGGCGATCACCCCGATCCTGGTGTGGCCGAGGTCCAGCAGGTGTTGGGTCGCGCTGAGGCCCCCGGCCCAGTTCGTCGCGCCGATGGTGGGGGCGTTCAGCGGTGACCCCCCGGAGGCGTCGACGATCACCGTCGGCACCCGCAGCCGGTCCAGCTCCGCCTGGATGGACGGGTCGAGCTCGCTCGTCACCAGGACGACCCCGTCGGAGGACCGGGCCCTGACGTTGTCCAGCCACTGCCTGGCCGCGGGCTCGTGCCGGTGCACGGCGGAGATCACGACCCCGATGCCCGCGGCGTGCGCGACGCTCTCCGCGCCCCGGATGATCTCGACGGCCCACGGGCTGTCCAGGTCGTTGAAGACCAGGTCCACCAGCCGGGCGCTCCCGCCCCGGGACGTTCCCCTCCGCCGGTACCCGTGCTGCCGGAGGAGGTCCTCGACCCGCTCCCGGGTCTCCGGTGCCACGTCAGCGCGACCGTTGAGCACCCGCGACACGGTCGGCACCGAGACACCGGCGGCACGGGCGATCTCGGCGACGGTGACCCGCTTGCTCGTCTCGTGGGCGGTCACGAATCCTCCTCGGTGGGGCTGGCCGGACGCTCGCGCTTGCCCCACCGTAGTGTCCGCGCCGGTCGCGATCGTGCACCGAGGCGATGCGAACCACGCGTCATCCCCGGGAGGGATCAGCCGGGCAGGGCGTCCCACTCCGTCAGGATGTCGCGCAGACCCTCCACGGTGGGGAGCGTTTCCAGGTCCTCCGCGGAGAACCAGCCGACCGCGGTCGCGTCGTCCCCGGCGACCAGAGTGCCACCGATGACCTCGCAGGAGTAGTCCCGGACGACGAACACCGCCCCGTCGGGGGCGTCGAGGTGAGCCGTTCCCACGAGCCTGCCCGGGGCGACGGCGAGACCGGTCTCCTCGGCAACCTCCCGGGCGACCGCCGTCGCGTCGTCCTCTCCCGGCTCCACCCTGCCCCCGGGAAGCGACCAGGAGCCGGGACAGGGCGGGTTGGCCCGGCGGACCAGCAGGATCCGGCCGCTGTCGTGGACGACGGCGCCGACACAGGGGACTGTGCTGCGGACCACGGGGACAGTCTGCACGCTCCGCCGCGAGCCCTCCGGACCGGTGCCCCGGCCGCGTCCGGTCCTCCCGTCCCGGTTCCGGGGGCTGCGGGTCCTTGACCTGACCGCGCGGAGCAGGCAACGTCGAAGGGTGGCGACTCCGCTGACCTGTCCACGCTGCGGTGCGGAAGCCCGGCCCCCCGGCCTCTGGTCGGACACCTGGTCGTGCTCCGTCCACGCCGCCGTCGCCCCGCTGCACCCCGCCAGGAGCGCCTCGGACGAGGCCCTCCGGCAGCTCGCGACCAGGGCCCAGGTCCCCGTGTGGCTGCCCTGGCCGCTGCCGACCGACTGGCTGCTGTCCGGCCTGCAGCAGGCCGGGGACGAGCACACCGGGCCGTTGGCGACCGTCGTGGCCTGTTCGGGGCCGAACCCGCTGCGCCTGGACGGCACCTCGGACTCGGAACGGACCGCCGATCTCCTGCTCGTCGCCGAGCAGCCGGGGGTCGGTCTCGGTGCCTACCTCGCCGGGCTGGGTGGGATCGACCCGGGGGAGACCATCGCCGAGGCGACTCCCGCCTGGAAGGTCAGCGCGGCCGGTCACGACACCCCGCTGTGGACGGTGCCGGTCGACGGGCCGGCGGCCTTCGTCGGGGAGGCTGCCGGGGTGTGGCTGTGGCTGCTGGCCTGGCCGCAGGCGGCCGGCGTCGTCCTGCTGGAGGACTTCCACCTCCGGGACGCCCGGGACACCGGCCTGCTGCTCCTCGACATGCCCTTCGGGGCGCTGTCCCCCCGGCTGCGGTGACCGCCGCGTCAGGAGCCGGGCAGCAGTCCCTCCCCGGGATGCCGCGGCGGCTGTACCCGTGCACCCCGACCCGGCTGACCACCTGGCTCGACTGCCCGCGCCGGTACCGGTTCGCCTACCTGGACCGGCCGGCGCCGGTCAAGGGACCGCCGAGGGCCCGCACCACGATGGGCATCGCGGCGCACACGGCGCTCGCGGCGTGGTGGTCGCTGCCCCCCGGCCGGCGGACCCCCGTTGCGGGTCGCGACCTCGTGCTCGGCCGGTGGACGCCGGGTCGGTTCGCCGAGGGGGGCTTCCGCGATCCCGCGATGTCGGTGCGGGCTGCGGACCGGGTCGCCGGCTGGGTCGAGCGGTACCTCGGGGACGTCGACCCGGAGCGCGAGCCGGTCGGGGTGGAGCGCACCGTCGCCGTCCCGACGGCGACCCTCGCGCTCTCCGGTCGGGTGGACCGGATCGACGCCCGGGACGTGACCACGCGGTCCTCATCCGGGGGAGGAGCGTCGAGAACCGGTCGGGTGGACCGGATCGACGCCCGGGACGTGACCACCCCGGCCGAGCGGGAGCTGGTGGTCGTCGACTACAAGACCGGACGGAGGCCCCCCGAGCCCGGTGAGGTCCGGTCGAACCTCGCCCTCGCCGTCTA
Source organism: Actinomycetales bacterium (assembly GCA_012719445.1). GTDB lineage: Bacteria > Actinomycetota > Actinomycetes > Actinomycetales > Kineosporiaceae > JAAYAH01. The sequence goes on along the minus strand of JAAYAH010000073.1, from coordinate 16,326 downwards.
CGCCGTGGCGGTCGCCAGGACCCTGCGCCGTCCCTGCACCAGGGTCGAGCTGCACCACCTGCCGACCGGGACCGTCGCCGCGGCGGACCACGACGCGGCCAGCCTCGCCCGGAAGGTGGCCGAGGCGGAGTCCGTCGCCGCCGACGCGAGGGCTGCGGACGAGGCGTTCGCCGCCGGCAGGCGGGACGACGACGCCTTCGGGCCGACGCCGTCGGCGCTGTGCTCCTGGTGCGACTGGCGCCGGCACTGCCCTGAGGGCAGGGTCGCGGCGCCCGAGGTGGAGCCGTGGGCAGGGGCCGACCTCGGCTGACAGCTTCACCTTTGGGTTTTCGGGTCAGTCCCGTCGGAGGACGATGCTCCGGTCAGGGCCGGAGTGGGCGCCGGTCAGGCGGGCAGGCCCCCGTCCGGCGAGGACGACTCGTCGGAGGTCTCCGGGATCTCGACGATGTCGAGCAGCTCGCTGATCCGCACCGTCTCCAGCAGGAACCGGATCATCGCCGGAGGGTGCAGCAGCTGGACCCGCCACGAGGACCGGGCGGCCAGCCGGGCGAGGAAGGCGACGCCGGTGGAGTCCATGAAGGTCACGTACCGACAGTCGATCTCGATCCTGGAGCCTGTCGCGAGAGCCTCCGTCGCGGCGAGGGTCAGGTCGGGAGAGGTACTCGCGTCGATCTCACCGGTGAGCACGACGCGTACCCGGTCCGGATCGATGAGAACGTGGACGGACCCGATCTCGGGTGCCGGATCGTCGGTCATGGTGTCCTCGGTACTGGACCCCCGGGTGCGGTGATCCGCGGATGGGCGCTCGTCGTGATGGTCACCGGACACGGGTCACCCCGGTTGCGGGGAGGCCGCACGGTTCATGCGGCAAGGGTAGGTGATGGCGCCCGACTGCCACACGAAGGTCTCCCCGGCTGCCCCGCGAAGGTCTGGGCGAGAGGACCGTTCACCGATACCCGGGGGGGAAGGCCGCACCGCCCGCGCCGAGCAGGGCCGTCCGCAGGGAGCGCAGGGCGAAGGCCGTCGCCGGTCCCTCGAGCCCGGCGGCCGAGGGCAGCTCGGGCAGCGCGTAGAGCCGGCGCGCCCAGCCGGGGAGGGCGGCGAAGGCCAGCCCGGCCACCGAGGCCCAGACGGGCCGGATCGGGCCCTCCAGCCAGGGCTCGTCGTCGTCCGGCTCGTCTCCGCAGGCGATCACCACCGCGGCCAGCTCCCTGGCGGAGGCTGTCGCCCGGAGCGCCGGTCGCAGCCTGCGGAACCCGCGGGCGAGACCGGCCTGATCGTGCGGCACGGCATCGGGCTCGAGGCCGACAAGGGTCGCCGCCAGCACCTGCTCCGCCACGTAGGCGTCCCGCTCCTCCGCCGTCAGCTCCAGGCCGCCCCGGGGGACGACGTCGAGCACGGAGTCGACGAGACAGCAGTGGACCCACACCTGGAGGCCGACGTCGTCGGCGGCGTACGGGCGGCCGTCCGGGGCCGTCCCGACGGTCCGGGCGTGCACGGCCCGCAGCCGGGCGGCGGCGAGCATCGCCTCGTGCCGCGAGCCGAAGGTTGTCATGGCCAGGTACTCGGCGGTGCGGGCGAGCCGGTGCCACGGATCGCCCGGCGTCCGGCTGTGCGCGTCGGCGGCGGCCGTCGTCGCCGGGTGCAGGGCCTGGAGCAGGAGGAAACGCAGCGTCGCGAGGTCCACGAGCGGGTCGGAGTGCAGCCGCCAGGTGACGCTCGCGGGCCCGTACAGCCCGCAGTCCTCGTCCGCGAGGTCCGGATCGGCCCCGGAGATCTCCGGGGCCGCCTCGGCCGCGGGAACGATCCCGCGGTCCCGCGCCCGGTCGGGCTGGTCACCGTCGAGTGTGGGATTCATCACGTCCGACTCTCGCGCGCCCGGCCCCTGATCGCAGCTCGAGTCCCGGGACCGGACTCCCGTCGCTCAGACGGGCGCGACCTCCCGGGGGGCCTGCTGGGGCTGATCCGGTGCGTCGACACCGACGGCCCGGGACGCCGACCGCCTGCGCCTGCGGCGCCGCCTGCTGCGGCCGGGATCCGTCGCCTCCCCGCCGGGACCGGCTGCCCCGGTGGTCGGGACCGCCGCCGCACGGGCAGCAGGGTCCTCGGCGGCGCCGTTCACGCCGGACGTCCTCGCCGCGCCGTTCACGCCGGACGTCCTCGCCGCGCCGTTCGCGCCGGACGGCCCCGCCGTGGCGACGGCTCCGGACTCCACCGGGGCTCCGGACGGGTCCTCCTGGTGCTCGTACAGCCTCCGCCGTCTGCGGTTCCGGGTCCTGCCGGTTCCGGACGTCCCCTGCTCGCGTGCGGACTCGCCGCGGCGCTCTCCGCCACGACCCTCCCCGCCACGTCCGCCCGAGCCACGTCCGCCTGCGCCACGTCCGCCTGCGCCAGGACCTCCCGTGCCGCGACCGCCCGAGCCACGGCGTCCCCTGCGCCCGGTCTCGCCCAGGTCCTCGAGCTCCTCGGCCTCCAGCCCGGCCCGGGTCCGCTCCGCCCGGGGCAGGATCCCGCCGGTGCCCTCGGGGATGTCGAGGTCGGTGTACAGGTGCGGCGAGGACGAGTAGGTCTCCACCGGGTCGCACATCCCGAGATCCAGCGTCCGGTCGATCAGCGACCAGCGCGGCAGGTCGTCCCAGTCCACGAAGGTGATGGCGGTGCCGGCGTTGCCGGCCCGCGCGGTCCGCCCGATCCGGTGCAGGTAGACCTTCTCGTCCTCGGGGCAGGCGTAGTTGACGACATGGGTGACGTCGTCGACGTCGATCCCGCGGGCCGCGACGTCCGTCGCCGCGAGCACGTCCACCTTGCCGTTGCGGAAGGCGCGCAGCGCCTGCTCCCTCGCGCCCTGGCCGAGGTCGCCGTGGATGGCGGCTGCCGCGAACCCGCGATCGGCGAGCTCCTCGGCCACCCGCGCGACGGTGCGCTTGGTCCGGGCGAAGACCATGGTCAGCCCGCGACCCCTGGCCTGGAGGATCCGCGCCAGCATCTCGATCTTGTCGAGGGAGTGCGCCCGGTAGGCGAACTGCGCCGTCGCCGCGACGGTCGCCCCGACGTCGTCGGGGTCGGCGGCGCGGATGTGGGTCGGCTGGGTCATGTACCGGCGGGCCAGCGCGACGACGGCGCTGGGCATCGTCGCCGAGAAGAGCATGGTCTGCCTGCCCGCCGGGGTCAGCGCGAGCAGCTTCTCGACGTCGGGGAGGAAGCCCAGGTCGAGCATCTCGTCCGCCTCGTCGAGGACCACCCGCCGCGCGTGGGCGAGGGTGAGGTGCTTCTTCTGGAGCAGGTCGAGCAGCCGGCCCGGGGTGCCGACGACGATCTCGACCCCCTGCCGGAGCGCCTTGACCTGCGGTTCGTAGGCGCGGCCGCCGTAGACGGTGAGCACCCGGACGGAGCGCAGGGCAGCGGCCTTCTGGATGTCGCCCGCCACCTGGACGGCCAGCTCCCTGGTCGGGACCACGACGAGCGCCTGGGGGGAGCCGGGGGCGGGGTGCTCGTCGAAGCCCGGCTCGCCCGGCCCGGCGACGAGCTGGACGAGCGGGACGGCGAAGCCGAGGGTCTTCCCGGTGCCGGTCTTGGCCTGACCGATGATGTCCCCGCCGGTGAGAGCGACGGGCAGGGCCATGGCCTGCACCGGGAAGGGGCTGGTGATGCCGACGCGCTGCAGCGCGTCGACGATCTGGGGTTGGACGCCGATCTCGGCGAAGGTCTTCTCCTGGTCGGACACGCAGTGCCTTCTGTTCTGGCGGGGGCCTCGCGTCCTCGGGTCGCACCGTGCCCGGGCGGGGGTCCCGTCACCGCCGCCGTCGAGCCGGTGTCCAGCCGACCGGTTCCACCGGGCGGCACCCGCGACGGGCCACCCCGCAGCGGTCGGAGCCGATCGTCCTCCGACCGGTCATCCGCGTACGGGCTCATGGTAGCGGCTCCGGCCTGTATACCCTGCGCTCATGAGCTCGGAACCCGCGTCGGACCGGCCGGACTCACCCGACGGGCCGACAGCCCAGCCCGTGCCGGGGGCAGTCACCGGGGCCGGGACGACCCCGGTCGCGGTGACGACCATGGGCGGCCGGGCCGTCGTCGACCTGCTGGGTGCCCTCGCCTACGGCGAGCTCACCGCCTTCTCCCGCCTGGCTGCGGACGCCGACCTGGCGCCGACGCTCGCCGCCAAGGCGGCGCTGGCGAGGCTGGCGACGGTCGAGTTCGGGCACTTCGAGCTGCTCCGGGAGCGATTGACCGCATTGGGGGTCGACCCCGGATCGGCCATGGAGCCGTTCGTCGCGGCCGTGGACGCCTTCCATGAGCGCACGGCGCCGGGGAACTGGCTGGAGAGCCTGGTCAAGGCCTATGTCGGGGACGGGATCGCCTCGGACTTCTACCGGGAGATCAGCGCCTTCGTCGACCCGTCCATCCGGGATCTGGTCACCCAGGTGCTGTCCGACAGCGGGCACGCCGAATTCGTGGTGACCACCGTCCGCGCGGCGATCACCTCGAACCCCAAGGTGGCCGGGCGGCTGGCCCTGTGGGGGCGCCGGCTGGTCGGCGAGGCGCTCAGCCAGGCGCAGCGGGTCGCGGCCGACCGGGACGGACTGGCCTCGCTGGTCGTCGGCTCCGCGGACGGGACCGGGGCGGATCTGGCCGAACTGGTCCGGATGTTCGGTCGGCTCACCAGCTCGCACACCCGCCGGATGGCGATGCTGGGGCTCTCCGCCTGACCCCCACCTGCTCGGCGTGCGGGGCTTCCCTCGGCGGACACCGCAGGGAACCCCGCACGCCGGGGTGCAGGTCTCGGGGGGAGGTCAGAGCGCGCCGAAGCCGACCCGGCGGGACTCGGGGGCGCCGATCTCGACGTAGCCGATGTGCGTGCCGGGGACCAGGACGACGCGACCGCGGTCGTCCTCGAGCCTCAGCACGGACCCGGACCGCACGGCCTCGTCGACCGCCTTCGCCACGGCGGTTGCGGACTGCTCGGACTCCAGCACGACCTCGCGCGGGACATCCCGGACGCCGATCTTGACCTCCACTGCGATGGCCTCCCTGCTTGCGGACAGCGCCCCAGCGGCTACCCGTCGTCGCTGGCAGGCTACCCAGATCGATCCCCTGACGTCGCGGTGGGGCGGTCGGCGTGCCGGTCACCCCTCGCGGGTCGCCTGCTCCTCCTGGGGCAGGGAGTCCCACTTCGGGAACCCGCGGATGCCGCGCCAGGAGAGCTGCGCGACCAGCCGCTCCGCGTCGTCGAGGGGGATCCGTCGGCCGCTGCTGATCCAGTACCTGGCCGTCACGTGTGCCATGCCGGCGAGCGCGACGGCGAGGACCTCGGCCTGGCCGGCGGGCAGCCCGGTGTCCTCGGCGATGACCGCGGCGATGGCCTCGGCGCTGGACCGGGTGACGGCGTCGACGCGCTCCCTGACCTGGGACTCGTTGGTCAGGTCGCTCTCGAAGACCAGTCGGAACGGCTCGTCCTCCCGGTCGACGAACCGGAAGTAGGCCGAGATCGTCGCGGCCACCCGCTGCTTGTTGTCGGTCGTCGAGGAGAGCGCAGTGCGCACGGCCTCGAGGAGCTCGGCGGTGTGCTGGTCGAGCAGGGCGAGGTAGAGGTCGAGCTTGCCGGGGAAGTGCTGGTAGAGCACCGGCTTGCTGACCCCGGCCCGGTCAGCGATCTCGTCCATCCCGGCTGCGTGGTACCCCCGGGCGACGAAGACCTCCCCGGCCGCACGGAGCAACTGTGCCCGCCGTGCGTCGCGAGGCAGCCGTCGGCTGCGCGCGGGGGAACCGGGCGTCGTCACCATGCGTTCCTCCCGCCTCACCGAGCGACGCCGGCCGTGAGGGCGGCCGGTCCGACCGGATCCTATGGCTGGTGGTCCCGGTGGGGACGCGGGGTGCGCGGTGTCCCGTTGCCGCGGTTCCGTCCCGATCCGCCCGTCGGGTCCCGGGTCGGGGTGCGAGCCGTTCCGCCGGGTTCACCCGGGCTGTCCCGGCCGGCGGGTGGTGGAGGTGGTGGCCGGATCGGGGCACGGAGTGGAACGTGCCATGCTCGATCGTGTGAACACCCCCTCCGACGGCCGTCCCTCCCGAGGTGCGGCAGGACGTCACGTCCACCGCGGTGGTCACCGGGCGGGGAGCAGGAGACGGCGGTCGCGCCGGGTCGCCGCGTGGCCGGTCGCCCTGCTCGTGCTGGTCGTCGGCTCCGGGCTGCTGGCGGCCCTGGTCGAGGGCTGGTCGGCCGCCGACCAGGTCGTGACCACGGGGCACCGGTCGGCGCTGAGCCCGTCCGGTCCCGACGGCGACCGGGCGGGCACGGTGACCCCGGTCCCGTCCTCGACCGTGAGCCGGGGGAGCACGTGGTCCGACCCGAGACGGAGCGCGGCTGCACCGCTGCCGCCGGGGCTGACCGCGGCGGACCTCGAGGCGGGGGTGTTGTCCGCGAAGGTCCCCTGGCGGGCGAAGGGCCGGCTGCGCACCGTCGCGGGGGACAGGGCGGCGCCGAAGGGCAGTGGCAGGGTGCACCGGGTGGTGGTGCGGGTCGAGGCCGGGCTGTCGGTGGACGGTCGCCGGTTCGCCGACTTCGTCCTGGACACCCTCAACGACCGGCGCAGCTGGGGGCGCGGCGGTGCCGTGCGGTTCGCCCGGACCGACTCCCGGTCCGCCGCGGACCTCACGGTCGTGCTGGCCAGCCCGGAGCTCTCCGCGCGCCTGTGCCGGCCGCTGCGCACGTTCGGCAAGCTCTCCTGCCGCACCGGCTCCTCCGTCGTGTTCACCCACTACCGCTGGGTGAAGGGGATCACGGACTACGGCACGGACCGGACCGGCTACCGTCACTACCTGGTCAACCACGAGGTGGGCCACTGGCTCGGCAACGGCCACCGCAGCTGCCCTGGCAGAGGGCGCAGGGCGCCGGTCATGATGCAGCAGACGAAGGGGCTCCGCGGGTGCCGTCCCAACCCGTGGCCCCATCCCTGACGTCACCGGCGATCCTCCGGTGACCCCGTGACCGAGCCGCCGAGGACGACCCCATGCCGTACCCGCCTCTCGTCGCACCGGCCGAGGACCTGACGCCGGACCAGGCCCGCCGGTACGTCCGCCAGCTGACCCTCCCCGATGTCGGCCCGCTCGGCCAGCGCCGGCTCCGCGCCGCGAGGATCCTCGTCGTCGGCGCGGGCGGCCTCGGCAGCCCGGTCCTGCTCTACCTGGCCGCGGCCGGGGTCGGCACCCTGGGGATCGTCGACGACGACGCCGTCGACGTGACCAACCTGCACCGGCAGGTCGTCCACGGCGACGCCGACCTCGGCAGGCCCAAGGTCGACAGCGCACGGGACCGGGTGCTCGCGTCGAACCCCGAGGTCGAGGTCCGCAGCCACCGGGTCCGGCTGACGGCGGCCAACGCCCTCGACGTCATCGCCGGCTACGACCTCGTCGTCGACGGCACCGACAACTTCGCCACCCGCTACCTGGTCGGCGACGCCTGCGCCATCCTGGGCACACCGGTGGTGTGGGGATCGATCCTCCGGATGGACGCCCAGGTCAGCGTGTTCTGGGCGGGGCAGGGGCCGACGTACCGGGATCTCTTCCCGGTGCCCCCGCCCCCGGACGCCGTCCCGTCCTGTGCCGAGGGCGGGGTGCTCGGCGCGGTGTGCGGCGTGGTCGGGTCGGTGATGGCGACCGAGGCCGTCAAGCTGGTGACCGGGACGGGGGAGCCGCTCGTCGGCAGGGTCCTCGTCCTCGACGCCGCGGAGATGACCTGGCGCACGGTGCGGGTGCGCCGCAACCCCGACCTCCCTCCCGTCACCACCCTCACCGAGCTCGACCAGGCGTACTGCTCCGTCGCGTCCGGTCCCCCCGCGGTCACCGTGACCCCCGCGGCGGGCGCCGGGCAGCGTGCCGGGGCGACCGAGGTGACCGCGACCGAGGTGACCGCGACCGAGCTGGCCCGGATGCTCGCGGCACGGGAGCGGGGCGAGGACGACTTCGTCCTGGTCGACGTTCGGGAGCCGTTCGAGCGCGACATCGTCGCCATCCCGGGATCGGTGGCACTTCCCCTCGACCGGTTCCGCTCCGGTGAGGCGCTGACCGACCTGCCGGCCGAGCGGCGGGTGGTCCTGCACTGCAAGAGCGGCCGGCGGTCGGCCGAGGCCCTGTCCGTGCTGCACGCCGCCGGGCGTTCCGACGCCGTCCACCTCGCCGGCGGGATCCTCGCCTGGGTCGCCGACGTCGAGCCGGGGAAGCCGGTCTACTGACCGGTCAGCCGACCGGTGCCGGGGCTCAGGGCACGAGGTTCAGGGCACAGGGGCACAGGGGTTCAGGGCACGAGGTTCAGGACGACGTGCCGCACTGCTGCTGCAGGTCGGAGATCGAGTCCGTCGCCGACCTGCCGGTCTTCACGATCTGCCGGGCGGGGTCGAGGTACTCCTCGGGGACACCGGCCGAGGTCGCCCCGTCGACGAGCCCCTTGAGCGTCGCGAGCTCCGTCGAGCTGATCCGGCCGTCGCCGACGAGGCCGCAGATCTGGTCGCGGACGGCATTGGTCACGGCCTTCGATGCTTCGGCCCGTGCCGCCGACTTGGCGGCGTCACCGGCGTCCTGCACGGCGTTCTCCGCGGCGGAGCAGGCGGTCAGGGCGGCGGCGAGGGCCAGCGGCGTCACGGCGCGGGCCGCGAGCCGGAGCGTCGTTCGACGCCCGCGTCCCGCGCCGCGGCTGTTCCGGGACGACGGGTCGGTGGCCGGGGTGCGGTCGGGCATGTCCGTCTCCTGACTCGGGGCTGGCGCGTGCTCGTTCCCCGCCGGGTCGCCGTCGGGCGGGAGGCGTTCCAGCACACCGCATCCCGGCGGCCACGTCCACCCCGCCACGCCAGGCCACGTCCGGGCGCCGACGGCCGGACGCCTCCCTCAGCGGGCCGCGATCCGCACCGTCCCCACCGCGGAGGAGACCTCCAGCCGGCGTGAGGACCCGGGGTCCGTCCTGATATCGATCTTGGTCTCACCGGTGTCCGAGGTCGCGTCGACGGCGTAGGCGGTGCCGTCGTCCGGGACGATCACCTCGGCGTTGCCGGTGTCGGTGGTGACCCGGACGTCGTCGGGCGCCTCGGCGAACTCCAGGTCCAGGTTGCCCACGTCGCTGGACGCCACGACCTCGGCCGCCCTGGCGTCCTGGACGGAGACGTTGCCGACCGAGGACCGGGCCTGCACCCTGGCGTCCGGCCGGATCAGGGTGATGTCGCCGGTGCCGGTCGAGACGTCGAGGGCGACGCCGGGCGGGAGGGTGAGATCGATGTCGACCCCGCAGGCGCCGATGTCGATCGGCCTGCCGCAGCGCCCGCGCACCTGCAGCGTGCTGTCGACGAGGGTGGCGTCGGCCCGGGGCTCGGAGAAGGACCAGATCCGGGTGAACTCCAGCCGGGTCCTGGTGCCGACGACGCCGAGCCGGATGGTCACGTCCCCGGTGTCGGTGGAGACGACGACCCTGCGGACCTCCCCGGCGATGAACCGGGTCGTCCTGCCCTCCTGCTGGAAGAACTCGGCGATGACCGACGCGGTCCCGGTGGCGACGAGGAACGTGACGACGATGACGCCGATCACCCGGGCCGGCCAGAGCAGCGCCGTGCGGAGGGGATCCACGGTCTCAGCCCTCGGAGTCGCCGCGTTCGAGCCACCGCAGGACGGCCAGCACCCGGCGGTGGTCGTGCTCGGCCGGGGGCAGGTCGAGCTTGGCGAAGATGCTGGACACGTGCTTCTCCACGGCGCCCTCGGTCACGACGAGGGCGGCGGCGATCGCGGTGTTCGACCGGCCCTCCGCCATGAGGCCGAGCACGTCGGTCTCCCGCGGGGTTAGCCGCTCCAGCGGGTCGCGCCTGCGGGCCCGGACCAGGAGCTGGGAGACCACCTCGGGGTCGAGGGCCGTGCCGCCGCCGGAGACCCGGCGCAGTGCCTCGACGAAGTCCCCGACGTCCGCGACCCGGTCCTTGAGCAGGTAGCCGACCCCCCGGGACCGGCCGGCGACCAGCTCCGTCGCGTAGTTCTCCTCGACGTACTGGCTGAGCACGAGGACCGCCGTCTCCGGGTACTGCTCGCGGACGACGAGCGCCGCCCGGATGCCCTCGTCGGTGAAGGTCGGCGGCATCCGGACGTCGACGACCACGAGGTCCGGCCGGTGCTCCGTCACGGCCCGGAGGAACGTCTCGGCGTCCCCGCAGGCCGCCACCACGTCGAACCCGGCGTCGGCCAGCAGCCTGAGCAGACCCTCGCGGAGGAGGACGGAGTCCTCGGCGAGCACGACCCGGGTGGGGCGGTCGCCGTCGGTGGGCTGGGGGGTGGTCGCCGGGCCGATCACGGTTGGCTCCTCGGGGTGCTGGCGGGTGGTGGTCCTTGCGTCCTGCGGCCGGACGGCGGCCAGACCCGCGGGCGTCCGACGGGCGGCCAGGGTTCCGGCCGTTCGGGCGGCGGGCGTTCGGGGGTCTGGCGTCCGGACGGCGACCGGTCCGGGGACCGGCGTCCCCCGGGTGGCTGCCCGGTGGCGTCCCTGCCGGCCGGGACGCCACCGCCGGGAGCGGGGGGTCCGGCGGGCGGGCGGTCCGGGACGGCGCCGGGGGCCCTCCGCACCGGTAGCTGGACGGTGAGCAGGGTCGGCCCACCGGTCGGGGAGGAGACCTCGAGGTTCCCGTCCACCGCGCGGACCCGGTTGGTGAGCCCGACGAGGCCGGTCCCCCGGCTCGGGTCGGCACCGCCCACCCCGTCGTCGAGCACCCGGACGACGAGCAGGTCGTCGCGCAGCCAGACGTCGACCCGGACCCGGGTGGCGCGGGAGTGCTTGGCGACGTTGGTAAGCGCCTCGCTGACGCAGAAGTAGGCGATGGCCTCAACGGTGGGCGACGGGCGCCGGGGCAGCTCGACCGCGACGTCGACCGGCAGCGGCGCCCTGGCGGCGAGGGCGGACAGGGCCGCGTCGAGACCGCGGTCGGTGAGCACCGGCGGGGCGATCCCGCGGGCCACCTGGCGCATCTCGGTGATCGCCTCCTTGGCGGCGACGTGCGCCTTGTCGAGCAGCTCCCGTGCACCGGGGACGTCCCGGTCGAGCTTCTCCCGTGCCATCCCGATGTCCATGGCGATGGCGACGAGCCGCTGCTGCGGGCCGTCGTGGAGGTCCCGCTCGATCCGACGCCGCTCCATCTCCACCGAGTCGACGGTGGCGACCCTGGTCTCGGTCAGGGTCTGCACCCGCTGGGAGAGCTCCTTGAGCTCCGCCTGCCGGCTGCGGCCGAGGAGCAGCCGGCCGAGCGCCAGGTCGACGGTCACCATCGCCCGGGCGACGAGCGGGATGACGAGCAGCCCGGCGACGCCGACCGCGGTCAGCCACGGCCACACGCCGGCGCCGATGCTGCCGCCCAGCGGCATGGAGAGGCGGTCGTTCGGCAGCGACTGTGCGTAGAACGGGAGGGCTGCCAGGGCGAGCGCCACGCACAGCAGGACCAGGATCGCCAGCCCGGCGGTCAGCCCCCACAGGGCGATGAGGAACAGGTATCCCTGTGCCTTCCACGGCCGGGAGTCGAAGACGAGACGCCGCCACAGCGGCTGGTCGTAGCGGGGGGCGGGCGGCGGGGCGAGGCAGACCCCGGTGAACGACTGCAGCCGGAGCCGCTCCAACGCCCCGAGCCCCATCCCGATGACCAGGGCGACGGCAAGGAACGGCAGCCCGGCGAGGAGCGCGGGCAGGGTGACCACCCCGACCAGGGCGATGACGCCGATGACCAGGAACGGGGCGGAGAGCAGGAGGTCGAGGACCAGGTGGACGATGCTCAGCCACCCCCACGCCCACAGCGTCCCGACGTTGCTGATCCTCGGCCGGGGCTCCGTCGCCTCGTCCGGCCCGGGGCAGGGCGCGTCCGGGGGCGGCGGTCCGGGCACCGGGTCCGGTCGGCCGCCGGTGGCCGCGGGCAACGTGGTCATGGTCCAACCGTAGGCAACGACCGTGGTTCCGAGGCATGAGGAGGCCACCACAGTGTCGCGGGGGTTGTCCCCAGGTGCCGGTACTCCCCGTCGGACCAGGGGAGTCCGATGCGGGTGATCAGGTGAACACGAAGTGTGATGATCCCCTCGCATTCCGCGAATCCCCCGGATCGGTCGCCGTGATGGGTGATGATGTCCTCCGATCGCATTGACGTCAGGGCGCCGGTTCGGGCATCGTCCGGCAGGAGCACGGGGTGACAGGCGGGGGCGTACCGCTCCGTCATCCGCCACGTTCGGCAGGCAGGACAGGGTGAGAGACAGGCTGACCGGGACCCATCAGCGACGGGTCCTCCGCTGCATCGGCGTCGTCGCTCTGTTCGCCGTGGTGCTGGGAGCGCCGGAGACCGTCAACGCCGTCCCCCCGCCTCCCGCCGTCCAGGACTTCACCTGCGCGGCCCGGCCCGGGTACGTCGTCCGGTGCACCTGGTCCGGGCCCGACGCCGAGGACGGGACAGGGGCCGAGGACGGGGACGGGACGGTCCCGACGGGGTACCGGGTGGAGTGGCGCCGGACCGGGACGGCGGGCGGCTCCGGTGCGGCCGAGACCACCGGGGCCACGTCGTTGACCCTCGAGCACGACGGCCCCGGTGTCTACGAGTACCGGATCCACGCCTTCCGGCGCCCCACCTCCCCGCCCCTGGTGGTCAGGGGACCGTCCTCGACGTGGGCGAGGGTCACGGCGGCACCGCCACGGTTCACCCCCTCGGCCGAGGTCACCGACTCGATCAGGGTCTCGTACGGCGATCACGCGCAGCAGTCGTACCGCGCCGTGCTGCCCGAGGGGGCGGATATGGACCGCCCGGCCGTCGTCGTCCTGCACGGCGGGTCGTGGGTCGCCGGGGAGGCGACCGGCCCCACCTTCAAGATCAACCAACTCCTCTACGACGAGGGGATCCCGTCCTTCGCCGTCGACTACCGGTTGGCGCGGGTCGCGCCATGGCCGGCGCAGCGCAGCGACGTGTTCGCCGCGGTGGCCGACATCCGCAGCCGCGCCCGCGAGTACGGCATCAACCCGGACCGGATCACCGCGGTGGGATCGTCCGCAGGCGGGCACCTGGCGTTGTGGCTGGCCAGTTTCGGCAGCGGTGCCGAACGGGTGCGGGGCGCCGTGGCGTTCTCCGCACCGACGAGCATCGCCAGGATCAGGTCCGACCGTGGGTCGGTCACCGACGCGGCGAAGCTCAAGGCCACGACGACGCCCCGGGCCACGAGGGACCGCGGCTCGGCGTCCACCGGTCCGGCCCCGGCCGGGGCGGCGACGTCCGCGGCGAGCAAGGCGGCAGCCACTGCCCAGCGGAAGAACAACCACCTGGCCGACATGACGGCACTGCTGCTCCCCGGGGAGCCGGTGACCTGCGGCGCGGTGTGCCAGTCCGTGGCGCCGCAGACGCAGGCGAGCCGGGACGACGCCCCGGCGCTGCTGTTCGCCGGTGACTCCGAGTGGGTGTCCCCGCTGCACTCCTACGACTACGCCGACGCCTACGCCTCGATCCCGGAGGTGGACGTCCAGGTTCGACTGCTGGCCAACGAGAAGAGACACGCCCTCGCCTTCGTGTACGGCCGGCCGGGGGTGTGGGAGGAGACCCTGGCCTGGCTGCGCCAGCACTCCTGAACAGCGGTGACGGTCGCTCCGGGGTGGCTCCCCTCACCATGACGGTGGGGCTGGCTTCACCATCACCTCACCTGTGCACACCAATGATCTTCGTGGTCCGTCCCGGGCAGGGTGAGGGACCATGACGACAACGGCCTCGACACCGCCGGGAGCCCTGGGCGCCGGTAGCGCATCCACCGGCCTCCTGCCCGGTCCCACCGCTCCACCCGATCCCGTCCCCTCGACCAGCCTCGGCCCGCCGGGGGGCCGGCGCAGGCGGAACAGGCCGCGCGGCTCGGTGGCCGCCTGGTGCGTCCGGCACCGGTGGCGGACCCTCGCCGGGGCGTTCCTCGTCCTCGTCGGCGCCGTCCTGCTCATGGGTCCGGGGGTCAGGACGACGACGGACGCCGACGTCCTCGTCGGCGACTCGGGGCTGGCCGAGCAGGTGCGGTCCGGAGCGGACTTCGGCACCCCGCCGACCGAGAACATCGTGATCACCCCCGTCTCGGGCACCCTGAGCGACGCCCAGGTGGCGCGGCTCGGCACCGAGGCGAAGGCGGCCTACACCGGGCTGGCCGGGGTCGGCGGCGTCGGCGAGCCGGTCCGTTCGGCCGACGGGCGGACCATGATCGTCCCGATCGCCCTCGACGCCACCGAGGAGACCGCCGGTGACGTCGTCGACCCCGTGCTCAGGGCGACCCGGGCCCTGGCCGCGGACCACCGCGACCTGCGCATCGGCCAGGTGGGTCCGGGCTCCATCGACAGCGAGATCGGCGAGGCCGTCGACGCGGACTTCCGCAGGGCCGAGCTGATCAGCCTGCCGGTGACCCTCGCCGTCCTGCTCATCGCGTTCGGCGCGGTGCTGGCCGCAGGGATCCCGGTGCTGCTCGGGATCGGCGCCGTCGGCACCGCCATGGGCATCTCCGCGCTGGTCTCCCGGACGGTCACCCCGGTCGACGAGAGCGCCCAGTCCCTGCTGCTGCTCATCGGGCTGGCCGTCGGCGTCGACTACGCCCTGTTCGTGCTCCGCAGGTCCCGGGAGGAGCGTGCCGCCGGGCTGCCGGTGCGCGAGGCGATCGCGCGAGCCGGCTCGACGGCGGGGCGCGCCGTGGTGATCTCGGGGATCACCGTCATCGTGGCCATGACCGGGATGCTGCTGGCCGGTGGCCTCTACACCTCGCTCGCGATCGGTGCCCTGGTCGTGGTCGCGATCGCCGTCGTCGCGTCGGCGACCGTGCTGCCGGCAGTGCTGTCCCTGTTCGGGGACAAGGTCGATGCGCTGCGGCTGCCGGGGACCCGGCGCCGGAACGCCCGGCGCGGCGCGGTCGAGAGCGGCTGGGGCCGGCTCGCCGGGCGGGTCACCCGGCACCCGGTGCTCTGGGCCCTCGCGGCGGCGGGTCTGCTCGGCGCGCTCGCGGCGCCGGCCACGGACCTGCGCACCGCCCTGCACGGAGCCGAGTCGCTCCCGGACAGCTTCGCCACCGTCGAGGCGTACAACCGGCTCACCTCGGCCTTCCCCGAGGACGGGACGACGGCCGACGTGATCGTCAAGGCGCCGGCCTCGGCGCGGGACGAGGTCAGGGACGCGTTGCAGAGCGCCTTCCCCGCCGCCCTCGCGACCGGCCACGTGGTCGGCGAGGAGCCGCAGCTCACCGTCTCCACCGACGGCACCGTGACCGTGATGCCGCTGGCCCTGCCCGTCGAGACCTCCGACGAGCGGCTCGAGGGGATCGTCGAGGACGTGCGCGACGCGGTGGTGCCCCGGGTCACGGGCTCGCTGGAGCGGGTGCCGGGCGCCGAGGTCCACCTCGGCGGGGTCGCCGCCAACACCGACCTCACCCGCTGGATGGACGACCGGCTGCCCTGGGTCGTCGGCTTCGTGCTGGTGCTCACCTTCCTGGTCATGCTGGTCTCGTTCGGTTCCCTGTGGCTGGCCGCGGTGACCGTCGGCCTGAACCTGCTGTCGGTCGGCGCCGCGTACGGGGTGCTCACCCTGGTGTTCCAGAACAGCTGGGCCGAGGGACTGCTCGGCTTCACCTCGGTGGGCTCCGTCACCGCGTGGGTGCCGATGCTCATGTTCGTCGTCCTGTTCGGGCTGTCCATGGACTACCACGTGTTCGTGGTGAGCCGGGTGCGTGAGGCCTGGGCGGCGGGGGCCGGCCCGCGGGAGTCGGTGCGGCTCGGTGTCGCCCGCAGCGCCGGGGTGGTGACCAGCGCGGCCGTGGTCATGGTGGCCGTGTTCTCGATCTTCGCCGCGATGTCCCTGCTGGAGATGAAGGAGCTCGGGGTCGGCCTGGCCACCGCCGTGCTCGTCGACGCGACGGTGGTGCGCGGGGTGCTGCTGCCGGCGGCGCTGACCCTGCTCGGCCGGCGTGCGCACACCGGTCCCTCGTGGATCCCGGTGTTCCACCACTGAGGTGGATCCCGGTGTCCCGCCTCCGACGGGGTGGGTGCCGCCACCGAGGGGGCGTCCCCGGCGCGTTTCGAGCCCGGACGACCGGAAACACGGTCGTACTCGCCCGTAGACCGTGATCTTCACGGTGGTGAGCTGGGAGAGTCGTGATCACCGAGGTACCGACGGTCGGGCCGCCCTCACCGGGTGGCCCGACCGTCGGTACCAGGGGGCATCCTGACCGGTGCCGGGTGATCGAGCCGGGGGAACGGAGCGGACATGAGCAGCCACGAGGGCATGCGGCGGGCGGCAGGGCCGGGTGGGGCTGGCCGCGGCACGGGCGGGGCCGATG
>JAAYAH010000072.1 GCA_012719445.1 Actinomycetales bacterium | reverse complement strand
GCCCGCGCCCGCGAACAACACCAGACCGCCCGCGACGAACTCACCCACCAACTCGGCCAGCACCACCAGGAGCCAGCCGCCTGACCATCCAAGATCACCCACTCGAAGGAAGTGAGAACACCAGCAATGGAACGCCTGTGGAGCGTGCAGGACGTCGCTGTCTACCTCGGCGTCCCCGTGAAAACGATCTACCAGTGGCGCACCCGCAACTACGGACCGAAGGGTCGGCCGGTCGGGCGCTACCTCCGGTACGAGCCGGAGGACGTGGTCGCCTGGTTCAAGTCCCGCGGCACTCAGGTCTGAGCGGGGGAGTCGAGCATGGGACGTCCGCCTCTGCCCATCGGCACGATGGGAGAGATCCGCTGCTACGCCCTCGGCCGAGGCCGGGTCCGGGCCGTCGCGAACTACCGCGACTACGACGGGATGACCCGTCGCGTCGAACGTGTCGGCAGGACCGAGACCGCTGCCCGGAACCGGCTCAAGGAAGCCTGCCGGGACCGGGGCAGGACCGACGCGGCCGCCGACATCACCCCGTCGACGACGGTGGCCGCGTTGGCCGAGGAGTGGTTCAGCGAGATCCGGGTCGCGGTGACGGCGGGGGAGATGTCCCCGGGGACGCAGCAGACCTACCGGGACAGGATCGACAACCAGATCATCCCTGCCATCGGAGGTCTCCGGCTCCGCGAGGTCACCGTCGCGCGGGTGGACCGGGTGTTGAAGACGACGCGTGACCGTCATGGGGTGTCGGTGGCGAAGCTGACCCGTACCGTGCTGTCGGGGATGTTCGGGCTGGCCACTCGGCACGACGCCCTGTCGGGGAACCCGGTCCGTGATGCAGCTCGGATCAAGAGCAACGGCAAGGTCCGCCGGGCGCTGGAGCTGGCCGAGGTGCAGGACCTGCGCGAGAAGGTCGCCAAGGACCAGAAGGCCGTCGACTGGGACCTGGTCGACTTCGTCGACATGATGCTGGCCACCGGTCTGCGCATCGGGGAGACCTCCGCGATCACCTGGTCCGCGGTCGACCTGAAGGCGGGCACGGTGGAGGTCCGGGGGACCGTCATCCGGATCACCGGGGTCGGCCTGGTCATCAAGCCCAAGCCCAAGTCGAGGTCGGGATGGCGGATCGTCGAGCTGCCCTCGTGGGCGGTGACCATGCTCCGGCGTCGGTACGCCGCCCGGGTGGACAACCCCTGGGATGCCGTGTTCACCTCACCGACCGGGAGGCTGCGGGATCCCAGCAACACCCAGGGGGACCTCCGGGAGGTCTTCGACCGGGCCGGCTACCCCGACATCACCTCGCACACCTTCCGGCGCACCGTCGCCACCCTCATGGACCGGGCCGGGCTCACCGCTCGGGCAGCGGCCGACCAGCTCGGCCACGCCAAGGTCTCGATGACCACGGATCACTACTACGGGCGCCGCGTGGCCGCCACCGGTGCCGCAGGTGTTCTGGAGGCTGTACAGCCAGACACCGACGATGACGAACAGCGAGGTCCCGATGATGATGAACGGGGCGACACCGACGATGACGAAACGTGTGGGTAAAGGGTGGAAACAAGTGAGGGCCACTCGCGGGGGAGTGGCCCTGACCTGGGGGTTTGGTGCACCGTCAGGGACTCGAACCCCGAACCCGCTGATTAAGAGTCAGCTGCTCTGCCAGTTGAGCTAACGGTGCGCAACGGCTCAGAGGTTATCAGCGTCGTGGGTGGACCACGAAATCGGTTCCTTCCGATCTCAGCGTGACTCTGGCCACGGCGCGTCGGGACCGTACTCCATGCGGAGTAACTCGTCGGAGTGGGGTCCGGCAGGCATGGCCAGATCCATGATCAGTGAGATGGGCAGGTGCCCCGCGAGGAAGCTCATCAGCGGCTCGTCGCGGCGGTCCGTGCTCGCGGGCGAGGCACCGGTCGGCACGGTCTGCGGTGTGGGATCGACGGTCATCCGTTCTCCCTCACTGTGCTGGGTGCTGAGGGGACTCTCGTGGAGATTTCTGGGAGTCGTTCCCCAGCGTTGTCGACGACGTTCGCGGAGGGCTTGAAACGGAGATCACCCGATGGAAGGTGCGAGACGGCAGGGTTCACCCCTCAGGGCGTGTACCGGTCACCCGTTCGGCACACCGGCAGGCCGGAGTCCCGGTCCTGTCCCCGGGCCTGGACCCGGTCCTGTCCCCGGACCCGGGGCGCGCGGGGAGAGGGAGGCGCCCGGTGGTCTGCCCGGTGCGCAACTGTCGCCGGACGGACCACCGGACGACGAAGGGTCCGCCGACCGGTTGGTCGGCGGACCCCTCTGGCTGACGGAGACGGGTGCCGGGTGACGTCACGCCGGCCGGCGCGGCGTCACCCGGACGGTCTCGTTCAGCGGCTGTCGCTCATGCCCGTCGTGGCCAGGACGATGGCGCGGGCGGCCTCGAGGCGGGCCACCGGCACCCGGAACGGCGAGCAGGACACGTAGTCCAGGCCGACCGTCTCGAAGAAGTGGATCGAGTCCGGGTCGCCGCCGTGCTCACCGCAGACGCCGAGGGAGATGTCGGACCGGGTCTCCCGGCCGCCCTTGGCCGCGATGGACACGAGACCGCCGACGCCGGCCTGGTCGATCGACTCGAACGGGCTGATCTTGAAGATGCCGCCCTCCAGGTACTGCGGGAAGAACGCGGCCTCGACGTCGTCCCGGCTGAAGCCCCAGGTCGTCTGGGTGAGGTCGTTCGTCCCGAAGGAGAAGAACTCGGCCTCTTCCGCGATCAGCGCCGCCGTCATGGCAGCCCGAGGCAGCTCGATCATGGTCCCG
The DNA here is from genome assembly GCA_012719445.1 of Actinomycetales bacterium. Classification (GTDB taxonomy): domain Bacteria; phylum Actinomycetota; class Actinomycetes; order Actinomycetales; family Kineosporiaceae; genus JAAYAH01. Next base: position 86,142 of record JAAYAH010000072.1, on the reverse strand, counting down.
ATCGGGATGTCCAGCGCGATCCCGGACTCCTGGGCCACCGTGGCGATGATCTCCAGCGCCCGGGTCTTGATCGTCCGGAGCTCCTCGACCGTCGCGACCAGCGGAACCATGATCTCGGGCTTGGGGGACTTGCCTGCCTTGGTCAGCTGGGCGCTGGCCTCGGCGATCGCGCGGACCTGGAGCATGAACAGCTCGGGGATGATGATCCCGAGCCGGACGCCACGGGTGCCGAGCATCGGGTTCTGCTCGTGCATGCGCTCGACGTGCTTGAGCAGGGTCGCGGCCTCCTCGTCCCGCTGCCCCTTGGCCTCGGCCACGGCCACCCGCACCGCGAGGCTGGTGTGGTCGGGGAGGAACTCGTGCAGCGGCGGGTCGAGCAGCCGGATGACGACGGGCAGGTCGTTCATCGCGTCGAGGATGCCGATGAAGTCCTCGCGCTGCAGCGGGAGCAGCTCGTCGAGACCCTGCTGACGGCTCTCCGGCGTCTGGTTGAGGATGACCTTTTCGACGATCTGGCGGCGCGAGCCGAGGAACATGTGCTCGGTCCGGCACAGGCCGATGCCCTGGGCGCCGAACGCGCGGGCGCGAGCGGCGTCTTCGGGGGTGTCGGCGTTGGCGCGGACCGTCATCCGGGCCCTGCTGTCCGCGTGGTCCATGAGCCGCTTGACGGCGGCCAGCAGCTGCTTCTCGTCGTCGCTGGTCACCGGGACGTCCGTGTTGCCCTGAAGCACCTGGGCGACGGCGGACGGGACAACCGGGACCTCGCCGAGGAAGACCTCGCCGGTGGTGCCGTCGATGGAGACGACGTCACCCTCGGCGAAGCTGACGCCGTCGCTCGTGGTGACGCGGCGGGCCTTGCCGTCGACGTCGAGGGCCTCGCAGCCGACGACACAGGTGCGGCCCATGCCCCGGGCCACGACGGCGGCGTGGGAGGTCTTGCCGCCACGGCTGGTGAGGATGCCCTGGGAGGCGACCATGCCGCCGAGGTCGTCGGGGTTGGTCTCACGGCGGACCAGGATGACCTGCTCGCCGCGGGCAGCCCACTCCTCGGCGGTCGCCGAGTCGAACACGGCCTTGCCGACGGCGGCACCGGGGCTCGCGGCCATGCCCTTGGCGATGAGCTGGCGGGTCGCCTTGGTGTCGAACTGGGGGAACATCAGCATCGCGAGCTGGGCGCCGGTCACCCGGGTGACGGCCTCGTCCAAGGTGATCAGGCCCTCGTCGACGAGCTGGCTGGCGATCCGGAACGCGGCGGCCGCGGTCCGCTTGCCGATCCGGGTCTGCAGCATCCAGAGCTTGCCGTGCTCGACGGTGAACTCGATGTCGCAGAGGTCGGTGTAGTGGTGCTCCAGGACACCCATGATCCGGATCAGCTCGGCGTGGGAGGCCGGGTCGATCTCCTTCATCTCGTCGAGGCTGAGGGTGTTGCGGATGCCCGCGACGACGTCCTCGCCCTGAGCCTTCTGGAGGTAGTCGCCGTACTCGCCGGTGCGGCCGCTGGCGGGGTCGCGGGTGAAGGCGACACCGGTGCCGGAGTCGTCACCGAGGTTGCCGAAGACCATCGCCATGACGTTGACGGCGGTGCCGAGGTCGTCGGCGATCTTCTCCTGGCGGCGGTAGAGGCGCGCCCGGTCGGTGTTCCAGGAGTTGAACACCGCGGTGACGGCCATGCCGAGCTGCTGCCGCGCGTCCTGCGGGAAGGCGATACCGGCCTCGTCCTGCACGATGCCCTTGAAGACGTCGACCAGCTTCTCCAGGTCGGAGGCGTCGAGGTCGAGGTCGCTCTTCGTGCCCTTCGCCGACTTGGCCGCGTCGAGCTGGTGCTCGAAGAGGTCGGCGTCGATGCCGAGGACGGTCCGGCCGAACATCTGGACCAGGCGCCGGTAGGAGTCCCAGGCGAACCGGGGGTCACCGGAGCTGGCGGCGATCCGCTGGACCGTGACGTCGTTGAGACCGATGTTGAGGACGGTCTCCATCATGCCGGGCATGGAGAACTTGGCCCCGGAGCGCACGGACAGCAGCAGCGGGTTGTCGGCGTCGCCCAGCTTGCGGCCGAGAGCGGCCTCGATGTGGGTGAGGTGCTCGTCGATCTCCGCAGCGAGGGTGGTGGGCTCCTCGTTGTTGGCGAGGTAGTAGCGGCAGGCGTCGGTGGTGATCGTGAACCCGGGCGGCACCGGCAGGCCCAGGTTGGTCATCTCGGCCAGGTTGGCGCCCTTGCCGCCGAGGAGGTCCTTGAGGTCCTTGTTGCCCTCGGAGAAGTCGTAGACGTAGGTGGTCATATGTGCGCGTGCACCCCTCATCGAGCGGCCGGACCTCGTGTCCGGCGCGAGCACCCCCCATTCTGAACCCTGGGCCGACATCACTCGGACCGAGGTCGACCCCCTCCGGCGCTGGTGGCAGCGACCGGACACGCACCGTGAACCCCCAGCGCGAGGCGCGGGCGGTGACTCGGCCCCCGAGCCGATGCGGTGTTCGTGGGGTGAGTGACGGGACTTGAACCCGCGACACCTGGGACCACAACCCAGTGCTCTACCAGCTGAGCTACACCCACCAGGACCGTCGGGCACCAGTTGCTGGCACCCTCCGGCGGCGTGAGCAGTGTAGCGGGTGCCTGTGGTGCCCTCGCCGCGGAATAACCCGCACGGTGCCTGGGCCGGCCCGTGCCCTCGTGGGTTCCTCTGCCGGCCGTTGGTTCTCAGCCGGTCGTTGGTTCTTCCGCCGGCAGCTGGTCCTTCAGTCGGTCGCCGCGGCGGGAGGCTCCGGTGCGGCTGGAGCGGGCGCGGCGCCGATGACGTACTTCGCCGCGATCCGCCGGGCCGTCTCGGAGTCCGGGCCGGGCTGGGGCACGAACAGCGCCTCCCGGTAGTACTTCAGCTCCTCGATGCTCTCCCGGATGTCGGCCAGTGCCCGGTGCCCACCGTGCTTGTCGGGGGAGGCGAAGTAGATCCGGGGGAACCAGCGTCGCGCCAGTTCCTTGATCGACGAGACGTCGATGATCCGGTAGTGGAGGTGGCGTTCGAGGCGCGACATGTCCCGGGCGAGGAAGCCCCGGTCGGTGGCGACGGAGTTGCCGGCCAACGGGCACCTGCTCGCCTCCGGGACCCACTGACGGACGTACCCGAGGACGGCGTCCTCGGCCTCGGCGAGGGTGAGGCCGACGTCGAGCTCGGCGAGCAGTCCGGACGCGGTGTGCATCTGGTGCACGACGTCGTTCATCTGGGCCAGGGCCGCCGCGGGCGGTTTGATGACGACGTCGATGCCGGTGCCGAGCACGTTGAGCTCCGAGTCGGTGACCAGTGCGGCGACCTCGATGAGGGCGTCTCTCGTCAGGTCGAGGCCCGTCATCTCGCAGTCGATCCACACGATGCGGTCCTGCACCCGGTCACCGCTTCCGTTCACCACGGCGGCCACTCTACGCGGCGGGAGCGCGTGCCTCGTGACTTCCGGCCGGTGAGGTGTCTGCCTGTCGGGGACGGCGCCGGGCGGCGGTGCCATCCGTCCTCCCGGAGACGGCAGGACCCGATGGGCCGTCGGTATCGGCCGAGGACCGCTACCCTCCCCGGCGTGAGCGAGTACCAGCAGTTCCCGTCGGCGGTACCGCCCGGCCCTCCGCCGTCCGTGCTGCACGGTCAACGGGTCCTCTCCGCCGTGGTCTGGGCGGCCACGATCGTCCTGCTCGTCGGGTGCTCCATCGCCAGCATCGTGGTGATCACCACGGAGACAGGGGCGCTCGGGTTGGTGACGGGGCTGGTGCTCGCCGCCATCCCGGTTTTTCCCGTCGTGTCCCTCTTCCTCTGGCTGGATCGTTACGAGGCCGAACCCGCCTCGCTGCTGGCGCTCGCCTTCGCCTGGGGAGCGGGGGTCTCCACCTTCGGTGCCCTGGTGATCAACAGTGCTTCCGTCAGGGCACTGGAGCTCGCGGGCGGTGACATCACCCTCGCCGCCGTCGTCGTCGCCCCGATCGTCGAGGAGACGCTCAAGGCACTGGCCGTGGTCGCCGTGCTGCTGCTCCGGCGTCGTGAGTTCGACGGGATCGTGGACGGCATCGTGTACGCGGGCCTCGCCGGCGTGGGGTTCGCCTTCGTCGAGAACGTCCTCTACCTCGGCCGGGCACTGCTGGAGACCGGCGGCACGGGGGCTGCGTTCGTCTTCGTCATGCGGTGCGTCGTGTCGCCCTTCGCGCACCCGCTGTTCACCGCGGCGACGGGGATCGGGCTGGGGATCGCCGCCCGCACCCGCAACGGTCCGCTCAAGGTCCTCGCGCCGGTCGCCGGATGGCTGGTCGCCGTCTCCCTGCACGGAGCGTGGAACCTCTCGGCGTCCTCGGGGCTCTCCGGCTTCGTCGTGGTCTACGTGCTCGTGCAGGTGCCGGTCTTCCTCGGCTTCGTCGTCCTGGCCGTCCTCGCCCGACGTCGTGAGGGCAGGCTGATCGGCCGCCATCTCCAGTTGTACGGCAGCACGGGATGGCTGGCCGAGGGTGAGGTGGTGATGCTCGCGTCGCTGCCGGCCCGACGCGAGGCCAGGCGGTGGGCGGCGCAGGTGGGTGGGCCGGAGGGCCATCAGGCGATGCGACAGTTCCAGGTGCTCGGCAGCGAACTCGCCTTCCTCCGTGAGCGGATGGTCAGGGGGACGGCGGCCTCGGACGCCCTGCAGCAGGAGCACGCCATGCTCACCACCATGGCCCGGTTGCGTGACCGGTTCACGCCTCGGTGGCCACGACTCGGGTGAGCCCGCTTCCCCCTCGGGTGAGACCCGTCCCTGCTCGGGTGGGACTCCGCGTCTCGGGTGAGACCCGTTCCTGCTCGGGTGAGACCCGTCCCGTGGCGGTTCCACTGGTCGTCAGGATCGCCGCCACCCTCGCCTCCGTAACGCATTGTCAATTACGGTGATACTCACCGTGATGACAAGGGGGTGGGCTCGTGACCCGGGGCGGACGGTGTCTCGGCTGGTGCGTGGCGGCCCTCGCCCTCACCGGAAGCTCCATGATCGCTGTCGCGCTCGCCGCGGGCACGGCTCCCATCCCCGGGACGACCAGCGGCTACCTGCCACCGGTCCCCGCGGGGAGCGACACCGGCTCCGGGGCCCCGGCTCCCGCTCCGGCGTCCGATGGTCCCGCGCTCGCCGCCGGTCGGTTCTCTGCGACGGCCCTCGCTCTCGCCGTGCCGTCGGCAGCGGTACGGCCTGCGACCACGGTGCGGGACGGTGACGTGGAGTTCACGGTGACTCGGGTGGCGACGCGCGGACGTCGGCTCGGGGACGTGACGACGGAGGGCCGGTTCCTCGTCGTCGACCTCCTGGTCCGCAACCGCGCCGCTGATCCGACGGTCGTGCCCCTGGGCTTCCAGGTACTGGTCGACGACGGGGGAGCCGTGCACGGCCCGAGCGTCGAGGCCACGGACGAGGTGCAGGCGGCACGGAGGATCCGCCGCCCCCTCGAACCCGGTGCCGAGCACCGGCGGGCCCTGGTGTTCGAGGTGCAGCGGGATCGGGTGCCGGCCTGGCTCGAGCTGCACGGACGATCGTTGAGCCCAGGGATCGCGGTCGACCTGACCGGGCCCGATCCGGCCGACCAGACCGCACCGACCACGACCGACCCGGCCACCCGGGGTACCGCCGATCCGGCCGGCCGGGACATGGCCTGACCGGCGTCCGAGCGCGGACAGGACCGGTGCCTGCCACCGGCCGCCCCCGATCCCTGGCGCTGGTCGGTCAGCGGGCGATCCGGTGCGCGGAGCCCGGTGCCTCCGGGGGACGGGATCCCTGTGGAGATCCCAGGTCCCCCGGCAGCAGCGAGAGCCTGCGGCCCCGGGCCCCGGAGGTTCCACGACCGGCAGCCATCTCCGCGGGCGGTACCGGGTCGAGGCGCACCATCACCCGCGGTCTCCCGCCGAGGCCCGACTCCGCGCCGTACTTGCGCCGGAACGCGGCCGCCAGTCCGGACATCGCCGGGTGCTCGGGGTCGACCCGGACCGCGTGGAACGCCCCGTCCCGCGCGGAGATCCGGACCAGCAGATCATCCAGGTCCGGGAGCCACACCTCGGACGGCGGATCGGTGTCGGCGACGTAGTACCTGCCGTCGACGCGCACGTACCCCGACGTGACGGGGGGAGCGTCCACCCGTTCCGGGCAGGTGAGCCCCACGGTGAAGTACGCGTCGAGGGTGCAGGTCCCGTCGTCGTCCCGGAGCGCGGAGAACTGCTCGTCCACGAGCCGTCCGAGCCCGGTCGTCGCCGTGGTCTCGTAGTGCTCGATGTCGCTGCCGGCCCAGTTCCCGGTGGGGAACAGCGAGCTGATGGCCCGGTCGTCCCACCGGTACATCCTGGCCGGCGGGAGGGCCGAGTACACCCGGACGTCGAGGTGCTCCTGCTCCGCAGGCTCCAGCGTGGTGGCGAAGGTCCGGAAGGCGCGCAGCACCTCCGAGACGGTGGCCGTGACGTCCACGGTGCCGTCGAGGTCGAGGGCGCACTGGTCGGCGGCCCTGCTCTGCGGGTCGAGGACGAGCACCTCCACCCTGACCCCGCGGTGCAACGCTCCACGCAGGGCGGGGAGGAAGGCCTCGCGGTACGGAGCGTTCATCACGTACGGCGCGACACCCAGCACCCGCACCAGCCGCTCGGCCCGCTGGACACCCTCGACGAACCGCTGGTGGGGGAATCCCCGGTGCTCGGTCCTGGTCTCCGCGGGTCCCTCGGGCCCCGCGCGCCACCGGCCTCTCCACCATCCCCGAGATCTCGACATGCGGCCATCGTCCCCGATCTCCTCGACGACACCTCTCGTCCCAGAAGCCTGTCATGTCCGTGACGCTGAGTGCTGCCCCTGAGCGCACCAGAGCGGTACGTGTCGGGATGATCGGTCAAGTTACCCGCCGGTACGGGGTGGGACGCCGGAAAGATCCCCCTCGTCGTCAGCGGGCCGCCCTGGCCTCCTCGACCGCCCTGAGGAGGCGCTTCTCCGACACGGGCACGGCAGCCCTGAGCACCTGGGCGAACAGGCTGATCCGGAGTTCCTCGACCAGCCAGCCGAGTTCGGTGACGCGTTGGGTGGACCGCCCGCTCGCGATGCACTCGTCCCGGAGCCGGTCGAGGGCGTCGAGCACCCGGTGCACCTGGGCCATCCGCTCGGTGTCGCGCGCCGGGTTCTCCGCGAACCGGTCCAGCCGGTGGGCGACCCCGCGCAGGTAACGGTGTACGTCGGCCAGCCGGTCGTGCCCTGTCTGACCGGCGAACCCGGGGAACACCAGGTCCGCCACCTGCTCCCTCATGTCGGTCACGGCCGCCCGCAGCGCCGGGTTGCCTGCCCCGGCGAGCCTCGGCTCCAGCTCGTGGTGGACGGAGAGGATCCCGGCCACCCTGGTGACGACGTCCACCGTCACCTCGGGCAGGTCCGCGCGGGTGCGCCGAACGAGCGCCCGGAACCCCTCTGCGTCCCAGGCGGGCCCTCCGCTCCGGGCGACGACGGCGTCGACGGCGCAGGCGAGGCAGTCGGCGAAGAGAGCCGTCGCACTGCCGTGCGGGCTGCGGCTGAGCGCCAGCTTGGTCCGGTTGTCCAGCCGGGCGAGCACGGCTGCCACCGGGGAGGGCACCTCCAGCAGCAGCAGCCTGCGGGTGCCGGTCACCATCGATCGCCGCTGCTCCTCCTCGGTGCCGAGCACGCGGACGGCGACGGCCTTCCCGGTGTCGACCAGGGCCGGGTACCCCCGCAGCACCTGACCGTCCCGGACGTGTTCGAAGGTCCTCGGCAGGCTCTCCAGCTCCCAGCCGCGCATCCCCTCGCGCTCGACGGAGGCTGCGGCTCGGGAGATGGCGGCCTGCATCCGGTGCGAGAGAGAGCGCTTGACCTCGCCGAGGTCCTTGCCCTCGGCGAGGGTCCGCCCCCCGGAGTCCTCGACCCGAAAGGTCATCCGCAGGTGGGCGGGCACTTTGTCGAGGTCCCAGGCGTCCACCGGGATCTCCGTCCCGGCAACTCGGGACAGCTCCCGCGCCAGCACCTCGAGCAGCGGCCCGTCCTCCGGCCGGAGCCGGTCCAGGACCGCGGCCGCGTGGTCGGGGGCTGGCACGAAGTGCCGGCGCAGCGACTTCGGCAGCGACCGGATGAGCGCCGTCACCAGTTCCAGCCGCAGCCCGGGTACCTGCCAGTCGAGCCCGGTCCCGCTCACCTGGTTGAGGGTGGCGATGGGCAGGTGGACCGTGACGCCGTCGGCCGCCTCGCCCGGTCGGAACCGGTAGGAGAGCCGGTGGGTGAGCCCCTCCCGGTGATGCTCCGTGGGGTAGTCCTCCTCGTCCGCGGCCGCCCGCTCGTCGACGAGCTGGTCCAGGGTGAGGTCGAGCAGCTCCGGCTCGGACCGGCGGGCCTGTTTCCACCAGCTGTCGAAGTGCCGCGCGGAGACCACGGACGCCGGGACGCGCTGGTCGAAGAAGGTGAACAGGATCTCGTCGTCGACGAGGACGTCCCGGCGCACCCTGTCCCGGATCTCCTCCACCTTCGCCAGCAGGGCGCCGTTGCGGGCGAAGAACCGGTGGTGGGTCTCCCAGTCCCGCTCCACGAGGGCATGCCGGATGAACAGCTCCCGCGCCGCCACCGGGTCCACCCTCGCGTAGCCGACGGTCCGCCCGGGGACGATCGGCAGGCCGTAGAGGGTCACCTTCTCCGTCGCCAGGACGGCGCCCCTGCCCCGATCCCACCGCGGCTCGCTGTAGCTGCGGGAGACCAGGTCTCCCGCCAGCTCCTCGGCCCACTCGGGCTCGACCCGTGCCACCACCCTGGCCCACAACCGGGAGGTCTCCACGAGCTCGGCGGCCATCACCCACGGCGGGGACGACCGGAACAGCGCCGAGCCGGGGAAGACGGCGAACCGGGCCCCCCGCGCCCCCTGGTACTCCTGGGTGGCCCCCACCCGCGTCCCCAGGTGGGACAGCAGTCCGGACAGCAGACTGACGTGGATGCGGTCGCGGTCACCCGCGGCCTCGACGTCGAAGCCTGCCCGCGGCCCCCTGGCGTCGACCCCGATCGAGGTCGACAGCTGCCGGAGCTGCCCCACCAGGTCCTGCCACTCCCGGATCCGCAGGTAGTTGAGGAACTCCGCCCGGCACAGCCTCCGGAACCGGCCGGTGGACAGGGCCTGCTGCTGCTCGTGCACGTGGTTCCACAGCCGGAGGAGGCCGATGAAGTCGGAGCCGGGGTCCGCGAACCGCGCGTGCAGGGCGTCCGCGGCCTCCCTCGCGTCGACGGGGCGTTCCCTGGGGTCCTGGATGGACAGCCCGGCAGCGATCACCATGACCTCGCGGACGCAGCCCCTGCGCTCGGCCTCGAGGACCATCCGCCCCAGCCGGGGGTCGAGGGGGAGGTTCGCCAGCCGGCGTCCGAGCGGGGTGAGCCGGTGCTGGGTCCTCGCCGGAGCGTCGCCCCTGCCCTGCCGCCGGCCGCCGTCGTCGCGCCGCGGTCCGTCGTCGTCCCGTCGCGGCATGCTGTCGTCCTGCTGTGGCCCGCCGTCGTCCTGTCGCGGTGCCTTCGGCTGCCGTCGCAGTGCTCCCAGTTCGTGGAGCAGGGCGACCCCGTCCCGGATCTGGCGGTGGTCCGGGGGATCGACGAAGGGGAACGCCTCGACGTCGCCGAGGTCGAGGGCGGCCATCCGGAGGATGACCGAGGCGAGGTTCGTGCGCTGGATCTCCGGTTCGGTGAACTCCGGCCGGGCTGCGAGGTCCTCCTCGGAGTACAGCCTGATGCACACGCCGTCGGCGACCCGTCCGCACCGGCCGGCCCGCTGGTTCGCGGACGCCTGGGAGATCGGCTCGATGGGCAGCCGTTGCACCTTGGCGCGGTGGCTGTAGCGCGAGATGCGGGCCGTGCCGGGGTCGACGACGTAGCGGATCCCGGGGACGGTCAGCGAGGTCTCGGCGACGTTGGTCGCCAGAACGATGCGTCGTCCGGTGTGGGGGGCGAAGACCCGGTGCTGTTCGGCCGCGGACAGCCGGGCGAACAGCGGCAGGATCTCGGTGCCCGTCGACCTCAGCCGGCCGAGGGCCTCGGCGGCGTCACGGATCTCCCGCTCCCCGCTGAGGAAGACGAGGATGTCGCCAGGGCCCTCGGCGCACAGCTCCTCGACCGCCTCGCAGATCCCCTGGACCTGGTCCCTCTCCTCGCCGTTCCCCCTGCCGGCAGCCCTTCCGGACGTCCCCCTCGCGGTGGCACCCCGTGCCCCGGCCCTTCCCGGCGTGGTCCTTCCCCGGGCGTCCGCCTCGACGTCGTCCTCGTCCGGGTCCGGTCCGTTCCGGTCGGGACCCAGCGGTCGGTACCGGGTCTCGACCGGGTAGGTCCGCCCGGAGACCTCGACGATCGGGGCGTCGCCGAAGTGGCGGGAGAACCGATCCGGGTCGATGGTCGCCGACGTGATGACCAGTTTGAGGTCGGGACGGCGGGGGAGCAGCCGGGTGAGGTACCCCAGCAGGAAGTCGATGTTGAGGCTCCGCTCGTGGGCCTCGTCGATGATGATCGTGTCGTACCGCTCCAGCAGCGGGTCGCCCTGGATCTCGGCGAGCAGGATGCCGTCGGTCATGAGCTTCACGAGGGTGTTCTCGCCCACCCGGTCCGTGAACCGGACCTGGTAGCCGACCACCTCGCCGAGCGGGGTGCCGAGCTCCTCGGCGACCCGCTCGGCGACCGACCTGGCCGCGATCCGGCGTGGCTGGGTGTGCCCGATGAGCCCGCGGATCCCGCGGCCGAGCTCCAGGCAGATCTTCGGGAGCTGGGTCGTCTTGCCCGAGCCCGTCTCGCCCGCGAGCACGACGACCTGATGGTCCCGGACGGCCGCGAGGATCTCCTCCCGCTGTCGGCTCACCGGGAGCGACTCGGGATAGGTGAGGGTCGGCACGGCCAGCCGGCGGCGCGTGATCCGTTCCTCGGCGGCGCCGATCTCCTCGGCGATCCGGGTGAGACCGTGCGCCCTGCGGCCTCTGCCCGCGGCGTCAAGTCTCCGCCCCAGCCGGCGCCGGTCCCGCACCATCACGGTCGCGAGTCGCTCGCGGAGTTCGGCGACGGTGGCACCGGTTGCCGGTGCACCGGCCGTGGAGCGGGAACCGGCGGACGGGGGTGCGGTGGCGCGGGAACCGGCGGGAGGGGTGGTCGCCGAGGCGACCGGGCCGGACGGCCGGCCGGAGGGCGTGGACGGGCCCCTGCGCGTCGGGGGGTTCCTGGTCGTGGACATACTCCTGGTCAGCGTAGGCGGCCGGACCGCACACGTCGCAGGGGTTTTCTGGGGGAGCCGACGGGTGGTCGTTCCGGGGGGAGCCGACGGGTGGTCGTTCCGGGAAAGCAGTGACATCTCGCCATTTCTGGTCTCCGGTGTCACTGTGCGTACCTGGTGACGGTAGGCTCGCTCTGGACTACCCACCCGAGGAAGGTGGCTTCGATGGCGACGAGTGTGCCGGGAACCTCCGGGGCCGGCTCCCCGTGGATGGGTGACGAGCGCACCGACTGGGTGCCCCCGAACATCGACGCCACGAAGCCGAGTTCGGCTCGGATATACGACTACTTCCTCGGCGGCAAGGACAACTACGCCATCGACCGGGCCGCCGCGGAGGAGATGCTCAAGAGCGCCCCCGACGCGAGGAAGACCGCGAGATCGAACCGAGCCTTCCTGGTCAAGGCCGTGCAGCTCATGACGCAGGCGGGGATCGAGCAGTTCATCGACCTGGGCACCGGGATCCCGACCTCCCCGAACGTGCACGAGGTCGCGGCGGAGACCTATCCGGAGGCCCGGGTCGTCTACGTGGACATCGACCCCATCGTCACCTCGCACGCCCGTGCGCTGCTGGCCACGCTCCCCACCGTCGTCTCCGTCCAACAGGATCTGCGGCAGCCCGCGGCGATCCTGCAGGACCCGGCCGTGCGCAGCCTCATCGACTTCTCCCGGCCCGTCGGCCTGCTGCTCGTCGGAGTCCTCCACTTCGTCTCCTTCGACGTCGGCACCGGAATGGTGCGGACGTACCTCAACGCGCTCGCGCCGGGCAGCCACCTCGCCCTGTCCGCGGCGAGCCGTGAGGGGATGGCACCTGAGGCGGTGCGTCGCATGGAGGAGGTGGGCGCCACGCTCGCCAGTGGCGCCTTCATGCGTTCGATGGCACAGGTCGAGGAGCTGTTCGAGGGGCTCGACCTGGTGGAGCCGGGGATCACCGAGGTGAGCCGGTGGCGGTCGGACGGCACCCCGGGCAGGTTGCGGATCCTGGCGGGGGTCGGGGTCAAGCGGTAGCGCGGGACGCGCGTCACCCCGCGGGTGACCGGGCGGAGACCGGGAACAGCCGGACGTCCTGGAAACGGTCACCTGCTCCGTTGCCGACTCCTCTGATGACACCGCGCCCGTCCGCGCGGAGAGGAGCCGGCCGGGGCCGGCGGCCCGTGCCTCCGACGAGAGTTGTCAGAACGTCCGGCTGCCCTCGGAGTTCGCCCGGCGGGAGCGTTGCCGGGGGAGCAGATGCGCAGGGTTCGCCAGGTGGTAGTGGGAGCGGCCGAGGTACGCCAGCGGAGCGGTGGTGCTGAGGACGTCGAAGTCCGAGGAGCAGTTGACGAGCCCGGCCCGGGTGAGCCCGTCGAGGATGGTCAGGAGCTGGTTCTCCGGGAGGTTGACGGCGATCGCGAGCGCCGTCGCCGTCATGCCGGGCTCGCCAACCTGGGCGAGGGCTGCCAGTACGGCGCTGCTCTGTCGGGCCTGGCGTCGAAACCACATGAGAACGTCCCTTCCGGTCGCCGATCGAATCGGATCGGTGACGTGTCGGACCCGGCGCGTCCGATGGCTCGCGCCTGCGACGACATAGAGGGGAGGGCGAAGACCGCCCACACGACCTTTCCCGTCGGCCGGATGTGCTCCGGTACCACCCGCCACCCCCAGGAGAGGGAGAGCGAGTCGATGAGGTGAAGACCCCAGCCGGAGCCCTCGACGACGTCGGGCGGGCGGGGAGTCGGCGGGGCGAAGCTCGGATCGCCGACCGCGCACACGAGCGTGGAGGTGGTGAGGACGAGGACGAGGTCGACGGAGTCGTCGCTGGAGTCGCCGCGGCGCCCCGGACGGTCCAGCCCCTGGACCCGACCGTCTCTGCGCACGCCGGGTGACCGCCGTGCGTGGTTGAACCCCTGCCCCGGACCGACGGTCCTCGGCCGGACCGGCCTGAGCCCCACCCCGTGTCGAAGGGCATTGGTCACCAGTTCCGACACGACGACGGCGAGGTCGTCGAGCAGCGCCTCGGCCCCCCAGCGGTGGAGGACCGTGCGGGTGGTCTCCCTGGCGACCCCCACCGAACCGAAACCGGCGTCGAGCGGTCGCAGGATCCTCTGGCGCACGGCACCGCAACCGATCCCCAGCACGCCGTCGTAGGCGGCCGGGCGGATCCGGTGGTCGACCGTGGCCACTGCCACCCCCTCATCGGGAGCCGAGGGTGCGAGCCGAGCCCCGCACCCAGCGTGCAGTGCAAATGACTTCGCAGATGCACGTGCACTGAGATGCTATCCGAGTGCAGCGGCGAATGCACGTGCATGCGCAGATTTGTCCGCACGGTATGTCGGTGCTGTCCGAAGACCCACTACAGTGACAGGACGTGGCAGACTGTCGCTCAGGTCGGCCATCGGGAAGGACAGATCGTGACGACCCCTGCATCCGGTGGGCCGACGGTTCGGCGCATTCTCGTCGGTGCCCAGTTGCGCCGGCTGCGCGAGGCCGCCGGGATCTCCCGCGAGGAGGCCGGGTACCGGATCCGCGGTTCGGAGTCCAAGATCAGCCGCATGGAGCTGGGGCGGGTCGGCTTCAAGGACCGCGACATCGTCGATCTCCTGGAGTACTACGGGGTCGAGGATCCCGAGCAGCGCAAAATCCTGATCACCATGGCCAAGGAGGCGAACACCCCCGGCTGGTGGCACGACTACGACGACGTCCTGCCGGGCTGGTTCCAGACCTACGTCGGCCTCGAGGAGGCCGCCAGCCTGATCAGGACCTATGAGGTCCAGTTCGTGCCCGGACTGCTGCAGACCGATGACTACGCCAGGGCCGTCACCCTGTCCGGCGCCCCCGAGGCGTCGTCCGAGGACGTCGACCGGCGGGTGCAGTTGCGGATGGAGCGGCAGAGGCTCCTGACCAGGGAGAAGCCCCTCCGGCTGTGGGCTGTGGTGGACGAGGCCGCTCTCCGTCGGCCCATGGGCGGCACCAAGGTCATGCGAGGGCAGATCAAGGCCCTGCTCGAGGTGTCGGACATGCCGAACGTGACCATTCAGATCATGCCGTTCCGGTTCGGCGGTCACGCCGCCGACGGCGGCCCGTTCAGCATCCTGCGCTTCGCCGAGCCCGACCTGCCCGACATCGTGTACCTGGAGCTGATGGTCAGCGCCCTCTACCTGGAGAAGCGCGAGCACGTCGATCGGTACACCCAGACGATGGACCGGTTGACCGTGGACAGCCCGCCCCCGGAGGTCACCCGGGAGACCCTGCGGAAGATCCTCACCCAGATCTGACGCGTCCCCCGGCCGGATCCGACCGGGTCGCAGCCCGTCCCGCGAACTCCGGACGCGTCCGCCCGGGGCGACCGGTGCCCGCCCGGGGCGGTCGGGTGGTGACGGGAGACCGCGGACGCGGAGCGACCGGCCCCTTCTGCAGAGATCACCAGCCTCTGTGAGGTACGTGATCCTCATCACGCTTCGCATTCATATCGACGCTTTGCGCAACCCCTCCGAGCGGAGACAGGGCAGGTCGGCGGGGGGACGGGGCTCCCCTCCCGGTCGCCGCCCACCCTGGTCGGAGGCGGGTCGGGTCGCGGCCGGCGCCGTCCGAAGCGCTTCGCCCGGAGCCTTTTGGGTGCCTGTGGGTTATCATGCCGATGTACATGCATATGCGCTTGCCGATGCACGTGCAGCAGCAGGAACGGTGGAGGAGCCTGGTGAGCGGACGCCGTCCGCTCGGTGATCTCAGGAGGCGGAGATGATCCAGGTTTTCAACGGCATGCCCGCGACCCAGGTAGAGGGAGTCGTCTGGAGGAAGAGCAGGCGCAGCAACTCGCAGGGGAACTGTGTGGAGATGGCCGAACTGCCGGGTGGGGACGTCGCGGTCCGCAACTCGCGGTACCCGGCGGGCCCGGCGCTCGTGTACACCCGGGCGGAGATCGAGGCGCTCATCCTGGGTGTCAAGGACGGGGACTTCGACCACCTGCTCTGATCACAAGCGGGGGTCACCATCGGCCTCCGGTCTTTCGGGATGCAGTGAACAGGCAGTGGCGTCGGACGTGAACGCGGAGAGGGGCCAGCGGGATCCCGCTGGCCCCTCTCCGCGTTCACGTCCCCGCCCAGGGTGCTCCTCGTCGGCGACCGTCCGGGTGGCCGGTCAGCCCCTCGGCGACGTCCTCCGCGGTGGCCTCATGTCACCGACGGCACCGCGGGCGCCGTCAACAGTTCGATCCAGCTCCTGCCGGGCCGGAGGCCGAGTTCCTGGCCGGAGTCGTCGACCAGGGTGAACGGGCTGTCGGCATCCTGCCGCTGCCACCGCCCGGGGACGACCACGCCGTCCCGAAGCAACCAGGCGCGTCCCCCGGCGAGCAGGTCCGGCAGCGGGGTGTGCGCGCCGGTCTTGTCCTTGAGCCGGGGATCCGTGGTGGTCTCGACCTGGAGGACGACCACGTTCGTCGCGGCGATCCTGCCGCCGGTCTCCATGACGTCCTTCCGGCCGCTCTGGGTCCGCAGCCATCGCTCGCGGTCGTCGTTCCAGGTCCACGTGACCTTCGTCGCGGACCACCGGAGGGCGACGGACGAGGCCTTCTCTCCGCCGGACGGCGTGGCGTCGGCGAAGGCGAACTGGCGTCGGGCGGTGACCGCGTCCGAACTGCGTGACCTCCGGGCGAGCCGCTCGTCGACGAAGAGGTTGTGCGGGGCGTGCCTGCGGGAGTCCCGCGTCCATCCCCGTGACCCCTCGGGCAGCAGGGTAACGCCCTTCGGCTGCTCCTCCCGGAGCATGCGTGAGGTGACCTTGGAGGCTCCGGAATAGATGAGGAGCCCGCCGCCCATCGCTCGGACCAGGGAGGCGTCCGGGATGCGGGCCGACCGGACGGGGCCGACACGGGTGATGTCCTTGGTCTGGAAGACCGCCATCAGCCGGGTGAGCCCGCCCTCGACCGGCTCCTCGAACACCAGGTCGGCGTTCTGCAGCCCGGCCTGGGGCTTGGCCGGTGCCACATTGTCGATCTTCACGGCGACGACGCCCCTGGCCCGGACGGCCGCGTCGGACTGCGGGAGACCGGTCAGCGGGGCGGTGTCGTCGGAGACGGTCGGCGAGGTGGTCGACGTCGTGGGCGCCACGGACGTCGTGGCGGGTGGGCTGCCCTTGTCGCCCGAGCATCCGGCGAGGAGCGCCGGAGAGATCGCGACGACGGCAGCGATCAACCCGGTGAGGGGCACGGTTCCTCGGGTGGTCCCACGGTGTCCACGGTTCACGGCCCCAACGTTACTGCTGCGAAGAGTTGCCATCTGATCACCCTCCGGAGGTGGCGGGGGAGGTCGGGCATTCGGGCTCATCCGGAGGGGTCGCGACGACCACCGTCGCCGCGGGGAGGGGGCGCGCGGTGCCGCTGTCCGTATCCGGTTGGCGCGACGGGGCGGGGCCGGCTGAGACGTTCGTGGGGGCTTGCACACGAGGAGCGACGGTTCGCCCCGGACGGCGGGCACCCGTGATCCGCGGGCGTCCGGTCCCGGCGGCCACTCCGGGCTTCGATAACGTGATCATTCGCTCAAACAGCACCGCCGGACGCTCGAAGATCCACCAGTCGTTCACTCGAAGGCACGTACTGTCACCAGTGTGGACTCTGGGTCATGACACCGCCCGTTCGGCCCTGCCGCGTCGGCCTCCGCGACGGTCACGCTTGACTCTCCGAGAGCGCGTCTGGTCACGGTCGGTACACGGCCGGAGGCTCGTCCGAGGTGGTTACCCATGCGCAGCACAGCGAACTCCCGTCCGGCCGCCGTGGTTCTCGGCTGCACGATTGCGATCGTGCTGGGTGTGATCAGCGTGGCACCGGCATCCGCGGACCAGGGCACCGCTGTGCCCGGGGTCGCCGTGGTCGTCCGCGGCGAGCCCGGCGCCGTCGACCAGGTCCTCGCCGCCGTCCCCCGGGTCGGGGGACGGGTGACGTTCGCCCTGCCGATCATCGACGGAGCGGCGGCCACCGTGCCGCAGGGAGCAGTCGACGAGCTCTCCCGACAGCCCGGCGTCGCCGCGGTGACTCCCGACACCGAGGGCGAGGTCCAGTGGACCTACCCGAGGACCTACGGCGGCTACGGCAGTTACAGCAGCTACGGCGGCTCCGGCACCACGACCACCACGACGCCCACCACGACGACGGGTGGCTCGTCGACCCTCGACCTGGGCTCCCTCGAGGCCGTCACGAAGATGATCGGTGCCAGGACGGTCTGGGGTAAGGGCTACACCGGCAAGGGCATCGACATCGCCGTCATCGACACCGGCGCGGCATCGGTACAGGGGCTCACCGGCGGGAATGTGCTGCACGGTCCCGACCTGTCCTTCGACTCGCAGTCCACCAGCACCCGGTACGTCGACCGGTTCGGTCACGGCACCCACATGACCAGCATCATCGCCGGCCGGGACGGTGACGGCTCGCCGTCGTCCTCCGCGCTGTCCGGGACGTTCAGCGGGGTGGCCCCCGGCGCCCGGGTGATCAGCCTGAAGGTCGGGGCAGGGGACGGGATGGTCGACATCTCCCAGGTCATCGCCGCGATCAACTGGGTGACCGAGAACGCCACGAAGAACGGGCTGAACATCCGGGTCCTCAACCTCTCCTACGGCAGCGCGTCGACCCAGGACTACCGCTGCGACCCGCTCGCCTTCGCGGCCGAGGCGGCCTGGCGGAAGGGCATCGTCGTGGTCGCAGCCGGCGGCAACCAGGGCATCGACCGGGAGTTCCTCGCCGCCCCCGCGCTCAACCCCAACCTGATCGCTGTGGGGGCCTCCGATCCCGTGGGCACCCTCGCCCAGGACGACGACACCGTTCCGCCCTTCTCCAGCCGCGGCGCCGGTCACCGGTACGTGGACCTGGTGGCCCCCGGCATGCACGTGCTCGGCCTGCGGGCCCCGGGCGGGGTCGTCGACTCCTCCTATCCGGTTCGAGGGTCGACACCCGGTACACCAGGGGCAGCGGCACCTCCCAGGCCGCCGCGGTGACGGCCGGAGCGGCGGGGCTGCTGCTCTCCGTCCGCCCGACGCTCACCCCCGACCAGGTCAAGTGGCTGCTCACGAAGGGCGCGACGGACCTGCCCAAGGCCACGGACAGGGAGAAGGGCGCAGGCGAACTCAACGTGGCGACGTCGGTGTCGCTCATCAGCGGTGTGCCGGACAGTTCGGTTCTCACCCAGAACGCGCAGTACGGGTCCGGCTACGGATCGCTGGAGGCCAGCAGGGGAGCCGCACACATCAAGATCGGCGACCAGGCGTTGATGGGCGAGGTGGACATCTTCGGCCGCGAGTGGAAGTCCTGGGTCTGGACTCCCGCCGTCGTGGCGGGCACCACCTGGTCCGACGGGACCTGGAACGGCGTCCAGTGGACCGGAACCGGCTGGGGTACCAGCACCCAGTGGGAGGGGCGCGCCTGGGTGAACAATGCCTGGACCGGGCGGGCCTGGGTCAGCGAGGCCTGGGCCGGGCGGGCCTGGGTCGGTGAGTCGTGGAGCGGAAGGGCGTGGGTCAACGACATCTGGGCGAACGGGTCGTGGAGCTGAGTTCGCGCTCAGCCGAGTGCCCTGAGCTGCCGATGTCCCGCATATGAGGGGCGGCCCGGCGGAGCAGGTCGTCCAGGAACGGGTCCCCCGGTCCAGGTTGGGTCGTGTCCTGGCGACGTGTGCCGTCATCGCGGCTGTGGGTGCAGGTCTGTGGGCACTTCCACTGACCAGGGCCGCTCCGTCCGGGCCTCCCGGCGGCACCGCGCCATGGTGGGTGTTCGTCGGTCTCGTCGTCTTCTGCGACAGCGTCCACCTGCACATCCAGGTGCGCCGGGAGGCCCATGCCATCTCCCTCGGCGAACTCGCCGCGGTGATCGGGCTGTACTTCATGTCGCCGGGGGAGTACGTCACGGGGAGGACGCTCGGCTGCTTCGTCGTCTTCGCCCTGCTGAGACGACAGGAGATCACCAAACTCCTCTTCAACGTCGTGCTGTACTTCACTGAGTCCGTCCTGGCCGTCGCGGTGTTCCACCTGGTCTGCGGCACGGGAGGGGCGACCGGTCCGTTGGCGTGGGCCGGGGCGGCAGCAGCGATGGTGGTCGCCAGCGCGTTCTGCGCGCTCGCGGTCACCATGGTCATCGCCCTGGTCGACGGAGGGATCCGGCTGCACGACGTGTACGTCGAACTGCTCCGCGGCGTGTCGAGCGCGCTGGGAGCGACCTCGTTCGCGTTGATCGCGGCCGAGGCGCTCGCCTCCGACCCGAGGATCGCGGTCCCGCTCTCGGTGTCGATCGGCCTGCTCCTCCTCGCCTTCCGCACCTACAGCGGCCTGTCCGAACGTCACCTGAACCTGGAACGGCTGTACCAGTTCAGCCATGCCGTCGGCAGCTCCCCCGAGGTGGACGAGATTCTCGCCGGCGTGCTCGAGCACGCCCGGGAGGTGCTGCGGGCGGAGTACGCCGAGGTGGTGTTCGTCAGCTCCCAGCCCGGTCACCAGCCGCTGCGGGTCGACGCGCACGGCGGTGACGGGCTGCTGCGCAGGACCCGGCTGTCCGCGGAGGAGGCGGGCGATCCGCTGTGGGAGCGGGTCTCCCAGGGCGGGGCGTCGGTGCTGGTCCCGAGGGGCAGCCGGGACCCGGCGGTCCGCGCCTTCCTCGCCCGGCGCAGCCTGCGGGACGCCGTGCTGGCACCGCTGCGGGGGGAGTCCGGGATCGTCGGGACGATCATGATCGGCGATCGGATGGGCGAGGTCAGGACCTTCGACGAGGAGGACCTCCGGCTGCTCACCACGGTCGCCAACCACGCCAGCGTCGCGCTGCAGAACGGGCGGCTCATCGACCGGCTCCGGCACGACTCGCTCCACGACACGGTGACCGGGCTGCCCAACCGCGCCATGCTGGCCAGGGCGCTGACCAAGGCCATCCGGGACGTTCGGCTCGACAAAGTGTCCGGTCTCACCGTCATCGTGATGGATCTCGTGGGGTTCAAGCGGGTCAACGACACCTTCGGGCACCAGGTGGGGGACCGGCTGCTCCGGGAGATCGGGGAGCGGATGGGCGAGGCGCTCGCCGGACGGGGCACCCTGGCCAGGTTGAGCGGGGACGAGTTCGCCGTGGTTCTCCCGGGGCTGTCCGGACGGGAACCCGCCCTCGAGGTCGGCCAGGCGTTGGAGGCGGTGCTGGAACGGCCGGTGGGGATCGAGGGGGTGGACATCGAGGTCGGTGTCTCCATCGGCATCTCCCAGGCCCCGGACCACGGTGTCGACAGCGAGACCCTGCTCAAGCGGGCCGACGCCGCGATGACCGCGGCCAGGGTCGCCGGGACCGGGGTGCGGATGTTCGAGCCGCGCCTGGACGTCGTGGAGAGCCCGGAGCGGCTGGCCCTCATCGCCGAGCTGAGGGCAGGCATCCAGAACGGTGAGCTCGAGCTGCACGTCCAGCCGCAGGCCTCGTTGCGCACCGGCGCCATCACCGGGGCGGAGGTCCTGGTCCGCTGGCGGCACCCCCGGCACGGCCTGCTCTTCCCCGACGAGTTCATCCCGCTCGCGGAACGCACCGGGCTCATCCGGCCGCTGACCGCGGTCGTGCTCGAGGACGCGCTCAAGCTGTGCAGCCAGTGGCGGCGGGCCGGCCACGACCTCACCGTGTCCGTCAACCTGTCCGCGCGCAGCACGCTCAACGACGAGCTCATCGAGCAGGTGCAGGAGAAGCTCGCCCGCCACGGGGTGCCGCCCCGTGCCCTCACCCTGGAGATCACCGAGAGCTCGGTGATCACCGATCCGGAGCGGACCGGCACGGTACTGCGTCAACTGCACGACCTGGGCGTCGGGCTCTCCCTGGACGACTTCGGGACGGGGTACTCGTCGCTGTCCTACCTGCGCCAGCTCCCGGTCCAGGAGGTCAAGGTCGACAAGAGCTTCGTCATGACGATGCGGCGCGACTCCGAGGACGCGACGATCGTCCGATCGATCATCGATCTGGCGGCGAACCTGGGGCTGGTCGTCGTGGCCGAGGGGGTCGAGGACGAGTCGACCTGGGTCGACCTGTCCGAGATGGGCTGTGACCTGGCTCAGGGGTACTTCCTCGCGGCCCCGCAGCCGGCGGAGGAGTTCCCCGCGTGGCTGGTGGAGCGGAGCCGGGTGCTCGCCCGGTCAGCCGTGCCGTCGCCCCGCCGGGGCTGACCCCGCTGCGGTTGATCTCCACCTCGCCTGGGCCGACCCCGGCTCGTCCGGGCCGACCTCGGCTCGTCTGGGCTGATTCGGGGCAGGGCCGTCGGGACGCCGGGACCGGGCTGGGGGAGGATGGCCGGGTGCCCGATGACGTCGCTCCCGTCCCGATCGCGCTGCATCGTCACGGTGCGCAGGGACCCCAGATCGCGGTGCTGCACGGAGGACCGGGGGCGCCGGGCTCCGCGTGCTCGCTCGCCCGCTCCCTCGCCGGGGAGTTCCGGGTACTGGAGCCCCTGCAGCGCCGCGCGGGTGCCGGGGAGACGAGTGTTGCCGGGCACGTGGCCGACCACGCGGCCGTGCTTCCTCCGGCCCTGCCGCTCGTGGGCTGGTCCTGGGGGGCGATGCTCGCGCTGTCCTACGCCGCCGCCCATCCCGAGCGGGTGTCCGCGCTGGCCCTGGTCGGCTGCGGCACCTACGACCTGGCCAGCCGGGCCCTCTGCCAGAAGACCATGATCGAGCGACTGGGCGAGGCGGGCCGGGAACGGATGGTCGAGCTCGGGGACCGCCTCGCGGCGGCCGCCGAACCGGCGGAACGGGACCGTCTCATGACCGAGGTCGGTCGACTCGCCGGCTCGGCCCAGGACGTCGACGCCGAACCGGAGCCCGACCACGGGCTTCCCGTCGACGAGGCCGGGCACGTGCAGACCTGGGCCGACGTGCTGCGCCTGCAGGAGCAGGGCGTCGAGCCGGCGGCGTTCGAGGCCGTGACCTGCCCGGTGCTCATGCTCCACGGAGCGGAGGACCCGCATCCGGGGCAGCTGGTGCGGGACACACTCCGCCGTCACGTCCGGCACCTGGAGTACGTGGAGTTCCCCCGCTGCGGTCACAGCCCCTGGCGCGAGCGTGCCGCCAGGGAGTCGTTCCACACGGTTCTCGTGGAGTGGCTGCTCCGCTGAGTCGTCAGCCGTGCTGCGGGTCGCCGTCCCCGAGCTCGACGTCCAGCACGACGATCCGCTCGAAGGTCGCGCGTACCAGGGTCGCCACCGACTGGTGCTCGGGGTGGGGGCCGTAGGCGCGCAGGGACTCGAGGTCGGAGAAGTCCATGGAGAAGCCGTGGCTCAGTCCCTCCCGGCGATCGGGGGCTGCCAGGTTGACTCCCCAGTGGCAGTCGAGGACCCCGGGGATCCTCCCGACAAGGGAGGAGACGGCGACCCGGCAGGCGTCGATCTCCTCCTGAGTCGTGTCAGGTCGGGGTTGCAGCAGCAGGATGTGGCGGACCTTCGACATGTCGGGAACCTATCCGACCGTCTGACGGTGGCCGGAGAGCCCGGCGGAGCGCGGCGGTGCCGGTCGTGGAACCCGGCGGTGCCGGTCACGATGCCGGACGGCGTGGACCACGCCGGTCAGGGCCAGGAGGACGGCCAGCGGGCCGTGCGCCCCGGCGACACCCGGCGGACCGGCGTCCCCACCGCCCCGGGCGGTCGGGAGCGTGCCCCCGGCCACGTCGACCAGTGCGGCGATCCCGGTGACCGTGACGGCGACGGCGAGGGCGACGAGGGACACGGCGAGAGCTGCGTCCACGGCGGTCCGGCGGGGGAGACCTCGCGCCATCCGCCGGGTGACCCCCCGGATCCATCGGGCGTTGGCACCCACGTGGGCGGCGGCGGCCAGGGCGAAGAGGAGACCCACCACGGCGTGCGGCAGCGGGCTCATCGCGTGGGTCGGCAGGCTGATCGCCAGGAGGAACGCCGTCGCGAGGCGCAGCGCCCTCCTCCGGCGGTGGAGCGTGGTGGTGATGTCCATGTGCCGATCATGACCACGGTTCGGAAGACGGACGTCCTCCCCGGGGAGGCCCTGTGTACATCCCGGGGAGTACGTGCCGGGGCGGGCGCGGCCGTACCGTGATCGGTGGCCGGCTCGTGATCGGTGGAGGTGGGAACGTGGGCACGGTGCGGTGGCGGCGTCCCGCGGACCATCTCCCGGTGGCGGTGTGTGTCGTCGCGTCCCTCGTCGACCTCTTCCTCCACGACCACCTGCAGGCGGCGCCCGGCGACGCGCTCGCCGTCCTGCTCGTACTGGTCGGTGGGCTCGCCCTGACCGTACGGGTCCGGCTCCCGGTCTGGGCCCTCCTGGTCAGCGGGTCCTGTGCGTTCGCCATGGCGGTCCTCGGCTACCGGATGCCGGTGACGCTGCTCGCTCCCACCATCGCCCTGTACTCGACCGGGGCCGCCGGTGGCCGACTCCGGTCCGCCGCCGTCGTGCTCGCGACGACCGCGCTCGGGAACGCCGGACTAGCGATGATCACCGGAGGACCACTGATCTCGGAGGACCTCGTCCCGCACACGGCGCTGGTCGCGGCACCGGTCCTGGTCGGTGAGCTGGTGCGGGCGCAGCGCGCGTCGGTCCGGCTCCTCCTGGAGCAGATCGAGCTCGAGGCCCGTGCGGACCAGGACTCCCAGCGGCTCCAGGTGGAGCAGGAACGGCGCCGGATCGCCAGGGACCTGCACGACGTCGTCGGCCACGCGCTCACCACGATCAGCGTCCAGGCCGGGGTTGCGGCGCACCTGCTCGACCGGCAGCCGGGTTACGCCAGGGAGGCGCTGGAGGGCATCTCGACGACCGGCAGGGATGCGCTGAGGGAGCTGCGGGCCATCGTCGGGGTGCTCCGCGACCCGGACGGCGAGCGGTGCCCGGCTGGTCCCGAGCCGCGCATCGACGACGTCGCACCCCTGGTCGAGAGCGCCCGCGAGGCCGGACTCGACGCGACGCTCGCCGTCACCGGCGGGGCGTCGGCGGGGGTTCCCGCGGGCATCCAGGCGACGGTGTACCGCGTCGTCCAGGAGTCGCTGACCAACGCCAGGCGGCACGCCGGCGGGGTGGGCGTCGCGGTCGAGATCGGCATCGACGAGCAGGAGGTACGGGTCCGGGTTCGCAACGACGGACCCGGCACGGGTGGGGACGGTCGACCCGGCACGGGTGGGGACGGTCGACCCGGAACGGAGAGACGTGGGACGGGACTCACCGGGATGAGGGAACGGGTCGGACTGCTCGGGGGGACGCTTCGCGCCGGACCCACACCAGGGGGAGGGTTCGAGGTGCTGGCCAGGATGCCGTGCCGGCCGGACCGGTCGGACGACGTCGACGGTGGCGGGGGCGGGGGCGGCAGGTGATCCGGGTACTCGTGGCCGACGACCAGGTCCTGCTCCGGCGGGCGTTCGCGGCGCTGCTCGACTCCGACGAGGGGGTGCAGGTCGTCGCGGAGGCGGGGACGGGGCGCGAGGCCGTCGAGCGTTCTCGGGCGACGCTTCCGGACGTCGTCCTGATGGACATCCGGATGCCGATCATGGATGGGATCGCCGCCACCCGGGAGATCTGCGCCGACCCGGTCCTGCGCGGGACCCGGGTGCTCGTGCTCACGACGTTCGACCTCGACGAGTACGTCTACGAGGCGTTGCGGGCCGGGGCCAGCGGGTTCCTGCTCAAGGACGTCGAGCCGGTCGAGCTGCTGCGGGCGGTGCGGGTGGTCGCTGCGGGCGACGCACTGCTCGCGCCGCGGGTGACCAGACGTCTGATCCTCGAGTTCGCGGCTCGTCCCGGGACGTCCGCGCCCTCGTCCGGGGTCGTCGACCGGCTCACCGAGCGTGAGCGGGAGATCGTACGGCTGGTGGCGTACGGCCTGTCCAACCTGGAGATCGCGGGACAGCTCGTCATCAGCCCGCTGACCGTGAAGACGCACGTCAGCCGGGTGCTGTCGAAGCTCGGGTGCCGTGATCGCGCGCAACTGGTCGGTCTCGCCTACGAGCACCACCTGGTCCGCCCAGGGGACCGCCGTCAGGACGGGTGACCGCTCCCGAGCCAGCCGCGCCCCGGGGCGACGACATCCCGGGATGCCTCGGGGCGAGGGCAACCTGGGGCGCCCTGGGGCGAAGACACTCTGGGGCGCCCTGGGGCGAAGACCCCCTGCGCCTGCCTCAGCCCTCGACCGGTGGCGAATGGGGCTCATTCTCTGGAAATGAGCCCCATTCGCCACCGGTCGGCGAGCCGAAGAGTGTGCGGTCGGCGAGTCGGAGTGTGGGCGGCTGGTGGGTGGTGGAGGTGCGACCGGGACGACGGATCGCCTGAACGACGGACGGGGATGCCCGGTCTCTGGTTGTGTCGGGTCATGGCTACGACCACGACGTCCGGCGGGTCCGGAACGGCGCCCGGTCCAGGGCCGGTGGCTCCGTTCACCGTCCGGGACGGGCTGGCCGTCTACCGGATCGGGCAGGGCGACCCCGTGCTGCTCATGCCGGCTCCGCACCGGTTCACCCGCCCGGGACTCCCGGAAACCGACGCCATGATCGACAGTCTGCTGGCGCTCGGGCGCCAGGTGGTCACGTTCGACCCTCCGGGTTCGGGGCACTCCACCCGACCGGCGCGGTTGAGCGAGGGTGAGTTGCGTGACTGTGCTGACGAGGCGTTGACGGCGTGCGGCATCGACGTCCCGATCGACGCCATCGGTTACAGCATGGCCGGGCTGGTGCTGCTCGGGTACGCCCTGGACCGGCCGACCCGAGTCGCGCGTCTGGTGCTCGTGGGGACCGGGACCGGGGGGAATGCGTACATGAAGGCGCCCGGTGCACTGTGGAACCGGAGCCATCCGGACTTCGCCGGGTTGGCTGCCCTCGGCATCCTGCACACCCTCTGGCCGCGCCGGGCGACGGAGACCCTACTCAACAACTACATCCACCGACGGTCGTTCGTCGATCGCCGACTGGCGACGAGGGATCCGCTGACCCCGGGGGACTGGGTTCGTCGCCAGCGGGGCAACCCGGAGTGGCACCGGATCGCCAAGAGGTTGGACTACTCGCCACGGCTGTGCGAGATCGCCGTCCCGACGCTCGTCCTGTGCGGGACGCACGATCCGCAGTTCCCGGTGTCGGCCTCCCTGCAGCTCGCCGAGGGCATCGGGGGAGCGCGGTCGGTGTTCTTCGAGCGCAGCGGCCACTTCCCGTTCATCGAGGAGCCGGATGCCTTCTGGTCCGAGGTCCGAGCCTTCTGGCAGCCCTGATTCCGTTCCAGACCCGTCTTCCCCAGGCACGCTCTGCCCAGGCCCGTCCTGCCCAGGCCCGCTCCAGTCCTCGCCCCCTGCCCGCTGCCCTCGGCGTCCACCGGTGGCGAAGTGGGCTCAAAACTCAGGAATGAGCCCCATTCGCCACCGGTGGACGCAGGAGGGAGGGGGAGCCGGGTCAGCCCGGGGCGCAGGTCAGTTCGGGGGCGGACGGCTCGCCGTTGCCGACGAAGCCGAACTCCGCGGTGGCCCCGGCCTTCAGGGTGCCGTTCCAGGTGGCGTTCCTCACCGTCACCGTCGAGCCGCTGGTGCTGAGCGTCCCGTTCCAACTGCTGTTGATCGACTGCCCGTCGGCCAGGGTCCAGTTCACCGTCCAGCCCTTGACGGTCGTCCCGGTGGCCGTGACCGTCACGGTGCCGACGAACCCGCCCGGCCAGGACTTCGCCGTCTCGTAGGTCGCGGTGCACGTCCCGGCCTCGATCGAGGTCGGCTCCTTCGCGGTGCTGTAGGGGACCTGGAGGTACGCCGGACCGCACTGGGGCGAGCAGGAGGAGGGCAGGGAGAACTTGTACACCCTGCCGTCATGGATCAGTTCGTCGTCGACGTCCCGGACCCGGATCTCGTAGTCGGTCTCGCCCTCGACGAGCGGCTCGACGAGGAAGGCCTGTCCCATGTCGCCGTCCAGTTCGGCGTCGGTCCACCGGCCCTCGCTGTAGTACTCGACCCCGTGGATGCCGTTGGCGAGGTGGGAGACGGCGACGGCGGTCCACCACGGTGACGAGCCGGCGAGGAACCCGATCTTGATGTCCCCGCTGTAGTTGGGGGCCTCGATGAACTCCCACTCCAACTGCCGGTTGTTCCAGTGGTCCGGGTCCATGTCGCGGACCAGGACGCCGTCCCGGGCGAACTGGTTGAGCGAGGCGTGGGCGAGGTCGATGTGGTACGGGTCGTCCCGGCACCAGGCGTTGCTGTCACCGCAACTGTCCGCGATGATCATGTCGAGGGTCGCGCCGTTGTACTCGTCGGCGACCCATGACCCGTTGCGGCAGAACGGTTGGTTCGGCGCACCGTCGTTGACGCCGGTGCAGTAGTCGCCGACCTTCACCCGGATCCAGCGGCCACAGTTGTGGCCGTTGTTCCACATCCCCATCTTCGACAGGTTGTCGCCGGTCAATGGGCGGGGATAGAAGTTGTAGTCGCCGGGGGTGTTGTAGACGTTCAGGGCGACGAAGTGCGGGGAGTCGAGTTCGTCCTGGGGAAGGCCGCAACCGCCGTACGGTGAGCCGAGGGCGTCGAACCAGGTGGCGTTTCCGGTCACAGGGGCCGGAGTGTCCCCGGTGTCGAGAGCCGCGGCGGGGAACGGGTATGCCAGCAGGAGAATGCAGGTCAGTGGGGCGGTGAGAGAGCGGAGGAGGGGCTGCGCGATCGCTCGTCCCCTTGGTCTCGTCGTCACGACATGTCCTTCCGACAGGCGCCGAGACGACAAGAGAATCCGTGTCATCCCGCAGGCACGTCGCCGTGCGTATCACTGTGCTCACCGGAACGCCGTCGGTGCATTCTGCGGCGTCGGTGTCGGCGCCGAGATCGGCGCCCGAACACGGGTCGGTGTGCGGGTCGGACCGACGTCCCGTGGAACGCCGGACACGTCAGGTATCGGTTTCCCGGCGGATTGTGTTGGTGTGGTGACGAATGGACGGTAAACGAGGGCGGACTGCGGGACAAGGGTTCCGACAGGGATTTCGAATGTCAGGGAGGGGGGCGTCACCCGCCGTACGTCGGTACTCGACCGTCCGCACGCCGGGTACCGGACCTCGAGGAGGGATCGGGTCAGGAGGCGTCCGGGACCAACCGGCCGAGTTCCTTCCCCGAGCGGTCGAGCAGGACCAGTGTCCGGCCGTCGAGGCCGGCCCTCGCCGCCCGGGAGACCCAGTCGCCGACATCGACGCCGTCGCAGCCGATGAGTGTCTGCGGCCCGACGGTCGCCAGGAACGCGCCGTCCGGTCCGACGGTCCAGCCGCCGCTCTGCCCGTTGCAGCCGTCCGAGCCCTGCCACCGGCCGTCGTCCTCGACGGCGAGGTGAGGTGCGTCGTCCCCGGTGCCGTGCCGCTTCCCCGCCGGCAGCCAGTGTCCGGTCAGCCCGGCCCGGTCCGCCGGTTCGAGCCCGGCGGGCAGCGGTGCGGCGGGGACCCGGGCTGCACGGACCCGGTCCCCGGGCACGGGCGGCTCACCGAGGGAGGTGTCGTCGTCCGGGGCGAGGGACGGGTGGCCGCCCGGCAGCAGCCGAGCCACCGTCTGGCCGTCCCGGTCCCGCAGCACCGGGGTCTTCGCGTCCGAGCCGAAGGAGGTGACCCGGCGCAGCCACCCCGGGGTGAGGTCGTCGGGGACGGTCCCGGACAGGCAGCCGTTGCCCGCGCCGAACACGTGCCCGACGAACAGGCCCGACGCGTCGGCGGCCCAGCCGCCGGACAGCGAGCCGCAGTCCCGCCACAGGGTGAGCCCCTGGTCGTCGAGTCGCAGCACGGCGTCGCGCTCCTCGCCGTCGGCACCGTCGACCCGCCAGAGCCCGACCAGAGCCGCCGGGTCGGTCGTCTGCCGGGAGACGCTCGCGGAGCCCGATGTCCCGTTCCCGTCGTTGCCCGTTGCGGCACCGCAGCCCGCCGCCACCGCGGCCACGAGCGCTCCTGCCACCACGAGGCCGGTCCTCCGTGCCATCTGGCCTCCTCCCTCTGCGAGCCGAGGCCACGATCATCCGGCCCCGACCGTGGCCCACGTCAACCCCGGGCGTCGGGACGGTCGGCGGGTGTTCACTCGTCTGCGGCGCAGACCAGGCCCTTCTCCGGCAGGGTGAGGTCGGTGAGGTAGGCGTTGGCGACCTCGGTGACGCACAGGCTGCGGCCGAGGGCGACGTGGCCCTGGCCCTCCCAGGTGACCACGTTGCCGTCGCCGAGGAAGGCCGCGAGCTTCGCGGTGTCGGCGTACGGGGTCGCCGGGTCGTGCCGGGAGCCGATGACCAGGGTCGGCGGCAGCCCGGTCGGCGGGGTCGCCGGGGCGGTGTCGGCAGGGGCAGGCCAGGACGCACAGGCCAGCAGTCCCATCGCCAGGACCCCGCCGGACAGCGGGTGTCGCCCTCGCCACTCCCGCTGGATCTCGAGCACCCGCTCGGGGGAGGGACGGTCACCGGTGTCCGCGCACAGGGTCGCTCTCTGTGCCCGGTAGAAGGGTCCGTAGTGGCCGGTGGTGTCCCGTTCGGCGATGACGTCCGCCCACTGGAACACCGCGCTCGGATCCCCGTCCCGGACGTCGTCGAGGGCTTCGGCCATGGCCTGCCACTGCGGGGCTCTCAGCCCGCCGGCGATCGCGCTGAGCACCACCGAGGGAGTGGCCTCGCGCCCGTCGGTCGCTGCCGCCGGGCTGGTCCCGGCCTGCTCCAGGATCGCGGTCACCTGGGTGCGGGGGTCGGGAGACAGGGGACAGTCGCTGCGCTCGCACCAGGCGGCGAACTCGTCGAAGGCGTGCTCGTACCCCCGGACCTGGCTCTCCTGGGCGGCAACCGTGCCGTAGCCCACGGTCGGGTCGATGGCACCGTCGAGGACCATGGCCCGGACGTTGTCGGGGAACAGTTGGGCGTAGACGGCACCGAGATAGGTGCCGTAGGAGACACCGAGATAGCTGAGCTTCGCCTCGCCGAGGGCTGCCCGGAGGGCGTCCAGGTCACGGGCGATCTGCCGGGTGGAGAACAGTTTCAGGTCCTCGCCGTAGGTCTTCGCGCAGTCGGCGGCGATCTCTTTCTGCAGGGCGAGGCGGGCGTCGACGTCCACCCGCTCGATCGGGTCGGCCACCAGGGCCGACTCCCGGTCGAGCTGGGCGTCGGTGATGCAGGTGATCGGTTCGGAGCGGCCGGTGCCACGAAGGTCGAGCCCGATCACGTCGAACCGCTCCAGCAGCTCCTCGCTGGCGAAGGACTGGCCGGAGCTCACGCCGGCGGCAATGTCGATGCCCGACCCGCCGGGGCCACCGGGGTTGATCAGCAGCGAGCCGATCCGGTCGTGCTGCTCGCTGCTGCGCACCCGCAGCAGTCTCAGCGTGAACGTCCTGCCGTCGTCGGGACGGGCCCAGTCCCTCGGGACGACGAGCTCACCGCACGCGTGGCTGACCGTCGCGTCGGCCGGAGCGGGGACGTCACTGCCGCAGTCCCCCCAGGACAGGTCGCCGACCTCCGTCGGAGAGGAGCACCCGGCCAGGGAACAGGCGACGAGCACACCGACCGCGACGGCAGCGACCGACGCCCTCACCCCCGGCGGTCGTGCTGGAGAGCCTCGACGGATGCGAGAACGGAGCTCGGCCATGGTGCCCCTCCGGATCACCCGGTGTTCGTCTCCCGACCGGCAGGCCAGCACACCGGGCCGTCGCTGGTCTACTCCTGTGATGCGTTGGGGGCTGCGTCTCTTGCCGGTGTGGGACGTGTCACACCCGTCGGGGAGGTCGGTGCCATGGACCGGGGGTTCGCGGTCCGCCGGCCACGACGCCGACACCGGCGAGCTCCCCCGACGCCACCGGCGAGTCCCCCCGATGTCACCGGCGAGTTCCCCGACGCCACAGACGAGCTCCCCCCACGCCACCGGCGAGTCCCCCCGATGTCACCGGCGAGTTCTCCGGCGTCACGGGTGGCTCTGGTGTCCACCGTGGTGATGCTCCTGCGGATCGTCAGCCGGTGACGGCGAGGACGAACGGGAGCACCTCGGCGGCACCGGCGCGGCGCAGGGCCCGCCCGGCGACGGTGAGCGTCCAGCGGGAGTCGGCGAGGTCGTCGACCAGCAGGACCGGCGCGTCGCCGAGGTCGGCCAGTTCCTGCCGCATCCGGTCGGGGACGGCGAGCCGGTCGTGCACCCCCGCCAGCCGGAACGCGCTGTTGCCGCCGGGTCCGCCGCGCGGCCCACCGTCGACCGGGTCGAGGAAGCCCAGCCAGGTGAGCCTGCCGAGGCGGGCGAGGTGCGCGGCCACCGAGCCGATCAGTCGGTCGTGCCGCCGGGACGGCACAGCCGCCACCGCCCCCGGCCGGCGCTCCCAGTTCCAGTCCCGCAGCACCTCGACGCATGCGGCGAGCAGGGCGGGATCGGGTTCGGGGTCGGCGCCGGAGTCCACCGGCAGGTCGAGGATCCCGCGCAGCCGCTGGCCCCAGCCCAGGTCGGTGAGCCGGGCCAGTGCCCGCCCCTCCGCCGTCCGCTCCTCGCCGGGGATCCGGCCATGGAGCGGCACCCCGAGCCGGTCCATGCCGGTCGGCCACTGCGCTCTGGGCGGCAGCGGGACCCCGACCCGGGCCAGCCGACCGCCGGCCAGCCGGCGCGCGCCGTCCGGGACGTCGAGCGGGAACCACAGCCCGGCGCACCGGTCGCAGCGGCCGCAGTCGGCGGCGTCCGGGTCGTCGAGCGCCTCGGCGAGGAAGCGCATCCGGCAGCCCTCGGTGCGCAGGTAGGAGAGCATCGCCTGCTGCTCGGCGCGCCGGGTCGCGGCGACCCGGGCGTAGCGCTCCTCGTCGAGGTGCCACGGCCTCCCGGTGGCGACCCACCCCCCGCTGACCCTGCGCACGGCGCCGTCGACGTCGAGGACCTTGAGCAACAGCTCCAGCCGGGTGCGGCGGACATCGGCGACGGTCTCCAGCGCCGCCGTCGACAACGGCCTGCCGGCCTCGCCCAGCGCGGCGAGCACGGCGGTCGCCTGGTCGGCCCTCGGCATGGAGGAGGTCGCGAAGTACTCCCAGATGCTCCGGTCCTCCTCGCCGGGGAGCAGCAGCACGTCGGCGCGTTCCGTGGCCCTGCCCGCGCGGCCGACCTGCTGGTAGTAGGCGACGGGCGAGGACGGCGCGCCGAGGTGGACGACGAACCCCAGGTCGGGCTTGTCGAAGCCCATGCCGAGGGCGCTGGTCGCGACGAGTGCCTTGACGGTGTTGTCGCGGAGGGCGGTCTCCGCCTCGGCGCGCTCCTCGCCGTCGGTGCGGCCGGTGTAGGGGAGCACCTTGTGTCCGGCCTCGGCGAGCAGGGTCGCGGTGTCCTCCGCGGCGGCCACGGTGAGCGTGTAGACGATGCCGCTGCCGGGCAGGTCGTCGAGGTGGGCCGCCAGCCAGCCGAGCCGGTCGACGCCCGCCGTGAGCGGGAGCACCCCGAGCCGCAGACTGTGCCGGGCCAGCGGTCCGCGCTGGGCGTGCACCGGGTGGTCACCCGCGCCGAGCTGGTCGGCCACGTCGGCCACCACCCGGGCGTTGGCCGTCGCCGTCGTCGCCAGCACCGGGGTCCGGTCGGGGAGGGCGGCGAGCAGGTCCCGGATCCTCCGGTAGTCCGGCCGGAAGTCGTGACCCCAGTCGCTGATGCAGTGCGCCTCGTCGACCACGAGCAGCCCGCACCGGCGGGCGAGGCCGGGCAGGTGCTCCGCGGCGAACCGGGGGTTGTTCAGCCGTTCCGGGCTGACCAGCAGGACGTCGACCGTGTCGGCGGCGAGGGCCGCGGCCACGTCGTCCCACTCGACGGCGTTGGCGGAGTTCATGGTCACGGCGCGGACCCCGGCCCGCCCGGCGGCGGCGACCTGGTCGCGCATGAGCGCGAGCAGCGGGGAGACGATGAGCGTCGGGCCGGCGCCGCGCCGGCGCAGCAGCCGGGTGGCCACGAAGTACACCGCCGACTTGCCCCAGCCGGTGCGCTGGACCACGAGCACCCGGTGCCGCAGCTCGACCAGCGAGCGGATGGCGTCCCACTGCCCGTCGCGGAAGGCGGCGTCGCGGGAGCCGACGAGCTGCCGCAGGACGTCGAGGGCCTCCGCGTGGGCGTCGCCTGCCTCCGGGTGGGCGTCCTGCAGCTCCGCACCGGTGTCGAGTGGCTCCGGGCGAGGCGGCTGGTCCTCGCACGGGGGGTCGTAGAGGTGTCGGGCGTCCACCATGCCGGTCAGCCTCCCAGTGACCGCCGACACCGGCCAGGGGCGGGGTCGGCGGGGGAGTCCCGCGGGACGCGCCGTCGGGGGGAGCGCGGGCTGGGGCGCCGCGGGTCCCGCCGTCAGGCGGCGCGCAGGACGAAGACCCCCCAGCCGAGATACTGCCGGCCGTAGGCCAGGTAGGAGCGCCGGAGGTCGGTGAGGTACTCCCGCATCGCGGGGGCCTCGGGGCTGTCGGGGTTGTCGTCCAGCCACCGGGACACCGTCCACCATTGGCCCGCGGTGTACCGGTCCCAGCCGGCCTCGTCGGCGAGGACCATCTCCACCAGCTGCGTGCCCGCGGCCTCGAACCGGTCCAGGGTCCCCACCAGGCTGGTGAAATCCTCCGGCCCGACACCCTCCGCCTGGTACGCCTGCGGCGGCGGGTCCTCGCGCCAGTACGGCTCGCCGACCAGCAGCAGTCCGCCCTCGGCGAGCAGCGGGCGCATCAGCTCGATGGTGCCGGCGAGACCACCGCCGATCCAGGTGGCACCGATGCAGGAGACCACGTCGTAGGGATCCGATTCGACGGGAGCGGTGCCAGGTGTGACCGCGCCGGCGTCGCCCCGTTCGAAGCGCACCCGGTCGGCGACCCCCAGTTCGACGGCACGGGTGCGGGCCGCGGAGACGAACACCTCGCTGAGGTCGATCCCCAGTCCGCGGATGCCGAAGCGCTGCGCCCAGCGGCACAGCATCTCGCCCTTGCCGCTGGCCAGGTCCACCTGCCGGACGTCGGGCCGGAGCCGGCAGATCTCGCCGAGGGTGATGAGCTGGTCGTCGGTGAAGGGGTTGAGGATGCGGTGATCCGCCTCGGAGATCTCATGCTGGCGCAGGACGTCCACGTCTCTCCTTCATCCGGCCCGTACCGGGTCGCGGGCCTCGGTGCACTGGATCGTGATCGTCAGCATGGCACCGAGCCCGACCGGTGTGCACCGGAGAAACCCCGGACGTTCGTGACATCCCGGGGACGCTCGGGCGAGGCGCCGGGGGAGTGCACGTACTGATGCCGAGGGGGGCGGTGACCACGGACGACACACCGGCAGGCGATACTGAACGTCACCAGTGTGCACGGAACGTGGCTGCATGGGGTTCCCGCCGACGGGAGCCGGTACCGCGGTGGCCCGCCGTTCCGGATCCGGGGAGGGATCAGATGGCTGCCGGCCGTTCCGACAGACGCCGATCAGCGGGCCGGGCGTCCCGACGCCTGGTGGGGTGCCTGCTCGGGCTCTGCCTCGCGGCACCGCTGACCCTCGCCGGTCCTCAGTCCGCGTCGGTCGCCGCCCGAAGGAGCCCGTCCTCCGGCGCCGCGGCCTCCGCGCCCGGCTCACCGACCCGGGACGGCGCGGCAGGGAATGCCGCCCGTCGCTCCGCCCTGACCGCAGACGAGAGGAGAGCCGCCGCCGCGCTGGATCGGCGGATCACCGCGACGGTGCTGGGCCGCGGCACTTCGGGAATGGTGGTCGATGCCGCCTCCGGTCGGCGGATCTGGTCCCATCGGGAGGACGTCCCGATGCGGGCGGCGAGCCTCGTCAAGCTCGCCACGGCTCTCGCCGCGCTCGACGTCCTCGGCGCAGACCACACCGTGCGCACCCGGGTGGACCGGGGCGCCACGACCCGCCAGATCGTCCTCGTCGGCCGTGGCGACGCCCTGCTGACCACGGCAGCCCTGGGTCGGCTCGCGACGGCCACGACCCGCGACCTCCGGAACCGCGGGGTCACCCGGGTCGAGGTGCTCGTCGACGACTCGCTGTTCCCCGCGCCGAGCCCCGCCCCGGGCTGGCTGAAGAGCTACCACCCCCACGAGGTGGCTCCGGTCCGCCCCCTGATCGTCGACCAGCACGAGGTGATGGACACGGCGCTGGACGCGGGGCAGGTCTTCGCCGCGGCCATGAAGGCTCGGGGGATCGGCGTCACGTCGGTCCGGAGAGGGGTCCGTCCGAGGGGGGCGGCCACCATCGCCGGCGTCGAGTCGCCGCCGGTGCTGGACTGGGTCGAGCGGATGCTCCTCCGCAGCGACAACGACATCGCCGAGACGCTCGCCCGGCTCACGGCCATCGACGTCGGGTACCCGGCGACCTGGGAGGGGGTCAACCGGATGCAGGCCACGGTCCTCGCGAGGTACGGCATCACCGGCATGACGCTCTACGACGGCAGCGGGCTCTCCCGCTCCGACCGGGTGACGGCGAGAGCGGTCGTCACGCTGCTGAGGACCGTTCGTGCCCGCCGGGCCCTCCGACCGGTGCTCAGCGCGCTGCCGCTCGCGGGCCGGACCGGCACCCTGACGGCGGCGCGGGGCCGCTTCGACACCCGGCCCAGCAGTTGTGCCGCCGGCCGGGTCCGGGCGAAGAGCGGGGCGCTGCGGGACACCGTCTCCCTGGCCGGGACCGCCGCCACGGTGGAGGGTGACGACTCCCTCTTCGTCTTCGTCGTCGCCGGCCAGCCGAGCACCCTCACCGTCCGGCGTGCCGTCGACGGCCTCGCCGCGACCGTCGTCGGCTGCTGGTGACCAGACGACAACCGCCCAGGGCATTCCTGTCGACGACCGCCCAGGGCATTCCTGTCGACGTCGCGTCGGCCGCGCCTCTCCGCCGGTGATCCGAATCTCGCCCGGATATTCCAGGCAGATGCTAATTACCGCGAATACCCCACCCGGTGCGATATTCGTGATCTTGTCGGAGGTCATTGCGGTGATCCGGTCGACAACGATCCCCGTGATCGTTCTGACACCGATAATTTCTCGTAGATCCGATGGTTCGTCCGATATTGCCTTCTTTGTCTGCGGACACTATGATTCACGCCGCAACCGGTTAATACCGGACCGTGGGAAGGAGCCCACATGCTCAACTTCCTGGTCGCCGGTGGTTTAGCGGCATCGCTGGTCGTCTCACCGGTGGCCAACCCGGCTGCATCACCTCCCTCCGAGAAGATCACCGTTGAGGTGGTCACCGTCAACGGCTCGGGGTGCGCTGGTGACTCCGCGAAGGTGGCCGTCGCGCCGGACAACACGGCGTTCACGGTGACCTACAGCGAATTCCTCGCCCAGGTGGGCGTCGGTGCCGAGCCCACCGACATCCGCAAGAACTGTCAGCTCAGCCTGCTCGTCCATGTCCCGCAGGGCTTCACGTACGCGATCGCCCAGGTTGACCACAGGGGGTTCGCGTACCTGGAGAAGGGCGCGAAGGGCCTGCAACGGGCCAGTTACTACTTCCAGGGGGACTCGGCGACGACGTACCTGAGCCATGCCTTCGCCGGGCCCATGAACGACGACTGGCAGACGACCGACGCGACGGACGTGGCGGCGCTGGTCTTCGCCCCGTGCGGGGTGGACCGGAACCTCAACGTCAACACGTCCCTGCGAGTGAGCGCCGGTACCTCGGACGTCACCCAAACCACGAGTTTCCTGACGATGGACTCCACGGACGGCGGCGTCTCGACCCTCTATCACTTCCAATGGAAGAAGTGCGTCTGACTTCTCCCCGAGCACGACGAGGTGTCGCCGGAGTTCCGGCGTTCCTCGAGTCCGACAGCAGTGCACCGGGGGCACCGGTGCCTTGCGTCCCGGTGCCCCCGTGTGATGATCTCCGATTCGTGATCACAGGACTTGGTGATCGTCGACTGGCAACCTCTCGGTGAATCGTCTCCCGGTCTCCCGCCGTCATGGCCAGGCGGTGAGTGAAGGCCGCCCCGCCCACCCCGGGAATCGGGAGACCGACATATTCGATGATACCCGCGCGCCGATCGCTCCGGTTCGGCGCGGATCCCCGCGCGCCCTTTCTCCCGCGTTTCGGAGCGTTTCGGAGCGTTTCGGGGCGCGTGACGTGCGGATACTCATGGCCGTGCCCGGGAATCCTCGGATCCGGGCACAGCTCTCCTGCGAATGCAGTGGGTGATATCAGAACAATAGAGGGAGCTTCACATGCTCAATGTCTTGGCAGTCGGAAGCCTCGCCGCATCCCTGGTGATGCCGCCGGTCACCCTCCCCGCCGAGGTCCCTCCGACAGACCGCGTCGTCGTGGACGTCGTCACCGTCAACGGCTCGGGGTGCCCCGAGGGCACGGCCGAGGTCGCCGTCTCACCGGACAACACGGCGTTCACGGTGACCTACAGCGACTACCTCGCCCAGGTGGGGGTCGGGGCACTGCCGACGGACTTCCGCAAGAACTGTCAGCTCAACCTGCTCGTGCACGTCCCGCAGGGCTTCACCTTCGCGATCGAGAAGACCGACTTCCGTGGCTACGCCTACCTGGAGAAGGGTGCCACCGCGATCCAGCGGGCGAACTACTACTTCCAGGGGATGTCGGCCACCGCCTACGCCGTCCATCCCTTCGTCGGTCCCATGGACGACGACTGGCAGACGACGGACGAGGTGGGGATCGCCGCGATGGTCTGGTCCCCGTGCGGTGAGCGGCGCAACCTCAACATCAACACCGAGTTGCGGGTGAACGCGGGAGCCTCGGACAAGACCAAGACCACCAGTTTCATGACCATGGACTCGACGGACGGCGAGTTCTCGACGGTCTACCACTTCGCCTGGGCGGTGTGCCCCGCGTCGGCGGCGTGACCCTCGGGGTGCGGTGACGCACCCCGAGGGGGCAGGGATCTCGGGATCGTGGCGACGACGCGATCCCGAGATCCGCGCATTGTGGCTCCCGCACCGTGCGGCCCGAGGGGCGGCGGCCCGGAGGCGCAGGGGCGATCCGGAGCCGGGGGATCGGGCGACGTGGCGGTGCTCCTCAGAGCAGGTCCCAGACCCGGGTCATCAGCTCGAACCGGGACACCGGCTTGACCATGAACCCGTCCGCGCCACAGGTGATCCCCTCGAGCTGGTCGTCGAGCATGGAGAGCGCGGTCACCATGAGCACCGGGGTCTCGCACAGGAGCCCGTCGTCCCGCAGCCGGCGACACACCGAGTACCCGCTCATCCCGGGCATCATGACGTCGAGGATCACCAGGTCCGGGCACTCGCGCTGGGCCAGGGTGACGGCGTCCTCGCCGTCGAGGGCCTCCAGGACGTCGAACCCGTCCCGCTCCAGCATCGTGACGATCGTCTCGCGGGTGTCCTCGTCGTCGTCGACGACGAGGATCTTGGGCATCCCCGACCGCCGGGTCGGTCCTGTCCGGTCGGTGGTGGCCTCCGTGGTCCCGCGAGGGTCGCGGGAAACCACTCCGGTGTCGCCCTGCCCGGTCCGTGGCTGCGCGATTCCGCTCGGCATGTCGCCCTCCTCGTGCTGTCCGAACTCGTCCGTGTCGGCGCACCCGGGGCACGGGCGCACCCGGCCGCTCGGTGGGCGGGCAGCCGCCAGTTCCTTCGCGATCCTCAGAGACATCGGTCACGGCGGCGTAACCTTGATCCATATATCGGGCGACGCCGAGTGGTCGACCGGGCAACGCAGCGCACGGGCCACGGGGTGAGGGCTGCCCGGCGAGGATCCCGTCGCCCGCCGAGACTCAAGGTGGGGCGCCGGGAGACCGACAGAGCGACGTGTCCGAGGACCGGGACGACGGCCGTGACCAGGGCCGGGACG
Source organism: Actinomycetales bacterium (assembly GCA_012719445.1). Taxonomy (GTDB): domain Bacteria; phylum Actinomycetota; class Actinomycetes; order Actinomycetales; family Kineosporiaceae; genus JAAYAH01. The sequence continues at coordinate 47,252 of JAAYAH010000072.1, read as the reverse complement.
ACGGCCGTGACCCAGAGGCGAGCCTCCTGCCGGTCGACGGCGTGACCGTGCGGTGCTGGGAGCTGCTGAGGTACCTGCCCGACGCGGCGATGATGGTGAGCACCACGTCCTGGCGGGTGCTGCGTGCCAACGACCGGGCGGCCGACCTCTTCCAGTGCCCCGTGGACGAGCTCGCCGGGCAGCCGGTCGAGGCGTTCGTGCTGGGGCTGGCGGAGGTGGCGTACGCGGCGAGCACCGAGGGGGTGACGGCGACGACCCCGGCCCGGTTGAGCGCCCGCCGCAGGGACGGGGTGGCCTTCCTCGCCGAGGTGAGCATCGCGTCGGCACCGGTGGAGTCGACGGGCCGACCGCCCGGTGGGACCCCATCGGCCATCGACACCCGTGCCGGGGCCGCGCTGCTCGTGGTGATCCGGGAGTTCACCTTCCGGAACCCCCGCGACGAGTACTTCTCCCTGCTGGTCGACGTCGCTCCCGACGCGGTCGTCGTGGTGGACCAGGACGGGACCATCACCCTGGTGAACACCAGGGCGGAGTGGATGTTCGGCTACCGCGCCGACGAGCTGGTCGGCAGCCCGGTGGAGCTGCTGGTCCCGGGGTCCGTCCGGGACAGACACACCCGGCTGCGCGAGGCCCACACCGCGGACCCGGCGATCGGCCAGATGGGTACCGGCATCGAGGTCCGGGCCCGGCGCAAGAACGGCAGCGAGTTCCCGGTCGAGATCACCCTCACCCCGCGCCGGATCGAGGGCCGGCGGGTGACGGCCGCGCTGATCCGGGACATCACCGGCCGGAAGAACGCCGAGCGGGACTGGCAGCGGGCCAGGGACGAGGCCCTGGAGGCGTCGCGGCTGAAGTCCCGGTTCATCACCACCGTGAGCCATGAGATCAGGACGCCGATGAACGGGGTCATCGGGCTGACCGACCTGCTCCTCGGCACGGAGCTGAACCCGACGCAGCGCCGCTACGTCGACGGGCTGCGGGCCAGCGGCGAGGCGCTGCTCAGCGTGATCAACGACGTCCTGGACCTCTCCAAGATCGAGGCGGGGCGGCTGGTGCTGGACGACGTCGACTACGACCTCTCGGTCCTGCTGGACGAGATCGTCACCATCACCGGGCAGAGCGCCTCGGCCAAGGGGCTGCGGATGGGGGTTGAGCGCGATCCCCGCCTGCCCGGCACCGTCCGCGGGGATCCTGGCCGGCTGCGGCAGATCCTGCTGAACCTGCTCACCAACGCGGTCAAGTTCACCGAGGCCGGTGGGTCCGTCGAGCTGGTGGTGCGCAGGGCACCCGAGCCGGCGGATCCGGACGAGGAGGCCACGACGATCGTCTTCGAGGTGGCCGACACCGGGATCGGCATCGACGCCGACGCCCTCGACCACGTGTTCGAGCCGTTCATCCAGGCGGACACCTCCACCACCCGGGTGCACGGCGGCACGGGTCTCGGGCTGGCGATCTGCCGCGAGCTGGTCGAGGCCATGAGCGGGGCGATCGGGGTCGAGAGCCGACCGGGGGAGGGATCCCTGTTCCGGGTGGTGCTGCCCATGCGGCGCGCGTGCGAGGTGCTGGGCGAGCCCGGCGGTCGCCCCTCCGCACCGGCGGAGGCCGGTGCCGGAGTGCCGTCCCCGGAGCCCGCCGGTGCCGAGGACGCCGGGTCGCAGCGGGGGCAGGGGGACCTCGGCCGGATCCTGGTGGTCGAGGACAACGAGATCAACCTCGCCGTGGTCGTGGCGATGGTGGAGTCCTACGGCTACACCGTCGACGTCGCCAGGGACGGGATCGAGGCGCTGGAGCTGACCTCACGCACCGAGTACGCGGCGATCCTCATGGACTGTCACATGCCGCGGATGGACGGCTTCACGGCGACGAGGGAGCTGCGCCGCCGGCCGGGGACGGCGCAGGTGCCGGTGCTGGCCCTCACCGCCGACGTGCTCCAGGAGGACCGGGAGCGGTGCATCGCCTCGGACATGGACGATCACATCACCAAGCCGGTCCGACGGGAGGAGCTCCGCGCGGTCCTGGCCCGGTGGGTCATCGGGGGCAGGGACGGCGGACGGTGCCCGGCCGCCGGGGGACGGCAGGTGCCGAACCCGCGCGGAGGCGAACGGCGGACGGCCGGGGTGGCCGAGCGGCTGGACGAGCTCCTCGGCGGCCGCGGATCCCGGGAGGTGGCCCTGGTCACCCGGGTGGTCACGAACTTCCACGCCAAGGCGCTGGGCCTCGCCGAGATCATGTCGGAGGCCGGGTCAGCAGGCGACGACGAGGCGACGGCCGCCGCGGCGCACAGCCTCAAGGGGGCAGCGGTCAACATCGGCGCCGTCGCGGTGGCCCGGCTGTGCGAGGAGCTCGAGGCCGTGGCCAGGACCCGGTCGGCGCAGTGGGTCCTCCCTCGCCTGCCCCGCCTCAGGGTCATCCTCGACGAGTTCGAGGACGAGCTCCGGGCCGTGTGCGAGCGGTTCCCCGAGCTCACCCCGGCCAGGGAGACGCCGGGGAGACGGGGGGAGTGAGGTCGTGCCTACCGTCGCCCGGGCGGCGAGAGGCGATCGGTCACCGACGCAGGGACAGCGCCGGGTCGAGGGACGCAGCCCGTAGTGCCGGGTACGCCCCGGCGAGGAGCCCGACGACGGCGCCGACCCCCGGCCCGGCCACGGCGAGCACCGGGTCGAGGACAGGGGTCCAGGACCTCTGCACGGCGACGCCGACGACGGTGACGACCCCGAGGCTGCTGCCGACGAGACCGCCGAGCAGTCCGAGCCCGGTGGACTCCAGGAGGAACTGACCGGCGATGTGCCGTCGGCAGGCGCCGAGGGCTCTGCGCAGGCCGATCTCCGACGAGCGCTCCAGCACGGCCACCATGGTGGTGTTGGCGATGCCGAGGGCGCCGATGAACACGGCGATCCCGGCCAGGGCGAGGAACAGGACGTCGAGGTCGGAGGACACGGTGTCGCGCAGGGTCCTGGGATCGGGGGGAGCCTGGGCCTCCAGCGACATCGGGTTCTCCGGTCGCAGGGAGAGCGGTGCCTGCCGGGCGATCGTCCCGGCGGCGCCGAGGGCGGTACGGACGAGAACCTGCGCCGGATGCTCCGGTGACGGGGGCCCGAAGTGGTCCAGGGCGGTCCTCGGCGGGATGAGCACGGACATGAGCAGCCCGGGGAGTCGCTCGCTGGTATCGAGGACGCCGACGACGGTGTACGGGCTGCCGTCGATCCACACCGCCGGACCGTTCTCCAGATGCGAGATCCCCAGCTTCCTCGCTGCCACAGCGCCGAGCACGGCCACTGCCTGGTGGTGTTCGTCGTGCCAGGTGTTGTAGGAGACACCGGCCTGGATCCGGACCCCGGCCGCGGGGAAGACTCCGGGACCGGCCGCGTGGACCTCGATCCCGCTGACCGGCTCGGCCACGGCTCCCGGGCGGCTGCTCAGGACCGGTGCCGGGGCCAGGGGCCAGTGCAGGCCCGCGGCCTCGACGCCGTTCAGCCGACCGAGGCGTCGCTCGGCGTCGTCCGGGAAGCTCAACGTCGGCCGGGTCGCCTCGGCCGCCGCGGCGTCCTGCACGACGACCTGGGTGGCCTGGAGCACGGAGAAACGCTTGCTGATCTGCCCGCCTGCCGTCGACGTCAGCCCGATGATGGCGATGAAGGTGCCGACGCCGAGGACGGTGCCCATCATGGTCAGGGCGCTACGACCGGGGCGCTGCAGCATCCCCGCCGCGGCCTCGGCGAGGAGGTCCCGGGAACGGATCACGCGGCCGACCCTCCCCTCGGCAGGAGGACGCCGCCGTCGACGATGAGGGTGCCGCCGTCGACGGTGAGGGTGCCGTCGTGCACCCGGACCCGTCGCCGGGCCCGGGCAGCGACGGCCTCCTCATGCGTGATCACCAGCAGGGTGTACCCGTCGTCGTTGAGCCGGTCGAGCAGGTCGAGGACCCGCTCGGTGGTGGCGCTGTCGAGGTTGCCCGTCGGCTCGTCGCACAGCACGACCCCCGGCGAGCCCACCAGCGCGCGGGCGACGGCCACCCGCTGCTGCTCACCGCCGGACAGCGTGCTCGGGAGGGCATGGGCCCTGTGGTCCAGCCCGACGTCGGCCAGGGCGCGCAGGGCCGCCTCCCGGCGTCCCGCCCTCGGCCCGCCTCCGTAGACGAGGGCGAGCTCGACGTTCTCGACGGCCGTACGATGCGGGAGCAGGTGGAACGACTGGAAGACGAAGCCGATCCGCGAGCCGCGCAGCCTGGTCCGGTCGGCGTCCGTCAGCCCCGCGACGTCGACCCCGTCGAACTCGTAGACCCCGGTCGTCGGACGGTCGAGCAGGCCGAGGATGTTGAGCAGGGTCGACTTGCCGGAGCCCGACGGCCCGACGATGCCGAGGTAGTCCCCGGGCTGGACGGCCAGCGAGCAGGGCCGGAGCGCTCGCACCTCGGGAGGCCCGGGGTAGGTCTTCGTGACGTCCACCAGCCGGATCACCGGGGAACCGTCGGCTCCGTCCCGGACGGAGGTTCCCGTCTCGTCGGTCATCGCCCGACCACCACCTGGTCGCCGGCTGCCAGTCCGTCGCCGGACACCTCGACGTGACCCTGTCCGGAGACCCCGGTCTCCACCTCGACCCTGCTCGTGGAACCGTCCGGTCCGATCCTGGTCAGGTAGGCGGATCCGTCGGCTGACGCCGACACCGCGGAGACGGGGACGGCGAGCACCTTCCCGTCACTGCGGGCGGCCTCGACGGTGAGCCGTACGTCGTGGTCGAGGACGCGTCGCGGCAGCGGGTCGTCGGGAAGGACCGTCAGCCGGGCACGGGCCGTGCCGTCGGTCCCGGGGCTGACCTCCTCGACCGTCCCGGTGACGCTCAGCCCGGTCAGCTCGTCGTCGACGGTGACGCGCATCCCGTCGCGGACCAGGCGGGAGTCCGCGGCGTCGAGCTCGCCGGTGACGATCAGCGGTCCTGCCGCCACGTCGACCAGCGGCGCCTGCACCCGGTCGCCGACCGTGCCCTTGATCTTCAACAGGGTCGCCGGGAAGGACGGGACGAACAGCACCTCGCCGACCGGGAGCATCGGCCCGCTGGTCGAGAGCAGGGCCCGGTACCTGGACCGTGCCGTCGCCAGGTCCTCGCGGGCGTTCGCGACCGCGCGATCGTGAGAGGCAGCCGATCCCGTCGACCCGCCTGCGGATCCCCCGCCTGCGGCGGACGCGTCCCCCGGCTCCTCCGTCGCGGGCGGGTCGAGCAGTTCGTCGAGGGTGCGCCGGGCCGCGGTGACGGCGTCCTGCGCCGCCTGGACCTTCGGGTCCTGCTGCGGGTCGTCGTATCCGCTGGTCGTCCGGACGTTGTACCCGAGCCCCCGGTACAGGGCGGTGAGCGCCCGCGCCGTCCCCTGACCGAAGCGCCCTCGCGGGTCCGCGCCGGTCGGGTGGCCGAGGGCGCGCAGCGCGGACTGGAGCTGGGTCACGTCCCTGCCCTCGGCACCGGGAACGAGATCGCGGTAGGCCGGAACAGCCCCCTTGAGCGCGACGACCGGTCGGCCGGACACCTCGACGAGGACCTGGCCGGCCCGAATCCTGGCACCGGGACGGGCCGGCAGCCTGGTCACCACCAGGGGCCCGGCGCCCTCGGCGCCGCCGGTCGGGGTCGCGCGGTAGTGCCTGGTGACCCCCACGGTGCCGCGTGCGACGACCGTGCTGGTGACGACCCTCTCCTGGACCTCGGCGGTGACCAGGGACGGGGTCGGGGGACGAGCCTCGGCCGCGAGCTGGGCCGGGGACTTCACCAGGGCTCCGGCCAGCAGGCCGCCGGCAAGGGCGCCGGCGGCGACCAGGGCGACTCCCGTCACCAACCGGCGTCGTCTCCTGGCCGTCGACAGGAAGGCCTGTGCGCCGGGGGTGTCGTCGGTGCCGGGGAGCTGGGGCGAGGCCGTCCGTCTCCGGGGGGAGATGTTCATGAGCGGGTTCCTGTGGTCGGTGCTGCCGAGGTCAGCACTGGTCGACGACGGTGGAGTCCGTCACCAGCCAGCCGTGCTCGGTGACGGCGAGGGTGTAGGTGGCCAGTTGGCTCGGCCGGTCTAGGAGCTGCTTGACGGGTTTCCCGCTGGCCCGGTCGTGGATCACCCAGTCGTCGAGATCCACGCAGTCGGTGACGAACGACGTCTGCTCGCCGTGGGTGACGGAGCGGATGTCGTGCCCGACGGACCCCTTCGTCACCGTCCCGTCGGCCGCGGACTCGCGCAGGTTCGCCCGGAGCATCGCCAGCTGCCTGCTAGCCGCGTGCCGGGACAGGTCCGGGAGATCGGGATCCGATGCGGCGCTGGCCGCCAACCAGGCATCCCAGTAGGCCAGGTAGTCCCGCCGGACCTCGGCCTCGGCGCGGTTCTGCTCCCGAGGGGCCGGGGAGTCGCCGCAGGCCGTGATCAGGAGGGCGCACCCTGCGGCGGCGGTGCCCAGCCGGAGAGCCTGCCGCCGGTGTCGGGATGCCATGGGTGCTCCGGGGCGGGTCATGTCTCCGTGTCCTCGGCGACGATGTCCGCAGCACGGGCCGCTCTCCTGGCCAGGAGAGCTCGGACGTGCTGCAGGGCTTCGGCGTTCTGTTCGATCGCCCGGTGCTGGTAGGCGGCCTCGACGGTGGACCAGATCCCGGCGAGGTCGGTCTCCTCCTTGCACTCGACGTCCGCGACCGCCGTGGCCTTCTCCTTCGCGTCCGGCTTCTCGGGCCAGGCCGCGGACTCGGCGTCTGTCGGGGAACCGTAACGGAACCCCCGTCCGGCCATGCACCGGCTCCAGGCGGTCACCGCGTCGTCGACGCGGGGATCGTCGGCGGTCCGGCTCCTGGCCTCCTCCGTCAGCCGCCCCACCAGGGTCGCGGTGGTCTCGTCGAGATCGGAACTGAGCCGGTCGATGGCCTGCTTCATGCAGCCACCCGCGGTGGTCCCGGGCTTGTCGACGGTGTAGCCGTGCAACGCCATCATGTACGCGTCCGAGGGAGGCCCGGCCGTCGGCGTCGGCCGGCTGCGGGCCGCGATCGCCCTCGGGTCGTGATATCCGAACTCCGCCGCCTGCGCACGGTCGGTCAGCCCGTAGGGACGGCGGACGAGGTTCTTCCCGGTGGCACGGGTCATGGGGGCATTCGTGATCTCGTACCGGAACCCCTTCGCCTGCATGCAGTCACGGAGCAGCAGCTCCTGTGCTCGGAGCAGCACCTCGACCTGGCCGGTTCCTGAGTAGGCGTCGAGCGGCAGGTCCACGGGTGAGCCGGGGGTCACCGTGGTGGGGCTGGTGGGCGGTGGGTCGGCGGACCCCTTCGTCGGTTCCCCCGACGCGCATCCGGAGACCAGCACGGCGAGGAGACAGACGACGACGGAGGAGCGGACGTGCGTCACGGACGAGCCTTTCTGGGACTGCGCGGAACGGTGGGGTGGGAGCTGAGGAGCGAGCCGGGGGCGGCCGCCTGTGCCGGGGGTGCCGGCACAGGCGGCCTGTCACGCCTCAGGCGCTCACAGGTACAGCCAGAACCAGCCCTCGTAGTCCATGTAGTAGTCGGAGCTGAACCCGACCTTGCTGGTGGTGAGGTTGGTGTGGTGGTTCCACTGCCTGTTGCCGTTGATGTTCTGGGCCATGCTGTAGGCGTAGTCGATGACCACGCCGTGACCCGGGTAGCCGACGCCGACCGCCGTGTAGTTGGTGCTGGGGCCGGTCCGGATCTTGGTGGCGGTCAGGTAGTCGCCGTAGGCCTCGGCGGCCGCGCTGGAGACTCCCACCCCGAGGGTCGCGGTCAGGGCGAGTGCCAGAGCGGAGAGCGCGCGGCGGGTTCCCCCGTGCCTCATCTTTACCTCCTGTCGAGTAACCCTCTAACAATCGAGGGTATGCGAGTAGTTGACACCAAAGGCCTTTGGCGGCCGTCACTGTAGCAGAGGCTTTGATGGGGGCATCGGGTTAGGCAGTTAGTAGTCGATCGGTTACCTGTCGTGTGATCACAATGAGGTTCGTCACACGGTCGAGAACTCTTCCCCTCGCGGTCCTGTGCGAAGACACCTGGTATCGTGAATTGTCCTCGGGATGTGGTTCCATGGGGTGTCGCCGCCTGATGTCATGGCCATGTTCCACAAGGTGTGTGGGGCGTCGTCCCAGCTCAAGGCCTTGTGGGCTGGTGATGACGCGGTCTGGTCCGGTCTTCGGGGGGTGTTCTCCCTCTACTGTGGGAGAGATGCGTCACAGTAGGCGGGTAGTGGTAAGAATCGATCCCCGTCGAATCTGCCATGAATGAACTCGTGTCATTCACTGAGATGCGCAGGGGCAATCTTCCGGCCCTGCGTCGGGCCGTGTGGGGAAAACACGGGGATGGTCACTGAGATGTCGTTCCGCTCCCAGCCGGCCAGCCCTCGGTACATGCCGGAGCGGCGTCCCCCACGGTGCCCCCTGGTGTCGCCGAAGCCATTGAACATCGTGGTTCTTAACCAAAGCTTGCAGGAGGCTTGTCGCGGACGGCGCCGGACGCCGACCGATCGAGTACGCGGGCCCGGGGGGCGAGGCTCGCGATCAGCGCGCCAGGCCGTCGAGGGCGGTGTCCACCGTCGCCTCGACCACCTGGTCGGCGGGGACGCCGTCGTCGATGGCCGTCACCGCCGTGGTGAGCAGGCCCTGCAGCAGCAGGGCGGCGACGCGGGGTCTCGGGTTGCCCAGTTCGGTGAGGATCGGGACGGCGTCCGGGATGAGCTCCCGGTGCAGCCGGCCGATGTGCGCTCGCGCCGACGTCGACAGCGGAGCGTCGGCGAGGACGTGGGCGAGCCGGAACTGATCGTCGCCGACCGCGGCCAACTGGGCCCTGACGTAGGCCTCCAGCCGGTCCCGTGGGCTCTCCGCGTCAGCCACCGCCCGGACGACCTCGGCCCCGACCGCGGGCAGTTCGACCTCGCAGAGAGCGACGACGACCTCTTCCCTGGTCCGGAAGTAGGCGTACACGCTCGGCCGGGCGAGGCCGGCCCGCCGGGCGAGGGCCGCGAAGGTCAGCGCCGGGTAGCCGCCGTCGACGAGCAGGTCCCGGGCGGCAGCCAGCAGCACCTGTCGCTGGCGGGCCCGGTGCTCGGCGACGGTTCCGGCGCTGATCCTCGGCACGTGTCAGTCGCGTCCCGGCTCGCCGACGGCCGGGACGGGGGTCCGGTCCGTGCCGGATCCCTCCTCGACGGTCGTCGACGGTCCGCCGTCCCGGCCGAGACGGCTCGGGTACCACACCCGCGGACCTGCCAGCCGGAACAGGGCCGGCACCAGGGCGCCACGGATGAGGAAGGTGTCCAGCAGCAGGCCGACGGCCATCGCGAAGCCGAACTGGAGCAGCGAGTTGATCGGCTGGGTCATCAGCACCGCGAAGGTCCCGGCGAGGATCAGCCCCGCCGAGGTGATCACGCCGCCGGTCCTGGTCAGCGCCACCCGGATGCCCTCGGGGAAGCCGTGGATCGCGAGTTCCTCGCGCATCCGGCTGGCCAGCAGGATGTTGTAGTCGACCCCCAGCGCGACCAGGAAGATCAGCGAGTAGAGCGGGACCCGGTCACTGGTCCCGGCCTGCCCGGCGAAGGTGACCCAGGTCAGCACCGTCACGCCCAGCGCGGACATGAGCGACAACGCCGTGGTGCCCAGCAGGACCAGGGGTGCCGCGACCGCCCGCAGCAGCAGACCGAGGACGGTGAGGATGAGCACGGCCATGGCGACGGCGATGATCCGGAAGTCGCGGGCGTTGAGGGTCCGGTTGTCCAGGGCGTTGGCGCTCTCGCCACCGACGAGCACCTCGGCTCCCGGTGCCGCCCGGGACGCGACCTCGCGCACCGTCCCGGTGCGCTCCAGCGCAGGGGTCCCGTAGGGATCGTCGTCGTAGACGACCTGGAGCCGGACGACCCCGCCTCCCGGAGCCGGCACCGGCCGGCCGACGGAGGCGACACCCTCGACCCCGCGCACCGCCGCGGCGACCGCCTCGACGTCCTGGGCCGCGGCGTCCCCCCTGACCAGGACCGTCGTCGGGGCGAGCTGGCCGGCCGGGAACGCCTCGTCGAGCACCTGCTGCCCGCGCAACGAGTCGGTCTCGGCCCGGAAGTCGCTGATGAGGTTCGAGTTCGGGGTGTAGCCGACGAGGCCGAGGGCGAGCGCGACCAGGACGACCAGGCCGGAGGCCGCCACCGCGAGCGGCCGCCGCAGCACCACGGCTCCAACCCGGCCCCAGAACGACAGCTCACCCGGATCCCGCGCCACCTGCCGCATCGGCCAGAACGCGGCCTTCCCGGCGAGCAGCACCGCCGCGGGCAGGAAGGTCACCGTCACCAGCAGGATCATCGCGACACCGAGGGCGAGGAACGACCCGAACTCCCTGGTGGCCGGGACGACGGCCAGCAGCAGGGTGAGCAGCGCGAGGACGACGGTGAGCCCGCTGGAGAGCACCGCCCCGCCGACCCGGCGGATGGCCGCGCGCATGGCCGCGTACCGGTCGGTGGTGGTGGCCAGTTCCTCCCGGAAGCGCATCACGAGGAACAGGGCGTAGTCCGTCCCCGCCCCGAAGAGCAGCACCGTCATGATCGAGGCCGACGAGGCGTCGATGGTGATCACCCCGGCGTCCGCGAGCGCGGCTCCGACGGCCTCGGTGAGCTGGAGGGCGACCCCGACGCCGAGGAGCGGGATGAGCGCGAGCAGTGGCGACCGGTAGATGATCAGCAGCAGGCCGAGCACGAGGGCCACCGTGATGAGCAGGAGCACCAGGTCGGCGTCCTTGAAGACCTTGACGGCGTCGGTGGCGATCCCGGCGGGGCCGGTGACCAGCACCTCGCGGTCGCCCGCGTGCTTCGCGGCGATCTTCCGGATGGCCTCGACGGTCTCGAGGAAGCGGTCGTCGTTGCTGGAGAGGCCCCGGATCGGGACGATGATCGTGGTTGTCGTGCCGTCCGGGGACACCAGGGAGGCCTTGGCCTGGGGGGTCGTCGCGACGGACACCACGCCGTCGACCCCCTCCGGTGCGTCGGGCCCGGTGAGGGCCTGGCCGATCCGGGCGACCTCCGCCTCGTCCGCAGGGGTCAGCCCGCCGGGACTGCGCAGGACGATGATCGCCGGTACGCCGCGCTGGTCCGGGAACTCCTTCAGCAGCAGGTCCCTGGCCGCGCCGGACTCCGCGCCGGCGACGGGGGAGTTGGCCCCTCCGGGATCCTTGACCTCGTCCACGGTCGGGGTGAGCCGGGGGACGACGCCCGCGAGGAGGAGCCACAGCACCACCACGAGGAGTGCGCGACGCCGTGATCCGGCCACGAGGGCACCGATGGTCGAGGTCATGCGTTTCCGTCCCGTTCGGTCGTGTCGCTGGCCCACAGGGCACCGCGGCAGCCTCGGCGTCGTCGCCGGGGCGGCGATTTTTCCGACGCAGCGTTGATATCACGACTGTCGCGGGACGGCGAACGCTGGCGCGTCGCCGGGTCACCTGTGCCGGCTCAGCCGCCGGTGAGCCGCGGGGGAGCCGCGCGGGGTGAGCCGCGGGGGCCGCGCGGGGACTGTGTCAGCTCAGCCGCTCGTGCAGGCCGCGGGTGAGCAGGCGGACGGCGTCGGTGTACCGGCCCTCGGCGCGGCGGTCCGCCGTCCCGCCGCGGAGGGCGAGCGCGGCGAACTCCGCCGCCATCGGGCGGGGCAGTCGGTCGACCGGCCGGGCCGCCACCCTGACCACCACCGACTCCGGCTCCGCGGTGGCCGTCACCGGTCGCCGGGCCATGCCGGGACCGGCGGCATCCCCCACGCTGACCAGCCAGGCCGTGGAGCTCTCACCCGCGCCGAGCCGCCGGACCTCGACCGCCGCGTCCAGGGGGTCGGGGAGGCCGAAGCGCCCGGGACAGGCGGCCACCAGTTCGGCGATGCGTCCGGCCGTCTCGGCTGCCACCCCTGGATCGTCCACCGCGAACACCCGACGGAGGGCCGGGACACGAACGGGGATCTGCCGAACACCCGTGATCGCGAAGCATCCGGAGGCCATGGCTCACCGGATCCTTCGCGATCACTGTCGTCACCTGGTCGGTGCGCCCGGGTAGGGTCCCGCGGGTGAACGGGTTGGTGCCGCTCGACTACCACCGGAGGGTCGCCGGGCGGCTGCGCCAGGAGGCTCCGGAGTCGTGGGCCGCTTTCGCGGAGTCGGTGCGGAGGCCGGGGCCGTCCCGTGCGGCCCACGCCGAGCTGCTGCGACGGTCCTACCGGCTCGACCCGGACGCCCACCCGGCGCTCGCCGAGGCGGTGCGGCGGGCGGGCGCGGCACTCGGGGTCGGCGGTCCGGTGACGGTGTACCAGCTCGAGGGGTCGGTCGACGCCACGGCGAACGCCTCCCTCCTCGACCTGCCCGACGAGCTCGTGATCGTCTTCTCGGGCGGCCTGCTCAACCTGCTCGACGACCGCGAGCTGTGCGCCGTCGTCGGCCACGAGCTGGCCCACCGGGTGCTGTGGACGGCCGACGGCGGCGACCTGCTCGTCGCCGACCGACTGCTGGCTGCCCTCGGCCTCGACCCGGCGACACCTCCGGTGCACCTCGAGACGGCGCGGCGCTGGAACCTCGCCACCGAGCTGTTCGCGGACCGGGGGGCGCTGCTCGCCTGCTGCGACCTGCACGTGGCCGTGTCGGCCCTGGTCAAGGCCGCCACCGGTCTCGCAGAGGTCGACGCAGCCTCCTTCCTCGTCCAGGCCGAGGCCGTCGATCTCGGCGAGGACGGGTCGCGGGGGGCGACCCACCCGGAGACGGTGCTGCGCGCCAGGGCACTGTCCCGGTGGCGGCGCCGCCCCGTCCCCCCGCTGCCGGCGGGGCGGCCCGGGTCGGCGGGACAGCCGGTGGACGGCGACGGGGTTCCCGCGGCACCGGAGCGGGACCCGGGGGACGACGAGGTACGGGTCCTGCTCGCGCCGGTGCTCGATCTCGACCGCCTCGACCTCCTCGACCGGGAGCACCTGGAGCGGATCACCCGGGTCCTGATCGAGGCGGTGCTCGCCGTGCCCTGGATGCGCACCGCCGCCGTGCTCGCCCACGCTCGCCAGTTCTTCCCCGCCCTCGACCTCGCGCCGAGTGATCTCGCGCCGAGTGACCTCACCCCGAGTGATCTCGTGCCGAATGACCTCACCCCGAGTGACCTCACCCCGAGTGACCTCGTGCCGAGCGGTCGGGCCGTGGGTGCCTCCTCCCCGCGGTGGAGCGAGGCCACCCGGCGGTACCTGGCGTACGTGCTGTTCGATCTCGCGACGGTCGACCCCGACCTGGACGAGCAGGGCCTCGCGGCCGCGTTGTCGGTCGCGACGGGCCACGCGGCGGCCGAGGCCAACGGCCTCGCCGGTGAGCTGGAGGCCGTCGCCCGGCGGGAGCGGGTGCACCGCGCCGCGACCATCGACCGGCTCGTGCGGGCCGGAGGTGCCGGATGAGCTTCCAGGACCTCGTCGAGCTCGGTCGCGAGCGCGGCGGCCTCGGCACCGACGACCTCGTCACCGCCCTGCTGCCGCTGTTCCGCGAGGTCGCGGAGCTGCACGGCGTCGGGCTGACGGCGCCGCTTCGCGGGACGGAGGCCCTGGTCGTCGACGACAGGTACCGGGTCCATCTCGATCCCGCTGCGGCGGCGCCCCCGGTGACCGAACCGGCGCGGGTCGCCGCCGTCCAGCGGGAGGCGCCCTCCGCCGTGGAGATCGTCGCCGTGTCCGCGGTGCACACCGACACCGGTCGGGGCACGCAGCGGGTCCGTCCGCTGGACGTCGCCCTCCCGGGCGAGGAGCTCACCCGGCCGGTGCTGGTGCCGGGCTGGTCGACCTGGGAGCACCGGCTCGGGCACCATGACCAGCTCGGCGACGTCGCCTGTCTCGGTCTCCTGCTCGCCGCCCTGGCCTGTGGGCTGGATCTGGCCGTCGTCGAGGACGTCGAACGGCTGGCAGGGCACCGGCGCAACCTGTTCGCGCTGAACCCCCGGCTGCACCCGGTGATCGCGACCCTCGCCGCCGAGATGCTCGACCCGGACCGTCGACGCCGTCCCCAGGACGTCGCCGAGCTGGCCGCGCGGCTGGAGACCTACCGCGAGCAGCCGGTCGACCTCGATCTCGACGCCGTGACCGCGGGGGCTGCCGAGCGGGACGACCGGGCCCGTGCCGTCCTGGTCGGCCTCCGGGACCGGCTGCACGACCTGTCCCGGCGCAACCGGCTGCTGTACTTCCGGTCGACCCGGCAGTCCCTCGACCTCACCGAGGCGTCGGTCCCGCTGCTGCTCGACGTCCGCAACATCCGGGCGGAGCAGCTGTTCACCTGGCGCTCGCCCGCAGCCGGCCGGTTGCTGTCCGGCCGGCCGCTGGCCCTCGGCTCGGTACTGCGCTGGGACGACGCCCCCTACGCCCAGGCAGTGCTCGACACCCTCATCGCCAGGGCCCGGCGGGACCGCTCCGAGTACGGGCGCTCGCAGCTACGGCTGGTCGTGGCGTTCCTGCGCTGGCACGACCTCAGGGGCGACGTCGAGCAGCGCATCTCCTCACCGCTGTTGCTGCTTCCGGTGACCCTGACCAGGAAGCGCGGGGTGCGGGACAGCTACCTCCTCACCGCCCAGGGCACGGTTGCCGAGGTGAACCCCGCCCTGCGTCAACACCTGCTCCGGCTGTACGGGCTGGAGCTCCCGGAGATCGTCGATCTCGCGGTGACCCCCGTCGAGCGGCTGTACGAGGACCTCGCCGCGCGGATCGCCGCGAGCGAGCCGGCGGTGACGCTGACCCTGGTGGACCGGCCCCGGATCGAGCTCGTGCACCGCAGCGCCAGGATCCGGGCCGCGGCGTTCACCCGGCGGCAGCGGGTGGGTCGCCACGCCCTGGGCGGGCGGGTGTACGCGTACTCGTACCGGCGCCGCGACTACGACCCCCTCGGGCTGAAGATCTTCAGGGACAGGGTCGCGCCGGCCCCGGTCCCGCTCGGCCTGGCCCTCGGCGAGGAGCCGGGCCCTCGTCGCGGCGACATGGTGGAGCGCGGGCGGGAGACCTACGTGCTCGACGACCACACCGAGGGCAACCCCTACGCGTGGGACGTCGACCTGTGCGCGCTCACCCTCGCCAACGTCGACCACCGCACGATGAGCCTCGTCCACGACTACAACGACCTCGTCGCCGGCGGCCCCACCTGCGCCGCCTTCGACACCGTGTTCTCCCTCGAACCCCGCCCGCTGGAACCGGCGGCAGGCGACGACCTCCCGCTGGAGGACCGTTATCTCGTCGTCCCCGCCGACGCCTCCCAGGTGGCCGCGGTGGCCAGGGCACGCCGGGGCGGGAGCCTCGTCATCCAGGGTCCTCCCGGTACCGGCAAGTCCCAGACCATCACCAACCTCATCGCGGACTACGTCGCCGAGGGCAGGCGGGTCCTGTTCATCTGCCAGAAGCGCGCGGCGATCGACGTCGTGCACGCCCGGCTGCGCCAGCGCGGCCTGGACGAGCTGACCTGCCTCATCCACGACTCGCAGGCGGACAAGAAGAGCTTCGTCCACGGGCTGAGGCGCACCTACGAGGCGTGGCTGGCGACCGAGGACGATCTCGCCGGGCTCGAGACCGCCCGCGCCCGGGTGATCGCAGCGATCGGGGCGGAGCTGGACCGCGTCCGCGGCTACGAGGCCGCCCTCGCCCAGCCC
This sequence comes from Actinomycetales bacterium, assembly GCA_012719445.1. Classification (GTDB taxonomy): domain Bacteria; phylum Actinomycetota; class Actinomycetes; order Actinomycetales; family Kineosporiaceae; genus JAAYAH01. The sequence continues at coordinate 31,642 of JAAYAH010000072.1, read as the reverse complement.
GGGCCCGGCGACGGCCCGACGCCGCGGGAACTCCTGGAGCGGCTCGTCGACCTGGGCGACACCGGCTGGCCGGAGGGGGACAGGCCCGCCGTCCGGCGGATGCTGCCGACCCCCGCCGAGTGGTGGGCTGCCCGACCCGCCGTGGACGCCGTCGCCACGGCGCTGACGAGCCGGGTGTCCCCACGGGCCCGACCGGAACCGGGGACCCCGGCGGCACAGGAGACCCGATCGGCATCGGGGACCCCGGCCGAACCGGTCCTGGCCACCAGCCCCGTCCGTTTCCTGGCCCAGGAGGTGCTCGCCACCGTCCGGCCGGACGCCGAGGCCGCCGCGGGCGCAGACCGGGCGCGGCAGGTGGTGCGGCGTCTGCTGGAGCTCCTCGACGAGCCGAGGAGCTCCGGCGCCTTCGACGGCCCGGAGTGGCCGGACGCCACCGGTTCCGCAGGGCTCACCCTGCCCGCGGTCGAGGCCGTGGGGGAGCTCGGCGGCCTCGCGCTGCCGATGGCCCGGCTCGGCCGGTCCGCGGCGCTGGACCTGTGGTCGCCCGAGGCCGCCCGGCTCCGCGCCGACGCCGAGACCCGGCGGCAGGCGCTGGAGCGGGTCCGGGCCGCCGAGCGCCGGGCGGCGGGGTGGCACGACCCGCTGGAGCCGGACGACGCCAGGGCGGCACTGGGCGTCGCCCTGGCCCGGGAGGGCTCGCCGCTACGGTTCCTCGACCGGGCGTGGCGCCGGGTGCGGCGCGCCGTCCGGAGCCGCTACGCGGTGCCGGGCTCCGCGGTGCGTCCCACCGTGTCCGGGGCGCTGAGGCTGCTGGTCACGGTGCAGGAGGAGCGCGCCGAGGCGGACCGGCTGGTGACCGCCTCCCGGGCCACCTGGGGGCACGACGATCCCGCGGAGCTGGTGGACCGCCTCGACGCCCTGCGCCGGAGCGAGGACCGCCGGGTGCTCGCGGTGATCGACGCCCTGGCCCGGGGCCGGCGGCCCGGGCTCGCCGCGGGGTTCGAGCAGGCTGGTGCGGAGGCGGCCCGCCTGCGGGAGGCCCTCTCCGGGCTCCTCGTGGACGTCGAGGACCTGCCCCTGGACCGGCTGCTCGCCGTCCTCGACGCCCTCGCCGACCCCGCGGCCGCGGCGGGACTGCGGGCGCTGGTCCCGGCGCTGCGCGCGCTGGACGAGCACCCCGCCGTCGCGCACGCCCTGCGCCGGCTGACCGCGACCCCTCGCCAGCTCGAACGGGCCGTCGCCGCAGCGGCCCTCGACGACGTCCGGGACCGGGTCCCGGCCATGGGCTCCTTCGACGGGGCGGACCTGGCCGAGGCCGTCGGCAGGGCGCAGGCGCTGCTGCCGACCCTGTACGCGCGCAACGCCGAGGTGATCGTCGCCAGGGTCAGGGCACGGTTCCTGGAGCAGGTCGTCCACTCCGCCCGCAGCGTCACCGGGATGGACCCCGAGCAGCGTCGCCGCAAGAAGGCGTGGAGCGCGGGCAGGCGGGCGCTGGAACACGAGTTCGGCAAGGTCATGCGCTACCGGTCCATCCGGGACCTCTCCTCGGGGGATCCCGGCGAGGTCGTCGCGGCGCTGCGGCCGATCTGGCTGATGAGCCCCACCTCCGTCTCCGAGACGCTGCCCCTCGATCCCGGGCTGTTCGACGTGGTCATCTACGACGAGGCCAGCCAGATCCCGGTCGAGGAGGCCGTGCCGGCGATGTTCCGGGCGCAGCAGGTCATCGTCGTCGGTGACCAGATGCAGCTCCCGCCCACCCAGTACTTCACCGTCCGCAGGGGGGAAGGGCCCGGTGGCGAGGAGGACGACGGGCCGGAGGACGACGTCGAGGTCGGGCTGGTGCTCGACGGCGACAGCTTCCTCGCGCAGTGCGCCGTCCGGCTCCCGTCGACGATGCTCACCTGGCACTACCGCAGCCGCTACGAGGCGCTCATCGCCTTCAGCAACGCCGCGTTCTACGACAACCGGCTGTCCACGGTCCCCGACCGGACCGTCGCCCGTCCCGGGTCGCTCGGCATCGAGATCGACGTCGAGGACGCCGACACCTCGGGCGGGGACGCGCTCGCCGTCCCCGCGACGGAGGTCAAGGCGGCCGCCGACGCCCTGCTGGCCCGCAGCATCAGCGTTCACCGCACCGTCGGCGCCGTGTACCGGCGGCGGACCAACCCGGGGGAGGCCGCCTACATCGCGGCGCTGGTCCGTGAGCTGCTGAGCCGGGACACCGGTCTCACCCTCGGCGTGGTCGCCTTCTCCGAGGCACAGCAGGGGGCGATCGAGCGGGCGCTGGAGCGGCTGGCCGAGGCCGACCCGGAGTTCGGGCGGCGGTACGAGTCCGAGCTGGGTCGGGAGGTGGGGGAGCACTTCGTCGGCCTGTTCGTGAAGAACCTGGAGAACGTCCAGGGCGACGAGCGCGACGTGATCCTGATGAGCGTCTGCTACGCCCCAGGGCCCGACGGCCGGATGGTGATGAACTTCGGCCCGATCAACCAGCGGGGTGGGGAGAGACGGCTCAACGTCATCTTCAGCCGGGCACGGGTGCACATGGCGATCGTCACGACGATCGGCCCGTCCGCCGTGACCAACACCTACAACGACGGGGCGAACACCCTGCGCCGGTTCCTCGGCTACGCCTCGGCGGTCTCCGACGGGGACGACGCCCGCTGCCTCGCCGAGCTCCGGGCGGTGACCGGCGCCGTCCCGGGGGCTGGGAGCGGTGCCGCCCCGGGGAGAGGGACCGGTGCGCCGGTCTCCGGGCCGGTCGCCCGGGAGTTGGCCGAGGCGCTGCGGGCCCGGGACGTGGCGGTCGACGAGCAGGTCGGCCGCTCCGTCTTCCGCTGCGACCTGGCTCTGCGACGTCCCGGCGAGGACCGGTACCGGGTCGCGGTGCTCGTCGACACGCCGTCCCGGGCCGCGGCGGAGCGGGTCGACGAGCGGGTGCTCTGCCATCCGGCGGTGCTCCGGGCGGTCGGGTGGCAGGTCGTCCACGTGCTGACCAAGGACTGGTACGACGATCCGCGGCAGGTGATCGCCCGGGTCCTCGACGCCGTGGACCGGCCCGCCGAGGGCCCCGGCGACCCGCGCTGATCCGGCCGCCCCCGAGCCGGGCACGGCCGGGGCCATCCGGAGGCGGACCGGGAGGCGCGTCGCTACCGTGGCAAGGTGAGCCATACCTTAGCCGAGCGGGACTTCGCCGCCGTGACCGATCCTCTCCGAGGTGAGCTGATCGCTCACTGCTATCGGATGCTGGGGTCGGTGCAGGACGCGGAGGACCAGGTCCAGGAGACCTACCTGCGGGCCTGGCGGGCCTTCGGCTCCTTCGAGGGGCGTTCCTCGGTGCGTACCTGGATGTACCGGATCGCGACCAGGACCTGCCTGACGGCCCTGGAGCAGCGGGCCCGCCGCCCGTTGCCGACCGGGCTCGGTGCCCCCAGCGCCGATCCCACGGGTGTCCTCGACCGGAGACCGGAGCTGCCGTGGCTGGAGCCGCTGCCCGACGCGCTGGTGGCCTCGCCCGGAACCGACCCGGCCGCCGTCACCGAGACCAGGGAGGGGATCCGGCTCGCCTTCGTCGCGGCCCTGCAGCACCTCACCCCGCTGCAGCGGGCGGTGCTCATCCTCCGCGACGTGCTCGCCTTCAGCGCCGCCGAGACCGCGGAGACGCTCGGGGTCACCGTGCCCTCGGCCAACAGCGCGCTGCAGCGGGCGAGGGCGGGACTCGACCGTCTCCGGGACGGCGGGACCCAGGAGGCCAGGGACGGGTCGGGAGCCCTCGGCCTCCGCGAGCGTGACCTGCTCGACCGGTACATGCGGGCCTTCGCGAACTACGACACCGAGGCCGTCGTCGCCCTGCTCACCGAGGACGTGACCTGGGAGATGCCGCCGTTCACCGGGTGGTACCAGGGACCGTCCGCCGTCGGGGCGCTGATCCGCACCCGGTGCCCCGCGCGGGGACCGGACGACCTGCGCCTCCTGCCGACAGCGGCCAACGGGCAGCCGGCGTGCGCGGTGTGGCTCCGCGGGGAGGACGGTGTTCACCATGCCTTTCAGCTCCACGTCCTCGACGTCGCCACCACCCCGGACGGACCGGCGGTGAGACATGTCGCCTGCTTCTTCGACGTCGCGCTCTTCCGGGCGTTCGGACTGCCCCAGGTGCACCCGGCGAGCGCGGGTGCCCCCGGAGAGGTGACGCCGGCCCCGCTGTGACGCCCGATGCGGGCAACTGTGCGGGTGACACCCCCCGGGCGGCTCCGCTCGACAACCTTTCCCGGCGCCCGGGCGACTCCCTCGACAACCGGAAAGCACTTTCCACCGGCCTCGGGTCGGACGGAGCGAGTCGTCGAAGGAGACGGGTGTGGAGAAGCGTTCGCGCGAGAGGAACCGTCGACGTCACCCCGGGGCCCGGCTCGCCGTCGGCCTCGCCGCCGTGGTGGCGACGACGGGCGTCGCATCCCTCGCGACGCCGGCGACCGCCGCCGTGGTCTGCCAGGTCACCTACACGGTCACCTCGCAGTGGCCGGGCGGGTTCGTCGCCGACGTCGCCGTCCTCAACAGCGGGGATCCGCTCAACGGCTGGACCGTGACCTGGATCTTCCCGGACGGGCAGGCGGTGACCAGCGCCTGGAACGCCACCATCGCCGTCACCGGGGGGCAGGCGAGTGCCACGAGCGTCGGCTGGAACAGCGCCGTCCCCAGCGGTCGCACCGTGGGCTTCGGGTTCCAGGGCACCTGGACCACGGCCAACTCCGTGCCCGCGGCGTTCGCCGTCAACGGGGTCGCCTGCGGCAGCTCCGGCACCGGTTCGGGCACCACGACCACCATGCCCACCACGACCCGGCCCACTACCACGACCACCGGGCCCACCACGACCACCCGGCCCACCACCACGACGACGTCGACCCGGACGACCACGAGCACGACCACCCGGTCGACGACGACCACCATCAGCAGCAGCGGCGGGGGCAACTCCGAGGGGTTGGTGGGGTTCGCGGGCCTCAGCGGCTATGGGAGGAACGGGACCAACGGCGGTGCCGGCGGTGAGACGGTCACGGTCACCACGTACTCCCAACTGGCCGCCGCCGTCGCCGACGACGCCCCCCGCATCGTGCGGGTCTCCGGCACGATCACCGGCAGCGGGTCCGCCATGCTCGACGTGGGTTCGAACAAGACCATCGTGGGGGTGGGGTCCACCGCCACCATCGACGGCTTCGGTCTCGACGTGAACGGGTGGGGGCCGGAGGAGGTCGCCCGCGGCGGTGACACCTGCGACCCGGCGGAGCGGGACACCTTCCCCCACGTCGGCAACGTGATCATCCAGAACCTCTCGTTCCGGAACTCTCCCGACGACTCGGTCAACGTGCAGTGCTACTCGCACCACGTCTGGGTCACCTTCAACACCTTCCACCCGGCCAACGACGGTTCCGTCGACATCAAGCGGGGGAGCGACCTCGTCACGGTGTCGCGCAACCGCTTCGTCGGCACCGACAAGTCGATGCTGCTCGGTCACAGCGACAACAACGGCGCACAGGACCGGGGCTACCTCCGGGTGACCTACCACCACAACCACTTCGACGGCTCGAACACCCGGCACCCCCGGGTCCGGTTCGGGTACGCCCACGTCTTCGGCAACTACTACCGGGTGAGCGACTACTGCCTGGGCCTCGGGGCCGAGGCGAAGATCTACGCCGACGGCAACCGCGTCGCCTCCGCGAAGACGATCACCCAGGACTTCGACAGCGATGCCCACCTGACCTGGACGGCGACGAACGTCTACGATCCGGCGACGATCACCAGGGCCAACGACAGTGGCAAGACGATGGCCGACTGGCTCAACGCCGACAACACCATCGCGCCGCCGCCCTACACCTACCCGGCCGGGCCGGCCCCGTCGACGCCGCCGGTGGCCGGTGCCGGGGCCAGCGGGTCGGACCGGATCTGACCGGCGGTGCAACCGGGTGATCCCGTGTGGATCACCCGGTTGCACCGTCCACGGGCCGCCGCCCATCACGTCATGGTCACAGCGGTCCCGGCGGGCTCACCCCGGAGCTGCCGTGGGACCCAGCCGGATGACGTGGGCGTTGCCGATGGCGCGGTACCGGTCCGGGCTGCAGGTCAGGAGGATCACCTGGGCCCTCGTCCCGACGGATCCGAACACCGCGCCGATCCGGTGCAGGCGTTCCGGGTCGGAGTGACCGAGCGCGTCGTCGATGATCACGGGAACCCCGGCGTCCTCGTCGACGACGGCGGAGCAGGCCAGCCGGGTGATGATCGCGAGCTGCTCCCTGGCACCCGAGGACAGGGCCTCGTACCGCAGCGTGGTGCCGTCGAGGGTCCTGGTCACGATGGTCAGGCCGGCGTCGATCTCGACGTCGAAGTCCGGTCCGTAGACGATCCGGCCGAGCCGGACGACCTGCTCCCGGAACGGCGCGACGTACTCGCGCCTGGCCTGCTCCCGGTGGCGCTGCATGACCTCCCGGAGCACGGCGACGGCCTCGGCCCGCCTGCGCAGGCCGTCGTGCTCGCGCCGCGCCGCGGCCAGCGCGGTCCGGGCCCGGTCGTGCTCGTCCTGGCGTCCCTGACCCCCGACGACCTCCAGCCGTGCCCTGACCCCCGACGCCTCCGCCGTCAGGCTCTCGATCTCCTCGGCCAGGCGCCGCCGGACCTGCTCGGCGTTGGTCAGCCGGACCTGCAGGCTGTCCGGGTCGGCGGCTGCCAGCAGGTCGCGCAGCTCGCGTTCGGCGTCCCGTGCCGCGTCACCGGCCGCCATCGCCTCCGCCAGCCGATGCTCGAGGTCGCCGTCGTCGTGGAGGGTGCGGGCGAGCGCCAGCCTGTCCCGGGCGACGGTCAGCTCCGCCTCGCCCGTGCCCAGCGCCGAGCCGAGGGTGGCGAGCTCCACACGGAGGGTGGTGTGCTCCCGGCGCAGGCCCTCCGCCTCCTTGGCCGCCGTGGTCGCCGCGACCCTGGCCAGGGCGTGCACCTCCTCCGCCGCCTCGCTCAACTGCCGGGCCGAGGCCACCTCGGCCCCTTCCCCGGCCGAGGAGGGATCGGCCGGCTCCTGCCCCTGCCCGCCGGTCTCGTCGTCCCGGCGGGTCCGGTACGTCGCGGTCCGCTCGCGCAGCGCCTCCGCCTGGCGGTGGAGCTCGGCGGGATCGTCGGTCCCCAGCCGGTCCGCGTGCTCCCGCTCGGCCAGCGCCAGGTCGCGCTCGGCGTCGCGGTGCCGGTCGTGCAGCTCCCGGAGCTGGGCGAGGGACGTCGCACCGGCGGCGGCCAGCAGGTCGTCCAGGGCGGAGCGGGCCTCCTCGACGGCCGTCGACTGGTCGTGGGCGTCGGCGCCGGGGTGGATCGTCGCGGTGAGCCGGCCGGGGAGCTGCAGCCGGACCGGTCGGGTCACCGCGAGCTCGGTGACCTCGCCCGTGGCGAGGTGCCGGAGCTGCCCGTCGACGGCGAGGTCGACCTCGGCGAGGGGTTCGAGGACCAGCCGGGCGGCCGCGGCGTCCCGGACGGCGAGGGCACGGTCCAGGCGGGCCGAGGCCTCCTCGGCCGTGCGCAGGAAGTCCCGGTCGACGACGGACGCCGCGAGGACGCCGCGGGCTCGCTCGATCTCGGCGACGGTCGCGGTGATCGCCGTCAGGCGCGCGGTCAGCCGCTCCAGCTCGGCGACGTCCCGGAGGTGGTCGGCCTCCGCCCGGCGGCGGGCAGCCTCCGCCCTGGTCCCCGCCTCCTCGGCGGCGAGGGCTGCGGCCTCGGCGTCCCGTTCCGCCAGCGTCCGGGTGAGCTCGTCGAAGGCCGGCCGGAGCGTCCCGAGCTGGTCGCGCAGCCGCTCGGCCGCACGGGAACGCTCGTCGACCTCGGCGACGAGAGCCCTGCGGGTCTCCCGCTCGGCCGTGGCCAGCTCCAGCTCCCGCCGGGACACGGCCACCGCCTCGGCACGGTCGGCCAGACGGGTCCGCAGCCCCTCGACCTCCGCCCACCGGGTGGAGAGCTCGGCGTGCTCCGCCTCGGCGGCAGCGGTGGCGGTGGCCAGCTGGGACAGCTCGGCGGTCAGCGCGGCGTGCCGCTCGACGTCCCGGGTGATCTCGGCCAGCGCCTGGTCGGCGCGCGCGGCGTCGTCCTCGGCCTGCCGCAGCGCCTCGATCGCGGCCCGGTACCTGCCGGTCGGCTTCCCGGTCCTGGTCAGGTAGCCGAGGTACTCCTGCTCGACGGCGTCGACCAGCAGGTCCCCGGCCGCGGGGTCGCCCGAGGTGCCGGCCGCGGCGTCGAGAGCCGACGCCAGGGCCGCGCTGCCGGCGAGACCCGCCTGGGTGAGCGGCTCCGCCTGCATCACGCGCAGCGCCTTCCACAGCCGCTCGTCCAGGGTCTCGGCGAGGATCTGGCGCACCCGCTCGTGGGCGGGGGTTCCGGTGAGCTGCTCCCGGGACGGCGCGTCGACGGTGAGGGTCGTCCCCGTGCCGCGGTTCCACTGCTTGCGGTAGGTGAACCGGTAGGGCCCGGTGCTGAGGTCCGCCTCGACGGCGCTGCCGACGTCGGCCGTGACCGGCTTGATGCCCCGGACCTTCGCATTGGCGCAGCTGTCCTTCTCCTCCAGCAGCAGGTCCAGGGCGTCGACCATGGTGGTCTTGCCGATCTCGTTGCCGCCCTCGACGACGGTCACCCCGGTCGCGGGGAAGGTGATCTCCCGCTCGCCGACCCCGCGGACGTTCGTCAGTCGCAGCCGGTGCAGCCTCACCGCGCACCCCCGGCCAGCCGGTACAGCAGGGACAGCGCGTCCCTGGCGCGCTCGGCGTCCTCCCCGGTGGCCCGGGCACGGTCGGCCAGCTCGGCGGCCGCCGCCTCGGCGAACCCGCTCACCCCGAGGTCGCCGAGCTCCTCGCCGTCCACGTACACGGCGAGTTCGGTGTGCCGCCGCCACAGCCGGACCGCGGCGAAGACCTGCTCGTGCCGTTCCAGCACGGCGTCGAGGCCGGCCTTGTCGCGCAGGGACAACGTCCCGGTCAGCGCCAGCCGGACCACCGTGCGGTCCTTCGCCGGCAGCGCGGACAGCGCGTCGTCGAGCGCGGTGACGTCGTCCGGACCGTCCACGGTCAGTCGCAGGTCGGTGAACGACCAGGTGCCGACCCGGTGCGCGCGCACGCCGATCCCGACCGAGCCGCCGCCGTCACGGTCGAGGTCGACCACGAGGACCTGGCCCGGAGCGGTCTCGTCGTAGTCGGTGACCTCCGGCGTCCCCGGGTACCAGATCCGGCCCGAGTCGCCGACCGAGGTCACCGAGTGCCGGTCGCCCAGCGCCAGGTAGTGGATCCGCCCGGAGCGGAGCGCGGCCTCAACCACCGGCAGCCCGACGAGGGCCGGATCGGTCGGGTCGGGGCTGAGCGCGTCGACCATGCCGTGCCCCGCCACCACCCGGAGCGTCCCGTCCGCGGGCAGGTCGGCGATCGCCTCCGCGACGAGGTCCGTCGTGGGCCGCTTCGAGGACCAGGGAGCCGCGACGAGCTCCACCCCCTCGCCCACCGCGACCGGGCCGGACCCGTCGAGCACCCGCACGGTGTCCGGGCAGGCGTCCCGGAAGGCGGCGGAGGTGTAGATCGACGAGGCGTCGAGCGGGTCGTGGTTGCCCGGCAGCAGGTAGAGGGGGACGCCGGCGGCACCCATCGCCTCCAGCGCCCGGCGCACCACCCGGGGGGAGATGGCGTTCGACTCGAACACGTCCCCGCACACCAGGACGAACGCGCACCCGTGGCGCACGGCCAGCTCCCCGATCCGGCCGATCGCGTCGAGCCGGGCCCCGGTGTAGCGGGGCTGGGCGTCGGCGTCGAGGAAGTGCCGGGTCATCCCCAGCTGCCAGTCCGCCGTGTGCAGGAACCTCATCCCCGTCCTCCCGAGCCACGACGCTACTGGGTCGGGGTCGCTCCGTCCCCGGGCGCCTCCGTCCCGGGGCGCCTCCCGTCCCCGGACCTGTTCCCGGATCCGTTCCCGGATCCGTGCCCGGACCGCCGCGCTGGCAGGGCGGGAGACCTCGGGTCCTTGCCATCCGGGCGGAACGCGCTGAGGTTGGTTGTCGAGGAGGCGCACCGGGTGGGCGGTGTGCCGGACAGCGAGACGGAGAGGCCGACCGTGATACCGATCAAGGAAGCAGCGACGACGTTCCTGGCGAACAGGCGCATCGCCGTCACCGGGGTGTCGGGCAAGCCGCAGGGCCACGGCAGCAACGTGGTGTACCAGCGCCTGCGCAGCCGCGGGTACCAGGTCTTCGCGGTGAACCCCAACGCCGAGACCGTCGAGGGTGACCCCAGCTACCCCGACCTGGCGTCCGTCCCCGACGGCGTGGACGCCGTCGTCATCGGGACCCGCGCCGACCGGGCCGAGGACACCGTGCGGGAGTGCGTGGAGCTCGGTATCACCCAGGTGTGGATGCACCGCGGGTTCGGGGCCGGCAGCGTCTCCGCCGCCGCTGCCGAGCTCGGCCGGGCCAACGGAATCACCGTGATCGACGGTGGCTGCCCGCTGATGTTCGGCCCCACGGCCGACGCCGGTCACAAGGTGATCTGCAGCATGCTCAGGATCTTCGGCAAGATCCCTCGCCAGGTGTGACGGTCGGCCCGGGGCCAGGTGTGACGGCCGGCCCGGGCGGAGGCCGGGGACCCGTCCGCGAGGACGCCGGCGCGCCGTCCTGCCGACGACGGCAGGACGGCGCGCCGGACGGGGTCACGGACTGGTGCACGTCACCGACGGCGAGGAGGCCGTGCCGCTGCCGATGAACCCGAAGGTGGTCGAGGCGGACGCCGGGAGGGAGCCGTTGTAGGAGGCGTTCCCGACCGTCACGTTCGAGCCGCTGGTGGTGAGCTGCGCGCTCCAGATCTGGGTGATGGTCTGCCCGCTGCCCAGGGTCCACCGGACGGTCCACCCGTTCACGGCCGCGTTCCCCGCGGTCACCGTGACCTCTCCCTGGAAGCCGCCCGGCCAGGAACCGACCGTCCGATAGGTCGCGGCGCAGGTCCCGCCGGCCGAGGTGCTCGACGAGGTGCTCGACGTGGACGGGACGGTTCGCGAGGTCGTCGTGGTCGTCGTCGACCGACTGGTGGTGGTCGTGGTGGTGGTACGGGTCGTCGTCGGTGACGTCGTGCTGCCGCCGACGGTGTCGCCCCAGGCGTACCGGATCCGGTCGGCGCCGGAGGCGTTGCGGACCGTCAGGTCGAGGGCGGTGCCGCCGCCGCTCAGGGAGAACATCGAGTACCAGTCGTAGCCGATGGTGCCGGGCTTGCCGCCGAGCGCGGGCCAGTAGGTGCCGCCCATCTGGTTGTCCCGCATGACCTGGGCCATGGCGCGGATGTGGCGCACGAAGTTGTCGGTGCTGTTCGCGTCGGCGTAGTTCAGGCCGTTGTCCATGGGCGCGCCGAACTCGGTCACCACCGCGCGGGAGGCGCAGGAGCCGAGGCGGGTCTGGATGTGGCTGCGGAAGGCGTCGTAGGTCATCGCGCTGTAGAAGAACGCGTAGTGGTGGAAGGACAGCAGCGTCGAGGCGAAGCGGCTGTCGTTGCAGACGTCCCGCAGGTCCTGGCTGTACCCGGTGCCGCCGACGAGCACCCGGCCGGGCACCGCCGAGTAGTGGTAGCTGAGCCAGTTCGCCGCGAGGTCCCGCCACTCCGCGGAGCTGTACCCGTGCGGCTCGTTCATCGGCTCGAAGTACACATTGGGATTCGAGCCGTAGGTGTAGGTGACGGTGGACCACATCCGGTTCCAGGCGGCCAGGTTCGTGATCCTGCCGCCGGAGGCGGCGCCGTCCTCCCAGTAGGCGAGGATGACCTTGAACCCTCGCTCGGTCGCGGCGTCGATGGCGCCCCGGTAGGCGTTCCACCAGGTGGTGCCCACGGTGTGCGTGTTGATCGGCAGCCGGACGGTGTTGACGCCCATGGTCGAGGCCAGGTCGTCGTAGACGGCGTTGGCCTTGGCGCGCACGGTCGCGTTGCTGTCGGACGAGCTCAGGCCGTGCAGGACGAGCGGGCCGGTGCTGAAGTTGTCTCCCAGCACCGCCCAGTTCATCCCCCGGAACTGGCGGGTGGCGGCGTCGGCGGGTGCGGAGCCGGCGACGCCGCCCACCAGCGCGGCCGACGCCGTCACCACGGCGAGCAGCGAAGCCCGCAGCCGCCGGGTGCCGCGGGGACGCGCCGGGACGTCACCTCTGGACGGCGCGATCCGGGTCATGGATGTCGTGTTCACGGGAGTTCGCCCCTCTGGTCCGGCCGTCAGGCTGGTGGTGTCGGGAATTCGCGGTGTGGGAACGGGGATGGGCGGGGGATGGTGCGGGAACGGGGATGGGCGGGGGATCGGGGCAGCCGGGTCAGGACGCGGTGCGTGACCACTGCTGGTTGGTCTGGCTGCCACAGGTGTACTGCTGGATGTCGGCTCCGTCGCCGGTCCCGGCGTTCACCACGTCGAGGCACTTGCCGCTGTGCCGGGCCACCAACTGGAAGTAGCTGCCGGTCGGGCGCACCTGCCACTGCTGGTTGCTGCCGCCGGTGCACGCGTACTGGATGACGTTCGCGCCGTTCGCGGTGGAGGCCCCGGCGACGTCGAGGCACCTGCCGCCGTTCTGGTTGACGACCCGGACGTACCCGCCGCCCGCGTCCTCGAAGGTCCAGAGCTGGTTCGCCCCTCCGTTCCAGCCCCACTGCCTGACCTCGGCCCGGTCGGCCGTCGAGGCGCCGATGACGTCCATGACCCTGCCGCTGTGCCGCGCGGTCACCCGGTAGCGCTCCGACGGCGACGACGACGGCACGGCGAGCACGGTGCCGTGCCGGCACCCGGCGCAGCTCACGCTGCCGAGACCGGACCAGGTGTTCAGGTCGGAGCTGGTCGCGCTCCAGATGCCGCCGTTGGTGTACCGGTCGACGTAGATCCGCCAGCTGCCGTTCTCGAGCTGGACCACGGCAGGCCCCTCGTAGCCGGAGCTCCACAGGGTGCCCCGGGACGTCCAGCCGCTGGTGAGGCCGGCGCTCGTCCAGTGCTCGATGTACTTCGTGGTCTCGTTCTTGACGAAGGCGTGGTAGGTGCTGCCGGACCGGACGACGAAGGTGTCGATGTGGTTGGCGCCCAGCCCGTCCATCGGGACCGGTCCGCTCCACGACGTCAGGTCGCCGTTCTGGGCGGTGTAGACGTAGGGCCGGAAGCAGTTGGAGCAGGTGGTCTGGGCGACGCTCGCGATGACCCGCACCGTGGAGCCCTCGACGAAGAACTCCGGCGCCCAGACGAACCGGGTGTCGGCGATCCCGGAGGCGACGCTCGCCACGTGCGTCCAGGTGACCAGGTCGGTGCTGGACGCGATGTTGAAGTGGGTGGAGTTCGTCGTCCAGGACTGGACGGTGTGGGCGACGTAGTACCGGCCGTTGTGCCGGACGATGCTGGGGTCGCGGAGGACCCCGGTCGGGCCGCGGTAGTTCGTGTCGGCCAGCACGCCGAAGGTGGTCGCGTCCGTGGACCGGTAGACCCACAGCTCCTGGTCGGCCGCGGCGTCGCCCCGGAACGTGGTGTAGAGGTACTCGGTCGCCGCGGACGCCGGCGGTGCCCCGGCGAGCGCGCCGACGGCGACCAGGAGCGGAGGAACGGCCAGCCGGACCGCCCGCCGTCCGATCGCGATCATCCGTCGTCTGATGCTGGTCTCCACAGGTTCCTCCTCACGAGGTCGGTCCGGGACACGCCGTCGCCGCGCGCGTGGGTGGTGCCTCTCGGTGCTGGTCGGTGATCCGGGAGGTGGCGTCGGTCCGGCACCCGTTCGGCCCCGGCTCCCCATCGACCCGGCACTCCTCACGGTGGCCGGGCGGCCGCTCCGAGACCGCTCCCCGGGAAGCTGTCATGAGCGTCACCACAACATCCTGATCAACGGGCATCGCCGAGGGATGAACAGGGACAACAGGACGGTCCGGCCACCGAGGACCCGGCGGCGGACGGTCCGTCGAAGGCATGGGAACGCCCTCGGTCGATCGTCGGTTATGCCCGGTGCGGACGAGTGTTAGCGATAACAAGAGGGCTGTCAAGGTCTGCTCGGGAGTCCCCGTCTCGGGCGAACTCCTGAGTGGGACGGGCGGGGTCCCGTACGGTGACGCGGTGCGTGATGTCGCCAGGGGATGGTTCGTGGCCTCGGCCCTGTTCGGCCTGGTGGCGGTCGGGCTCGGCGTCCGCAGGCTGTCGCCGGTCCCGTCCCTTCCGTTCGGCGTCCTGCTGATCGTCCTGGGCTCGGCTCCGGTGGCCGTCGGCGCCGCCGTGGCAGCACGCCGCCGCGGTGGCCCTCCCGGTCCCGGCGTCGCGACGGTCCTGAGCGGGGTGGCGCTCGTCCTGGCGGGAGCCGGGTTCGCCGCGGGGGACGGGTTCCTCGGGTTCCGTCTCGCCCTGACCGGCTGGCGGAGCCTCCTCCGTGTCGTCTACCCGCTGGCGCCGACGGCCTGCGCCGTGGTCGGCGTCGCTCTCGTGCTCGCCGGGCTCGCACTGATCCTCCGCGACTCCCGGCTGCTCGTGTCCGCCGCGCTGGTCGCGGCGGTGGCCGCCGGGGTGGTGGCGGTGGGCATGGCGGCGGCCTCCGTCTCCCGGTCGCCCTTCCGGGCCCGGTTCCAGGTCCAGACCGAGGGGATGGCGACCGCAGGGGTCCTGCTCGGCGCTGCGCTGCTGCTGCTCGTCGGGGCCGTGCTGGCCTGGCGCCTGCTGCCCGCGGCGCCGACGGGAACGGACGCCGGGCGGTCCGCACCCGAGGCCGGGCGGTCCGCACCGGATGCCGGGCGGTCCGCACCGGATGCCGGAGCAGGGACCGGACGAGGTGCTGCGTCCCGGTTCGGGGCGGGGACCGTTGTCGCGGCCGTGCTCGTCACGGCCCTGCTCGTCCCGGCGGGGGCGTGGGTGTCGCGGGAGTGGGTGTTCCGCGACGCGGTCGAGGACGTCTTCCCCGACCCCGTCCTCGCCGCCTGTGTCACCGCGGACCTCGACGCGCAGCGCATCTCGGCGGCCTCGGCGGAGGGGCTCGGGAAGGTCTACGTCCTGTCGTGCGCGGGTGACCACGGCGGCACGCCGGCGCAGCCTCGGATCAGGGACCTCACCGGGATCGAACGCCTGCCGAACCTGGCCACCCTGGACCTGAGCCGCAACGCCGTCCGGGACCTGACCCCGCTGGCGCGGTCCCGGAAGCTGAGCGACCTGCGGCTCACGGACAACGACGTCCGCGACCTCACCCCGCTCGCGGGGCTGCCGGAGCTGGCCAACCTCGGCCTGTCCGGCAACGCGGTGTCGGATCTCTCGCCCCTGCGCGGGCTCACCACGGTGCGGTACCTCGGGCTGGCCAGGAACCACGTCTCCGACGTGTCCGCCCTGACCCGGCTGACGGCCCTGGTCGAACTGGATCTCCACGAGAACGCCGTGGCCGACGTGACCCCGCTGGCCGGTCTCACCCGGGTGACCCGGCTCGTGCTGCGTGACAACCGGATCACCGACGCCGCCCCGCTCGCCGGGCTCTCGTCGCTGACCATGCTCGACATCGCCCGCAACAGGATCACCGACGTGTCGCCGTTCGCCGACCTCGGCGCGGTCACCGAACTGTGGCTCGGCGAGAACCCCGTCACCGACATCACCCCGTTGACCCGGATGGACTCCCTCCTGGGCGTCGATCTCGAGGGGATCGACGGGCACCCCTCCGGGATCGCCGCGCTGGAGGAACGCGGCGTGTTCGTCGGCGGCCTCGCGTAGGAACCGGGGTGGGTGGCGGGTGTCCGGGGGTGGGCAGGGCCGCGGGTGACCGGGGTACGCGGGGCCGCGGGTGAGGACATGCCCGGAAGGGTGTCCTGTTGGACGTTGGCGTCGGGCCGCTGCCGGACGAGACTGGGTGGATGCGGATGGGGGTCAGTCAGTGATCGAACGCGACCGGACCGACCGGACGGCGACCGAGGACGAGGCTCTCCGCCGGACGACGGCCGGTCCGGTCCCGGAGGCCCTCGACGACCGGGTGGGTTCCCTCGGCCCTGCCGCCGGTGCTGCGGACCTGACCCGTCTCGTCGGCAACAGCGCGGTCGCCGGTCTGGTGCGGCGCGCCCACGGCGGTGACCGGTCGGCCGGTGCCCTGGCGGCAACGGGAGCTGCCGAGGGGCTCTCCAACATCGCCGTCCAGAGGACGGTGGCGAACGGCGAGGCGCCGACCCTGCAACGGGACGGGCTGCAGTTGGAGATGCCCGGCCTCACCAGTCCCTACGCGCCTCGGGAGCCGACCAACCCCTACCAGTTGACCCTCGACCCCGCGATCGAGGCGCAGCTCAGGGCGCTCGACGCGATGGGCCGGCTGCTGCGGCCGGAACAGGTCGTCACCGGGTTGTCGCAGGTGAGGCTGCCGAGCATCCCGCCGGGCCTCGGCAGCCGGGGCGCGGGGGCCGCCCCGGGATCGTCCCCCTCCTCGGGGCCGTCCCCGGTGCCCGGCCCGTCGTCGGCAGGGCCCCCGGCCCCGCTCCCGCCGTCCCTGGTCCCCGACCTGCGACCGGGGGAGCTGACGGACATCTGGAACGCGGTCCAGGCCGACCCCCTGCTCGCCGCCGCCGTCCAGAACCTGCAGGACCAGGCCCTGCAGCGGGCTCGCAGCGAGTGGGAGTCCCTGTCCACCGGCGGGCAGGTCGCGCTGGTCACCACGACGGTGGCGATCGGCGCCGGTGCGGCCGCCGGGGTGCTGAGCGATCCGGAGACCCGGGAGTGGGTCGCGTCGGCGCTGCGCGGCGTCGTCTACCCGGTCCCGGCGGTACCGGGCCTCGGCGTCCAACTGGACCTCGGTGGGGACGGTTTCGTTGTGGGACTCCACCTGGACATCGGCCGGTTGCTGCCGAGCGCGCTCGGGTTCGGGCCGGGTGATGCCACGGAGCTGGGCGGTCCGCCGAACCCCTACCAGGGGGTCAACCTGCAGCGGGCGGCCCGCCCCGGCGGTGGGACCTCGGTGACGGACGACGAGGAGGACTTCGCCGACCGGCTGGAGTCGGCGGGCTCCGGAGCCCCGCTGCCCTCCGACGTCCGCGGGTACCTGGAGGAACGGCTCGACACCGGCCTGCCCGATGTCCGGGTGCACACCGACGACACCGCCGACCGCCTGGCGACCGCCGTGAACGCCACGGCCTTCACGACCGGCCGGGACATCTACTTCTCGTCCGGGGCCTTCCAGCCGGGCACGACCGAGGGGCAGAAGCTGCTCGTCCACGAGGCCGTGCACACCGTCCAGCAGGCCGCGGGCCCGGTGGCGGGCACGGACGCCGGGTCCGTCTCCGTCAGCGACCCGTCGGACCGGTTCGAGCGGGAGGCCAGCCGGATCGCCGCGTCGGCGTCCTCGGGGGGGATCGCCGCGTCGGCGTCGGCGGGGGGAGCAGTGGCGAGCGCAGCCGGCGGATCGGCAGACCGGGCCCCGGCGCAGCGGGACGCCGTCGACCGGGCCCCGGTGCAGCGGCACGCCTCGGACCAGGTCAGCGTGCAGCGCGATCCCGCGGGCGCGGCACCCGGGGGATCGGTCAGGGACCAGGTCGGGAGCGCGCTGGGCGCGCCGGTGACCAAGGAGATGCTGACGGCCAGGGCGACGATCGCCGCGGGCCAGACCATTGCCGACGACGGCGAGAACTGGGTGCACACGGTCCGGGAGACCCACGTCCACGTCTACGTGACCGGCCAACGGCTGTCGGTCTCCTTCTTCCCGGCCCTGGTGATCACCGCGGACTCGGGCCACTGGTGGTGGCCGAACCCCGACCTCCTCCTGTCGGAGGCCTGGTTCGACTTCGCCACGGGCACCGTCGGCAAGAAGGCGTCCATCCCGTGGGACGCCGCCAAGTACGGCGGCGACGCGAAACTCCAGGCCGGTATCGGCGATCTCTTCGCGAAGATGCCGGCCCGGATGCGCTCCGGTGGGTACGACCCGTTCACCGACCCGCAGCTCCCCGCGGACCTGCAGACGATGGCCAGCGGCATGTCCGGCGGGGGTGGCGGGGGAGGTCCGAAGGTGAAGGCGGACGGCGCCGAGTTCACCGCCGAGGTGACCCTTGCCGAAGAGCTGCGTCGCGACCTCGGCGGGGCGAGCCTCAGCCTGCCGGACGGCACCAGGATTACCGTCGCCGTCCGCCCGCAGGGTGAACTGCCCACCAGCGCGGCGGAGTTCGCGAACCTGCAGCTCGCGTCGGTCGAGCTCAGGTTCAGCAGTGACGCGAGGCTCAACCTGAAGGTGCTCGGCGAGGACCTGCCGGTGGTCTTCGTCAGCCAGGCGATGCTCCTGCCGGGCGGGCATCTGACCCTCTCCTACGTCCTGGGGCACGAGGCGCTCAGCGCCGCGATCCAGGCCATGAAGGCCGCCGGCCTGGTCCAGGGGATCCCGGAGGACCCGAGGGACACCCAGGCCCGGGCGCTGATCGAGAAGAAGATCATCGAGCACGTCGACCCGATGATCCGGGACGCGATCAGGGCGAACCGTTCGGTCATCCCCGGGCTCGACCTCCTGCAGGCCCTCGGGGTCAAGTGATCCTCGACGAGGCCGTCGAGGATCACCGGGGCCGGCCTGCCGGCGGTTGACGCCGGGGGCCACCTCGCGGTCAGCGGGGCCCGACCGGGACGAGGAGGTGATGCCGCCCGCTGCTCGGGAGGAGCACCTCCGGCTGCCGCAGCCGGAGGCGTGCGTGGAACAGCCAGGAGTGCAGGACCCAGTCCAGGCACGGTCCCAGGACGTCGGCCACGGGCGGGCGGAGGTCCCCTGGGAGCAGGTCGAGGACGAACCCGGCGTACCGCTCGGCTCCCGGCTCTCCGGGCGGGGGACCGGGAGCCGCCGTGGCCACCTCGGTGCCATCCGGTCCCCCGTCGCCGTCCTCCGGCCACCTCGGGGCCACCGGCAGCCGGACGGCGTCTCGGCAGACCGCGCCGACCTCCTCGGCGGACAGGTGGTCGGGCTGGAGCCCGCCGTGACGCTCCAGGCAGTCCAGGTGCGTCGCTGTCAGCCGTGGCAGCAGCGAGGCCGACCACACCCAGCCACGTCTCCTGGTCTCCTGGGGGGTCAGCCCGAACGCCCGCTGGAACGCCCGGGTGAACCCCTCGTGGCTGTCGAACCGGAACTCGACGGCGAGGTCGACGATCCTCCGGTCGGTGCGCAGCACCTCGTGGGCGGCGAGTGTCATCCGCCGCCGCATCAGGTAGTCGTACGGCGAGTGCCGGGTGTGCCGGCCGAACACCCGGCAGAAGTGATACAGCGAGTAGGACGCCGCCGCCGCGAGGTCGGCGACGGTGAGCTGCTCCCGCAGGCCGTCCTCCGCGCGGTCGACGGCCCGGAGCACCGCGGCGAGCGTGCCGGTGAGAGCCACGGGGTCGGGACCGGTCGCAGGCGCGGGTCCGGTGGCCGGGCCGGGACCGGTTGTCGAGGTGGGGCGGAGCGTCGGGCCGGGTCCGGACGCGGGGCCGGTCCTGAGCCCCGCGCCGGACCCGGTGCCCGTGCTCATTCCGGGGGTCCGGTCCGCTCGGGCTCCCTCGGCCGGACCGGCACCAGGACGTCCAGTTCGGACTCCTCCAACCGGTCCACGCCGAGGAAGCGCTCGTCGTAGCGCTGGATCTCCACGGGGAGCACCCGCTCGTGCCCGGTGGCGGCCAGCCACTCGTCGACGGCGGCCTCCTCGCCCCGCAGTTGGTCGCCCCGCAGGGTGAGCACCGCGTAGTCCGCCGCCGGGAGGACCTTGACGCAGAGCTCGACCGGCACCGCCGTCGCGTCCGCGACCTCGAAGCCGACGAAGACCTCGAACTCGCCGGTGACCGGAGAGGTGTGGTTCTGCACGCACACCTCGAACGATTCCGCGGGCGGCGGGTAGGGACACTCCTCGAGGGCGAGGTACTGCCCCAGCCGCGTCCACAGCCGGCCGATCTCGTTCTCCTCGGTCCAGCCCGCGCTGGCGTGGAACGGGTCACCGAAGTAGCTCAGCCCGGCGAGGATCCGTCGGGGCGATCGCTCGATGCGCACGGTGGTCACGGTGGATGCTCCCAGGGATCGTCAGCTCTCGTCGGGCATGAGGCCGATCCCCTCCTCGGGGAACCACTCGGGCCAGCCGACCAGGTAGTCGGGGATCCGCGGCGAGCGAACCCGGTCGGTCACGCCGTAGTAGGGCTTGAGGTCGACGACCGGGGTGTCGTCGAAGGCGTCGAGGGCACCCAGCCGGACGACGCCGGTCTCCTCGTCGACGCTCTCGACCGCACAGACCGTCGTCATCACCGGGTTGGGGCGGGCGGGGGACCGGCAGGCGAAGACCCCGGCCTCGCGGTCCTCGGCGTAGGGCAGCGGGACGACGACGGTCCGGCGGTGGTCCTCGTCGTCGTACCGGCCTGCCCACCACAGGACCAGGACGTGGCTGAAGCCGCCCAGCTCCCGCAGCCCGGCGCGGTAGGGAGGATCGATCCGGACACCGGTCGTCCCCGCGTCCCGGACGACACGTCCGATCGGGGTCAGGCACAGGGGCGTGCCCTGCTGCGGGATCTCCTGCTGCCCGGTCTCCTGGCCGGGTTCCTGTTGCCGGGTCTCCTGCTGCGCTGCCATCACGTCTCCTCGGTCCCATGATTGGTGATCACCATGAGGCTAGGACCGGGATCCTGCCGCGCTCTCGACCGATCTTGCGCAGCCGGTCGGCGTGCCGCCGCACGGGTACCGGACCAGGGGCGGGCCGTGGCCTCCGGCCACCCGATCGACCCGGATGGTCGGCTCGGACGGTCGGAGGCCACGGCGGCCGGTGATCAGGCGAATAGCAGGGCGCCGTACTTCGCCACGACGGCCAGGGTGAGCAGCAGCAGCCAGATCACCACGGCCACGAGGTCGAGGTCGGCCCCGATGACGCTCCGCAGGGCCGCGTCGACCCGGCGGGGGAGGAACAGGTTGCCGTCCCGGATGTTCACGTGCGTCATGGACGCGAACACCCCGGTGGTGGAGGCGGTGACCAGCAGACACCACGGGCAGAGAGCGCCGATGACGAACATCGACTGGCTGAACAGCCAGTAGGCGAAGGCCAGTCCCAGGGTGTACACGACCTGAGCGGAGAACATGAACCAGCGCGGGAAGACCACCCCGCCCAGGCCGGCCACCGCGATCGTGATCACGACGGGCTCGGCGATCAACCCCAGGAAGGCGTTGGGGAACCCGAACAGCTGCGACTGCCAGGCGCTCGCGACCGTCCCGCAGCTGATCACCGAGTTGATGTTGCAGGAGAGCGCGGCGTTCGGGTCGGCCGCCAGTCGCACGGCGTCGACCGAGAGCACGAAGGATGCGACGAGGCTCAGGCAGGACGAGACCAGCATCGTGCTGAAGATCCACGGGTTGCCGTGCCGGAGCCTGCGCAGCCGCGGTCCGATCCCGGCAGGGGGCTCCGACGCGGTCGCGTGGTCCGGGGCGTCCGGCCGGGTCGTGGCCAGGGCGACGTCCACTAGCGGTCTCCCGCCGCTCCGCCTGCAGCAGCTCCGCCTGCCTCAGCCCGGACGGCCTCGGCCAGGGAGTTCGCCGAGTACAGGTCACCCTTGAACGCCTGGCCATTGATCTTGACGGAGGGGGTTCCGGTGATGCCGGCCTCGGACGCCGACGCGTTCGACGCCGCCACCCAGGGCTCGAAGGTGCCCTTGGTGAACGAGTCCGCCACGTCCTGGGGCACGCCGGACCGGACGGCGAGCTGCGCGATCTGCTCGTCCGTGAGCCCCGGCGTACCCTCCTGCGGCTGCTGCGCGAACAGCGCGTTGTTGAACTCCCAGACCTTGTCGGGGGTGCGGTCGGCGACGGCGGCGACGGCGTTCGCCGCGCGGGTGGAGTACATCGTGCCCTGGGACTGGGAGTCCAGGAAGTTCATGGGATGCAGCTCCACCCTGACCGCGCCGTCCTCGATCCACTGGCTGAGCTGGGCGCTGTTGGCGTTCTCGAACTGCTTGCACGAGGGGCACATGTAGTCGAGGAAGATCTCCAGGGTGACCGGTGCGTCGGCCTCGCCGACCGGGATCGTGCCGCCGGCCGACATGGTGGCCGGGTTCACCAGCGGGCCGTCGAGGTTGCTGTCCCGGTTCGCCTTCTGCGAGGAGTTGATGGCCACCACCACGATGGCGGTCAGCAGGCCCACGATGAGCGCGAGGCCGATACCGAGGGCCCAGGTGGTGCGGGCCCGTCGGCGGCGTTCGGCTGCTGCTTCGGCCTCGCGCAGTTCGCGGGCCTTGGTCCGGGTGCTCTTGTTCATGATCATGCTCATTTCTGCGTCTGTCGGGGATCCGCGGCCGCACCACGGCGGGCCGGTGGGACGCGGCCGGACGGGACAGGTCCGACGACCGGTTCGGCGTGGCTCGGTCCCGCGTGGCTCTGTCCGGCGTCACCGGTCCGACGACCGGTCCGGTTGGTCATCGGTCCGGTGCCGGCGTGGCCGACGGATCCCGCTGTGTCCTCGGGATGCTCGCGGTCGAGTCGTCCGGGGGGAGCGCTGAACGCCCCGCCGGCGGATTCGCCGCGAGGTGCGTTGTCAGGTGATGCCGAGGCTCAGGTCGTTCGAGCTCAGGTCGTTCGAGCTCAGATGACGTCGAGGCTCAGCCGAACTGCACGGCAGGAGGACCGCGACGCAGGATCGGGTGTGGCACCGTCGCGGTGACCACTGCGGGTGCTGTCCGGACGTCGACCCGGAGGCGCCGTGCGGGTAGCGCGAGCGAGGGATCCGTCGGTGGCCGCCACAGGCCACCGACCAGGGCGGCCATCCGGGCGAGGGCGGCCAGGACGGCGGCCCAGCATGCCATCGCGCTCAGCACGCCGATCGCGTTGGCCACGAGCATGGGGGCGGCCACCAGCACGGTGAGCCAGGCTCCCTGTGCCGGGTCAGGCCCCAGCGCCATCCCGCTGTCGGGGCAGACCGGGTCGTGGTGGACGAGGGCCAGGTGGACCCCCAGCCAGGCGACCGGCTGGTCGGGGGAGATACATCGCCGGATGGCGACGAGCGGCGTCCGGTGGACCAGTGCCCAGGTCAGGGCTGAGATCGCGGCGATGACGAGGGCGGGGGGCAGGGTGGCGCTCCGCCACGGGCGGCCACCTCGATCCCTCACGACACTCCTCCGCGCGACATGATCACCGAGACGTGACCCGATCGGGAGTCGATGGTCGCGGTGACGCTCCTGTCGAACAACGGTAGGGAACGGGACCGGGTTCCGTCATCACCGAGGTGACGACTTGTCCTCCGGAGAGGTGATCGGTGTCCTGCCCGCCGTTCGGGTTTTCCCTCCGCACCCACCGCTCGTCGGGGCCGAGGCTGTCGGAGGGGGCGGAGATCATGCGGGCATGGCCCCCCGTCCCGGCACCCGACCACCCGTTCCGGGGACACCTCCGGACTGGCCGGCCGAGGTCCGACCACCCGGTGCTCCCGACTGGGTGCGGAGCGCCGTCGTCTGGCTGCTGGACCTCTGCCCCGCGGACTACCGCCGGTACCAGGTGCTCAACCGTCATGCCGTGGCGCTGGCGTGGATCGCCGTCCAGCACACCCGAGCGGCGATGGAGGGCAACCGACGAGCCCTGTCGACCATGCGCGTCGATCTCGGCGGGGCGCTCGAACCCCACGTGTTGGAGCAGATGCTCGAGGTGCTCCGGCGGGAGCGGGATCGGCTGGCCGCGGCGCACCGGGGTGCGTGGGCCGTCGGCCGGGCACTGGAAGGCCGACGGCCCACGCCACGTCTCTGATCGCGGGACGGCGAGGTCTCGGGGAGAGTCGTCGCCGGACCGGTGACGGCCCTACTTCTTCAGCGTTTCGAGGCAGAGCACCATGCCGTCGCCGGACATGTTGCCGGTCTCCTTGCCCGACCAGAAGATGTTCTCGGTGGTCGGGTGGGCGGCGCAGATGGCGTCGTCGGACCGGGCCTCCGACTCGGTCTTCCCCTCGATCTTCCCGACGACCTTGTAGGCGGCGTCGGTGGAATCGCAGGGCACCGTCTTGATGTCGTCGGCCGCGGCCTCGTTGAGGCAGTCACCCACCGAGGCGACCTCGGGAGAACCGGACAGGTGCTTCCACGCCAGGCCACCACCCGCGATGACCGCGAGCGCGAGGACGACGCGGAGCAGTCGCATGGCGACGGCCTTGCCGGCCGAGTTCTTCGCGGGGGCCGGAGGTGCGGTGGGGTGCGTGACCGAGGTCGCGGGGATACCCCCGCCGTCGCTGCCGTCACCCGTGGCTCGGGGCGACGCGGGCAGGGGTTCCTGGTTGGACATGACGATCCCTTTCACTATCTGTTTGGGTCCGGCGTCGGGGCCGGACGGCGTCGAAGCCTACGGATCATCAGCCGTCTCCGTGGCAGAACCGGCGAATCCCCGAACGACCCGAGGTCGTCGGACCGGACACCTCACGCGGGGCTGCCGTCCTGCGCCTGCTCGCGGAGATCCGGTACTGACACGGACCGGCCGCTCGACGGTGGCCTTCCGTACCGACTCGACGGTGGCCTTCCGTACCGAAGAGAGTGCTCTAGGTTGTGTTCACGGGATCCTCCCTGTACGGCGGCGGGCAGGTGGGGGCGTGATGCATCGAGCGGTGGTTCTCGGGATCGTGCACGCCCTGGTGGATGCGACCACCGGGCTGGTGACCAGCCTGGCCGCGGTCGTCGTCCCGGCGGTCGATCCGGCGCCCTCATCGACCTCCGACGTGGTCGGGTGAGCCGACGATGTCCGCGATCGAGGCCCTGCTGCTGACCGTGGCGGTGGAGACCCCCCTGTACGCCGCGGCTCTGGTCGCGCTGCGGCTGACCGGTCCGGCCCTGGCCATGCTCCTGGGCGTGGGGGTGAACCTGATCACGCACCCGGTGTTGTGGCGGGTCCTCACCGACCATCCCGCACTGCACTGGCTCGCCCTGGCCGAGGGCTGCGTGTGCCTGGTCGAGACCGGGATGCTGTGGCTCGCCGTCCGTCGGGACCCGGCACTGCTCCTGGTGCTCGGGATCGGGGCCAACGCGGCCTCGGTCGCCCTCGGGCTGCTGATCGGGTGACAGCGGTGGCTGCGGCTCCGTGGGGCACCCGGCAGGGGTGGCGTCCACGCGCCAGCTCAGCGGCCGTCCGGCTCGACTCCGGGTCGTTCCCGGTGGGTGCGGCGGTCACGTCCCTGGACGTGGTGCACGGCGCGGGCGTCAGCGCCGCTCGACCGCCGAGCTCCTCGCCGTGAGCGGGCCCACCTCGGGCAGCACGACGTCGGCGGGTGCCATCGGGCGGCCGCACCACCATCCCTGCAACCACGTGCAGTTCATGCTCGCCATGATCTGCGCCTGCTCGGCGGTCTCGACGCCCTCGGCGACGACGCCGTGCAGCCGCAGGCTGGTCGCCATGTCGATGATCAACCTGGTCAGCTCGGTGGTGCGGGGATCCTCGCCGAGGCGCTTCACGAACGACCGGTCCACCTTGACGACGTCGATCGGGAAGTCACCGATGCAGCTCAGCGAGGAGAACCCGGTGCCGAAGTCGTCCAACGCGATCACGACGCCGAGGTCCTTCAACGCGGCGAGCGTTGCCCGCACGGGACCGCTGCGCTCCATCAGCAGGGACTCGGTGATCTCCAACCACAGCGCGTCGGGAGGCAGCGCCGTCTCGCTGAGCGCAGACTCCACCATGGCGACGAGCCCGTCCCGCACGATCTGGACCGGCGACACGTTCACCGAGACGTGCAGATCGAGGCCGGTCCTGGCCCGCCAGCCGGCCAGTTCGAAGCAGGCGCGCCGCATGATCGACTCGCCGATCTCAAGGATGGATCCGTTGTCCTCGGCGAGCGGGATGAACTGGTCGGGGGGCACCATGCCGCGCTTGGGATGCGTCCAGCGGGCCAGGGCCTCGAACCCGATCAGGTCGGCGTAGCCCTCACCACCGTGGATGGGCTGGAAGTGCGGTGTGATCTCCCCTTCGCGGACGGCGCGCCGGAGGTCCTCGGCGAGGATCAGCCGGTCGTAGACCTCTGCGCGCAGGGAGTCGTCGAACACCGCCAGCCCTGACGGGGCACCCGCCTTGGCGCGATAGAGAGCGGTGTCGGCGTTACGGACCAGATCGGTGGCGCTCGTGGTTCCGGGGTGCGCCCGGGCGACGCCGATCGTCAGGGTGATCTCGACGAAGCGTCGGCCCGACAACGGCAGGGGGTCGCCCACCGCGGTCTGCAGCCCGCGGGCCAGCGTCAGGCCCTCGTCGGCGTCCGGACCGGAGGACAGGACGGCGAACTCGTCACCACCCGTGCGATACACCCTGGTGACGTCCGGCACCAGGGCCCGCAGCCGTTCCGCGACGGCGCACAGGACCTCGTCACCTGCCGGGTGTCCCCAGGTGTTGTTGACCTGCTTGAACCGGTCCGCGTCGAGCCACGCCACGGTGACCCAGTGCTCGGCCGGGTCGTTCGTGAGCCGTTCCTCCAGTTCGGACAGGAAGGCGGCCCGGTTGGGCAGACCGGTCAGCTGGTCGTGCAGGGACTGGTGACGGGTCGCCTCCTCCGCCCGGCCGAGCGCGGTGACCGTTCCCACCAGCCGACGGGCAACCAGCCACAGCAGGACCGCCAGGATCAGTGCCCTGATGAGGCGGTCCGGGCCGGCGAAGGTCGGTGCGAGCTGGGCCATGACTCCGGGTGCCAGGACCGCGAGGACCAGGGCGGTGCGGCGGCCTGCGGAACTGCGCCGGGGCGGGCTGTCCGAGGTGTTCTCGACGGCGTTCCCGGCCGTGCCGCCGGCCAGCCGGACCATCGACGGGTGCAGGGCCAGCACCGCGAAAAGCATGTTGGCGACCATGTAGATCAGGCGGATGCCGTGACCCTCCGGTCCGTTGGGGCTCACCCGCAGGATGCCGGCGAGACCGTCACCCACGAGCAGCAGCGCCACGGCACCCAGCAGCAGGCGCGTCGCCGGAAGGCGCCAGCCCACCTGGAAGACGAGCCGCACCGCCAGCGCCACGATCACGATGTCGACCAGCGGGTAGAGGGAGACCAGGAGCACCGTCGCCGGTTCGGCGTCCATCATGAACAGCGTGGGCGCGATCTCGCCGCTCCACAGCACCAGGGCACCGGCGGCGCTCATCATCGCCGCGTCGCGCAGGGCCAGGTCGTCCAGCCCCCGACGCGCCGTCGTCCGCACGAAGCCGATCAGGAAGACCGGCAGGCACAGGTACCCCGCGATCGACAGGGGGTCCGCACTGTTCCAGGGCGGCCCGAGGTCGGGCCGGGCCAGGTGGAGCAGGCCGCTCGCCAGGGACAGCATCCCGGCAGCCGCAAGCCAACGGAACGGTGCCCGGATGCGCGGCTTCCGAAGGCGCAGCCCGACGATCACCGCGGACACCGAGATCGCATTCGCGGTGCAGTAGGCGACGGACGACGCCGCGCCCGGCAGCGTCAGCTGCAGGATGCACAGCGTCAGCATGGCGGTGGCCGCCGCGCCGACCAGCACCCATCGAGCGGATGACTCGTGCGCTCGGCTCATCGTGTGGGTCCCCAAGGTGTGATCTGCCCTACCGTCTACCTCGGCGGAGAGACCGAGGACCTTGCCGCGGCATGGCCACAGGCAACCCGGACGGCCCAATGCCTCCGGCGACCGCCGCATCCGGCGACCGTCGCTCCTGCGTCGTGCGGTGTTCGCTGGTGAGCGAAGACCGGATCCAGTGCCGGGCTGACGAGACCGAAGCGGTGCCGTGGCCCGGTTCGCTGCGTGATCACCGGGCCCTGGAACGGGCCGGCTTCCTCAACGGGCAGCGGCAGGGGCACAACCGGCCCTGGGGGCCGCAAGAGTGCTGCGACCAGCGGATCGACGACCTACTGTGCACGTCGGTGATCTCCATCCACCGCGTCCGCGGAGGTGACGGGCCATGAGTACGGACCCGCAGCGAGGGACCGGCTCGTCGTCAGCTCTGTCACCCGCCGACCGTGAGAGCTTCTTCGCGGCCCAGCGACGTCACCGGAGGGCGGCGCGGCGGTACTCCGCCTACGCCACGGTCGTCGTGCTCGTCCAGAGCGTCCCGATGAGCGTGATGATGGCGCCGCTGCTCCTCGGCGTGATGGTGCTCGCCGTCGACGTGGTGAACCTGGCGTTCCCGGTGCCGGATCCCCGGACGTGGGTCGCGGCGGTGGCCGACTCCGCGGGCGCCCCGCAGGCGGTGCAGGTCGCCCTGGCCGTCGTCGTCGTGATCGTGCCGGGGGTCCTCGTCATGGCCCTGATCTGGTGGGTCATGCGGAGATTCTTCCTGCGTTCCGGGCTCGGCGGCGCCGTCCTGACGCTGCCCGTCCGGGCACCGGACCCCGCGGATCCCGAGGAGTACCAGCTCCTCAACGTGGTCGCCGAGATCGCGGTCTCCGCGGGGATCGCGACGCCGAGCACCCTCATCGCGGAGGTACCCGCGAGCAACGCCGCGGCCGTCGGCACCTCCCCGGACCAGGCGACGATCGTCGTCACCCGGCGGCTGCTCGACGAGCAGGACCGGGACGAGACCCTGGCGGTGGTCGGGCACCTCGTCGCCTCGGTCGCGAACGGTGACCTGCACATCGGGAACACGGTGCTCGCCGTGTTCGCGACCTACGGGGTCGCCGCAACGCTGTTCCTCGCACCCGTGGACGCCGCGGCGCGGCGGACGCTGCGGACGATGCTGCGGGTGGTGCGGCACCGGTCCGATCCCGTCCAGGAGGCCGAGGCGGTGCGGGAGCTGATCGCCTTCGAGGGCGGCGACGGCATGATCGCCGGGATGGTCTTCCTGTGCTGGCGGCTGACCTACTGGGTGACGAACCTCTTCTTCGTCAGCCACTGGCTGGTGGCCCCGCTGCGCGCCCGGCGGTACCTGGCCGACGCCACCGCCGTCCAGCTCACCAGGGACGCCGACAGCCTCGGTCGGGCCCTGGCCGGCATGCAGTCCCACGGCCCGGGGGTTCCGGGAGGCGGCTACGCGGCCCCGTACTTCGTGCTCGATCCGCAGGGTCCGTGCGGGTCGGACGCCGGTGGTGGCGGGGAGGGCCACGACTCGGACGCCGGTGGTGGCGGCGAGAGCCTCGACTCGGACGCCGCGCTGGGATCCTCGATGCACCCGAGTCTCGGCAGGCGGCTCGCCCGTCTTCGCCGGCTCGGCTACCTCGGCCCGGCGCCGCGGAGGTTCTCCGCGTTCCGCGAGCATCCGGTCCGGGCGGTCCTGGGGTACCTGCTGCTGCTCGTCGTCGGGGTTCCCCTTGGCGTCGCGATCTTCGCGACGGTGCTCGCACTCGTGCTGACCTGCGTCCTGCTGGCGTTGCTCTTCCTGTCCTTCGCGGTGGCGATCGTCGTCGAACCGCTGCACGTCCTGCTGAGAGGTATCGCCTGATGTCCGCTGGTCTGTTGGTCCTTGTCCCCGTCCTTCTCCTCGTCGTCGTGGTCGTGGTCTGGGTGCCCGCCGCCTACAACGGCCTGGTCCGTCTGCGCAACGAGGTGGCCAACGCGTCCGGGCAGATCGACACGCAGCTCGTGCGTCGACACGACCTGGTCCCCAGCCTTCTCTCCGCGGTCCAGGGCTACCTCCAGCACGAGCGGGACGTCCTCGACCGGGTGACCAGGGCCCGGGCGGCCGCGGTCGGTGCGCTCGGCTCCCCGGGTGGGCTCGTCGGCCGGGTGGCCACCGAGAACGAGCTCAGCAGCGCGCTGGGCTCGCTGACCGCCGTCGTCGAGTCCTATCCGCAGCTGAGGTCCAGCGCCAACGTGTTGCGCCTCCAGGAGGACCTGGTCTCCACGGAGAACCGGATCGCCTTCGCCCGCCAGCACCACAACGACGCGGTGACGGCGTACAACACCGCGCGCGAGACCTTCCCCCGCAACCTGCTGGTCGGTTCGTTCGGGTTCCGTCCCGCGGAGTACCTGAAGCTCGACCTGTCGGTCTCGGACTCGCGCTGACCGGGGTCGGCGGTTCGGTCGGGTCGTCCGCCGGTCCTCCCGGGGACGCTCTTGTGTGATCACCACCTGGCAACGGGCTCCCGGAGCGGTGGGCGAAGGCCGGCGCCGGGCTCGCCGGGTTCTGGGCGGGGATCGTGATCACAACCACTCGTGCCTGTCACAGTCGGGGATCTTCAGCTACGGTCATCCGGCACGGGCTGGTCGGCGTATCGGACGGCCCGGGACCGACGAGGACGGGAAGAACCGATGCCTTGGTCGACACGACGGCTACGGCCCCGGATCGTCGTGCCGATCGTGTTGATCATTCTGATGGGTGCCGGGCTGGTGCTCCACGCGAACCTCGGCAGCCCGCAACGGCGACCCGACCCGGCCGCCCAGCACGGTGATCAGACAGCCGGGTCAGCCAGCGCTACCCCGACACCCAGCGTCAGTACGAGCACTCCTCCCGCCCCCCTCGTCAAGGTCACCTACCCCGGCACCCGCGCCGTCCTGACGAATCCGGAACGCGGCCTGACTCACGTGACGTCGTGCGACAAGTACCCCCTGTCCGTCACGGAACTGCGCAGGTGGCGCACCAGAGATCACATATCGCTGATCTGGTGCTATTTCTACCTGGAGCCGTTCCGGAGTTCGGACATCAGCCCCGCGGCCCTGCAAAACATGCAGCGGCAGCTGAACACGATCCGGAAGGCCGGCCTGAAGACGGTCCTGCGGTTCGCGTACACCGACGACACGGCCGGGGACGACGCCGCGCCGGCCCAGGTGCTTCGACACATCGCCCAGCTCGAGCCGTACCTGCGTCGCCATGCCGACGTCATCGTCACCGTTCAGGCCGGGTTCGTCGGTACCTGGGGAGAGTGGGCGTTCACCCAGCACTTCGGCTCCCCGTCCGGGCGCCTGGTGGACAACAACGCCGCCGACTGGCGCAACCGGCGGGCGGTGATCGATGCCCTGCTCGACGCCCTACCGGCGAGCCGCTCGGTGCAGCTGCGCACCCCCGCGTACAAGCGGCACTTCTTCGGGTCGACCGCGCTGACGGCGGGCCAGGCGCACCACGGGACGGCCCGGTCCCGCGTCGGGTTCCACAACGACTGCTTCCTGGCCAGTGACACCGACATGGGCACCTTCAGCGCCGCGTCGGAACGGTCGTACCTGCGGCAGGAGACCAGGTACGTGCCGATGGGCGGCGAGACCTGCGGGTTGAACCCGCCCCGCAGCACGTGCCCGACCGCCCTGAACGAACTCGCCCGGTACCACTGGACCTACCTGAACTCCGATGACACCGCCGTCCTCGGCAGCTGGCGCACCGGCGGCTGCATGAAGCAGGTGGAGCGGCGCCTCGGGTACCGGCTCGTCCTGGTCCGGGGCACGTACCCGAAGACCGTGACCCGGGCGACAGGTCTTCGGATACGCCTGAGCATCCGCAACGACGGCTGGGCAGCACCGGTCAACCCGCGGAGGGTCCAACTGCTCCTGCGGGCCGCCAACGGACGGGTGATCAGAAGGGTCGCGCTGAAGGTCGACCCACGTACCTGGCTGCCCGGCACGACGACGATCGACCAGACAATCACCGTGCCTGACGACCTGCCGAACGGCAGGTACCGCCTCTTCCTCGCCCTGCCGGACCCGACCGCCGCGCTGGCCGGGCGGGCCGAGTACGCCGTCCGGACCGCCAACGCCGGGCTGTGGGACTCCACCACCGGATCGAACGACCTCAGACACATCGTCACCGTCACCGGCTGATCCACACGTGCAGGCAGACCTCGGCGCCTCACCCGCTCGCAGACCG
>JAAYAH010000006.1 GCA_012719445.1 Actinomycetales bacterium | reverse complement strand
CTGCCCCTGCCCCTGCCCCTGCCCCTGCCCCTGTGCGGTGGCCGTAGCGGAAGCGGTCCTCGACGGTCACCTTGCTCACCCAGGACAGCAGCAGGGTCGCCGCGAGCACCGCCAGCCGGTCCAGCACGCCGACCCGGGGGCCGAACACGTACGGCCAGACCACGAGCAGTGGCCAGTGCCACAGGTACATCGCGTAGGACAGGTCGCCGACCAGCTGGACCTGCCGGAGCCGGACCAGGGCCGCGGGAGAGCGGGGTGAGTCGACCAGACCGGCCGCGATGACGAGCAGGGTGCCGCCGACCGGCAGCAGGGCCGCCCAGCCGGGGAACGGGGTGCCGGGGCCGAGGACCAGTGCGCTGGCGACGATCATCGCGAGGCCGGTCCAGCTCGCCACGATCCGCTGACCCCGGAGGCGGTCGGTGCGGCGCAGGACCAGCACCAGCACCCCTCCGCAGGCGAACTCCCAGGCCCGGGTGGAGGTGAGGAAGTACGCGCTCCGGGGGTCGCTTGCGGTGGTGAGCACCCCGTACCCCAGCGAGCCGAGGGTGACCGCGGCCATCAGGGCGATCAGCGCCGGACGGCGCCATGCCGCTCGGCGCCCGCCGCCGGCACGGAAGGTCGTCAGCAGCAGCAGCGGGCAGGCCAGGTAGAACTGCTCCTCCACCGAGAGGGACCAGAAGTGCTGCACCGCGGTCGGCACCAGGTCCGGGGTGAGGTAGTCGATCCGTTGCTCCGACAGCACCCAGTTCTGCACGTAGAAGGCACTGCCGACGACCTGTCGCGCGGTGTCGGCCCACAGCGTCGTCGGGACGACCGCGACCGTCGCGACGGAGACGACCAGGAGCACGAGCATCGAGGCGGGCAGCAACCGGCGGGCGCGGCGCAGGTAGAACCGGCCGAGGCCGAAGCTGCCCTGTTCGAGGTCGCGCACGATCTGGCCGGTGATGAGGAAGCCGGAGATGACGAAGAAGACGTCGACGCCGACGTAACCTGCCCGCACCGTGCCCGGCCACAGGTGGTAGAGGATCACCAGCGTCACGGCGAGAGCGCGGAGTGCCTGGACCTCGGGCAGGATCCCGCGCGCGCGGCGGGGCGGGGGTGGTCCGGCGGAGGCCGGACCACCGGCCGGATCCCGTTCCACCACCACGGAGAGGTCGCTGCGCACGCTGCCGACGGTCACGGCCCCCCCAAGGCGCCCAGGGTGAACAACGAATCGTGTTCACCACCTCACGCTGAGCTTAACCGTGGGGCGCCGGCCCCCCTTCGCCCCCGGGGCCGGGACCGGTCAGCCGAGAGCGGGGACCGCGGGCGGCGCCGGCTCGATCTCCACGGCCCCCTGGGTCGGGACCGGGATCCCCTGGCCGGGAGCCCTCGGGGTCACCGGCACCCCGAGGGCGGTGGCGAAGGTCGCCAGCTCACCCCGGATCACCGCGAGCAGCTCCTCCTGGATCGCGGCGACGTCCGCCCGGTACTCCTGCTCCTTCCCGATGATCTCCAGGGTGTGCTCGGCCAGCGCGGCGGCGAGCCCGTCGCGGTGCACGTCGTACCCCCACTCCTCGCGGCCGATGTCGCTGAGGAAGTACCGCATCTTGGGGTGGGAGACCAGGCTCAGCACCGGAGTGCCGAGACCGAACGGGATCATCGTGGCGTGCCCGCGCATGCCGACGACGACACTGGCCCGCCGGTAGACGTCGTAGCCCTCCTCGACCGGCAGGAGGTACAGGGCGTCGACGGGGACCCGGATGCCGTACTCGGAGAACAGGTCGTCGACCAGCTGCTCGTCCGTCGCGAGGTGTGCGGCGAAGCGGACCTCGGCTCCTGCGGTCCGTAGCTCCCGCACGTACCAGGCCATGTCGGCGAGGAACCGCTCGTAGCCGTCCCCGAACCGCCTGGCGCTGCGGTCGAAGGCCGCGTTGAGGAGCACGGTGCCCGAGCCGCCGAGGACGGCGCCCGCCGGCTCGCCGTGGATGTGCCGGAGCACGGTGGTCGGGCACGGGAGGAAGCGGATCCGGTCCGCGAGCCGCGTCGGCAGCAGGTTCCTGACCTGGTCCACCGAGCCGTGGTTGCGCAGGCCGACGAGGGCGGCGCGGTCCACGAGGGCGGTCAGGCTCTCCCGGAAGAGCCGGCTGTGGAAGGTCTGGCCGTGGAAGAGGTTGTAGCCCACCGCGACGACACCGAGGGGGACCTCGATCGCCTCCAACTGCTCCCGCGGCACGTTCCACTGCCAGCCGCTGTTGCCGTTCGGCGAGGTGTCGGGCAGGAACAGGCCGCCGCCGCCGACGACGACGCCGTCGGTGGCGTTGACCAGCTCCAACCGTTCCCGGTCGAAGACCTGGTGCACGTGGACCGGCAGCCAGCCGGGACCGGGCAGCACCGAGCCCACCGCCTCGCGCACCGCGTGCGGAAGGACGACGTCGCCGAAGTTGCCCCGGTCGGAGACGTAGAAGGCGACGTGGGACAGCACCGGGGCAGCGCCGGTCCGCTCGGGCACGGCCTCGGCCGTGGTGAGCGGCCGTTGCGCCCGCCGGAGCGCCACCTCGGCCCTGCGGTTGCTGAGGTTGGCCCGCAGGGCGTAGGTGGCCAGCTCGGCACTCGCCTCGTGGTCGTGCTGGATCCAGGCGATCTCGGCCTCCTCGGCCAGCGCCCTGCTGGTGGCCATGGAGTCGCCGTGGGCGAGGAGGAGCACGTCGCGCGCCGTCACGTAGTCGCTGGTGGCGCGCAGCACCCGGGAGAGCGCGAGCGCCACCCGGTCGGTGAGGCCATGGGGCAGTCGGACCGCCTGGAGCAGCACCTCCCTCGCCCCGGCGTAGTCGGCGTCGGCGTACAGCTCCTCGGCCGTGGCGAGCAGGTCGCCGACCGTCGACTCGGGGACCTCGATCTCGTCGCCGTCCTCCGGGCCGCTCTCCGGGGCGGGGGGGAACGGCACGGCCGCGACCGTCCCCAGCCCGGTGGCCACCGCGGCCTCCAGCGCCAGCGACAGGGTCTTCCGGTTGCGCCGTGCCCTGGCCAGCGTGAGGTCGACGTGGCGGCGGACCGCGCGGGTCGCCAGCGCGCCGTCCAGCACCAGCACGTGGCTGGACGAGGCGCCCACCTCCAGCCGGGGCGCCGGGACCGGCGGGGTGACGGCGACCCCGGACCCCGGGCCGACCGGCACCGCCGCGGGGACCGGCCGTGGGGCGGTCGCCGCGGCGGCGACGATCCTCACCGCGCCCGGGTCGACCGGGGCGACGACGACGCGCTCGCTGCCCTCGACCCGCAGGCAGTCGAGCAGCAGCAGCTCCGACCTGGCCCTGCCCGCCGGGCCGAACTGCTCGTAGTGGTCCCGGTGGGCGCTGATGAAGGTCACGTCGGGGTGCGCCCACACGGCCGCCTCGACCGCCAGCGGGTCGAGGCCGGTGTGGAGCACGTGCAGGGTCGCCCGGTCGCCGAGCTCGTCGACGAGCGCGCCGAGCACCCGGCCGAGCCGTCCCGGCTGCACCCGGCCGAGAGCCGCGACGACGACCGCCGCGGGAGCCGTGGGGCTGGGGGTGGTGGGGGTCGCCGTCGTCGTCACGCCAGGCCTTCCTCGCGCATGGAGATGATCATCGGGCTGACGCGGACGGCGTGGGCGAGCACCCAGTCCCGTTCCGCGGCGGAGTTGTGACCGGGCGAGTGCGGGATGCTCATGGCGTCGGTGACCCGCAGCTTGCCCGAC
Organism: Actinomycetales bacterium; assembly: GCA_012719445.1. Lineage (GTDB taxonomy): Bacteria > Actinomycetota > Actinomycetes > Actinomycetales > Kineosporiaceae > JAAYAH01. The sequence goes on along the minus strand of JAAYAH010000006.1, from coordinate 31,523 downwards.
TCGTAGAAGTCGAAGCCGATGAGATCGATGGCCGTGGACACGTCCAGGTGCATGAGCAGGCGCATGAACTGGAACCCCGCCGTCGGCAGCTTGAACGGGTCGTCCGGACCGATCAGGCCGAGGGTCCGGCCCGGCCAGCGCAGCGACGCGTCGCCGACCCACTCCTGGGCACCGGGGCGCAGCCTCACCTTGAGCGACCGCCGCCACAGGTGCGGCTTTCCGGAGATCACGATCCGGACCGGGACCGGGACGTCCCAGTTGTAGTCGTGCATGTGGATCGTGACGTGGACGGAGGTCCGCGATCCGGTGTCCTCCGGCTCGATGACGAAGGAGTTGAACCGCATGACGAGGTCGTAGGAGTCGATGGTCCGACCGAGGCCGCTGCCGATGAGGGTCGGCGAGTTGGCGATCAGGCAGATCGACTTCCCGGCGACGTAGTGCCGGAAGGCCTCGAGGCTCATGGACCGGATGGAGCGGGCCACCTCCGGCGTCGCCAGCGGGACCTCCTTCGGCCCGTTCATCCGGCTGAGGTGCTCCAGCAGGGGGCGGTACCGGGACAGGTCCTCACCCCGGGACAGCCGGCCCCCGACGAAGGCCTCGAAGTAGCGGCGGGACAGCAGGGGTGTCCTGCCGTTGTCGAGCGCGGCGAGGACGGCCGGGATGACGTCCTCGGCCGTCGCGGCCTCCCTGCGCGCGGTGTCGGCCCACAGGGTCTCCACGTCGGCGACGATCCCGGTGGTCCGTCCCGGGTCGGCGGCCGGCCGGTCGGTCAGCATGGCCATCAACCGCCGGGCGTCGAGGAGCTGGGTCTGCCGGGTCACCAGCATCTCCGCCTTGGGGGACGCCTTGCGGCGGGGGACCCGGAGCCGCCTGCGCTGCCAGACCAGGGCACCCTCGGGGTCGCACTGGCGGGCGGACAGCGTCGCCTGGAGATCCTGGGCGGGGCGGTACCGGGGCTGCTGCCGGATGACCTGGTCGGCGAGCCACTGGGCGGTGGACATCCGGCCCGTCTCCAGGGCCTCCCACGCCGCGGCGACCGCGGCCTCGCGGAGGTTGGTCCGCGGCGACGTCCAGCGGAGCGCCCCGGTGCGCACGGGGAGCGCGAGCGGCCCTGCCCGGTAGGTGGCCGCGGTGAGGTCGCGGAGCAGGGTCATCGACCGCAGCTCCTCGCCCTCGGACACGTCCAGGTGGCCGAGGGTGCCGCCGGTGATCGCGTCGAGGAAGGCGGCGTTCTCCCGGCGGGACCGGAGCAGCTCCCGCGGGGTGAGCCTGCCCAGGGCCCTGACCCGGGCGAGGGCGCGCCTGCGCCGTCGGGCGACGGCCCGGCGCACCCGGCGCGGGAGGCGACGGATCCGCGACCGACCGCCGGGCGCCGCCCGGTCGGCCGTCGCCGGGGACGGCACCGTCAGGTCGGGGGTCTGGCTGGGGATCTGGCTGGAGGTCTGGCTAGACATGGGCTCCCTCCCGGGTGACCGGACGCGACGGAGACGGGACCTGACCGGGGAGCTGGAACACCCTCCGGGACGCGCCGAGGGTCTCGACGACGTCGATCCAGGTGTTCCGGTACCGCTGGTGGGAGAAGCGCTCGGCCACCTCGTAGGCCCGCTCCCGCAGCGAGGCGGCCAGCGTCCGGTCCCGCAGCACCCGGACCATGGCGTCGGCGAGGCCCCACCGGTCGCCCGGCTGGACGAGCAGGCCGTCGACCCCGTGCCGGATGACCTCGGCCGGGCCGTAGTTGATGTCGTAGGCGATGAAGGGCGTCCCGACGGACATGCCCTCGGTGAGGGTCAGCGGGAGCCCCTCGTGCAGGGAGGTCATCACCGACACCGTCGCCGAGGCGAAGGCCGCGGCGGGGTCGTGGGTGAACCCCCGGAAGACGACGCTGTCCTCCAGCCCGGCCGCGGCGACCCGCTCCTGCAGCATGGGCAGCTCCGACCCGGAGCCGAACAGGTGCAGCTGGGCCTTGGGCACCTGGGCCACCACCAGCGCGAAGGCGTCGATCAGGTGCGAGAGCCGCTTCTGCTCCGCCAGCCGGCCGACGAAGACCACCCGGTGCCGGTGCCGGGTGACACCGACCTTCGTCGGCTGGGGCACCGCGTGGTGGACCACCCGCAGCGGCATGTCCGGGAACCGCTCGCTCAGGTGCTGTCGCTGCCGTTCGGTGAGGCACACCACGAGGTCCACGTTGCGGGGGTCGCGGAGGAACGCCTCCCAGTTCTCCTTGAGCGGGGCGCTCGCCGTGAAGGGGTACTGGGTGTGGGTGTTGTGCAGCACGGACACGCCGCGCAGCCGCGGGTGCCGCATGGCCCGGAGCACGTGCTGGGAGGTGTTCTCCCCGTCGGCCATCACCACGAGGTCGGGGGAGTCACGGAACTCCCGGTCCAGCCAGGCGGCGATCACCTCGGCGAAGCTGTGCTCCTGTTCGGCGGCGCCGGGGTCCGGCTCGAGGTAGGGGTGCCGTGCGACCCCCCGGCCCTCGGTGGGCACCATGTCCACCTCGAGCCAGCGCAGCCTGCCGCCGACGATGAAGGTGCGGTGCAGCGGGGCGTGGGTCTCGGGGTTGACCCGGTCGATGAAGACGACCCTCCCGTCCCCGTCGAACAGCCAGCGCTCGGTGACCTGCTCCTCGTCGTCCAGGAGGTGGATGGCCGAGACCCGACCGCTGCGCCGCAGGTCCATCCTGGCGACGGGCACGCCGTCCCTCAGGTAGGTCCGGTGCACCGCCTTCCTGGTCTGGCTCTGCTCGATGCTCGTCCCCGGCCCGGTCGGCAGCGGCGGTGAGAGCGGCTGCAGCCGGGACGCCCGCACGTGTGCCTCGAGCTCGGGGGCGTCCCGGTGGAAGTAGTGCGGACGCACCGAGCGGTGCAGACCGCCCGTGCTGCGCAGCCAGGAGGCACCGCCACCGACGTCCCGGCCGACCACGACGACGTGGACGCGGTACCCGGCCTCGGCGAACAGGTTCGCCCGGTCCAGCACCGCCCGGCCGCCACCGGCCATGACCCGGCTGAGATTCCGCATGAAGAGAACGACATCGACATCTGGCACGGCACTCACCCCGGAATCTCCGTCGGCCTGGACTCGGCGGGTCGGGAGAGGGACGGGTACCTCCCCGGCCGAAGGTGACCGGCGCGTCGCCGCGCCCCGCTGGTCGACGTACTCGCCCCCGGCTGTGGTGCGTCCCCTCCCCGGTGCTCCGTCGGCACCGGGGCGACGGACGCCGTGCTGTTCCCCACCGCGGTCGCCGGTTCAGTCCACGGACGGCACGGGGAGCGGTGTCGCGGCGCTCGCGCCCAGTGACACCAGGACGTGCCGCTCCAGGTACGGGGTGAGGGTGTGCGCGTAGGTGGTGGTCAGGTGGTTCCCGTCCGCGTACACCAGGACGTTCCCGATGACGGGGGAGCAGCTCTTCTCGGCGCAGAAGACGGAGGTGAGGTCGGCGAGGCGGACGCGGGGGTGGTCGGCGGCCTTGACGGCCTCGACCATCGGGTCCGTCCGCTTGCCCCAGAGCTCGTCGGTCGACATCGCGGCCTTCCGGCTCCTGGTGCACTCGTGCACCGCCTTCCTGGAGCTGAGGCAGTCCACGACGTCCGGGATCGGGCGCGGGGTGTCCCGCAGGACGAGGACCGAGCGGCGGGTGCTCCTCGCGAGCTTCCGCCAGGTGGCCCGGTACCCCTTCACCCCGCTCTCGTACCGGTCGAGGTCCCCTTCCTTCACCCACTTCTTGTTGTTCATCGCGGAGGTCACCACGAGGTCGACCGACCTGTCGGCCGCGATCTTCCTGATGGCGGTGGTCGCCCACTTGTGGCACCGCCCCTGCTCCTCCTCGTCCGGCTTCAGCATCGTGGCCAGGCTCGGGGTGCAGGAGCTGCGCAGGTAGGTCGAGAGCCGCCAGCCGTGGGTCTCGGTGATCCGATGGATCGCCGGGAACCACTGGATCGCGTGCGAGTCGCCGAAGAGGACGACGTGGACGTCGGCGTCCTTCGGCCCGTAGTCGCAGCGGACGACCTTCCTGGCCCGGACCTTCGGCATGCACTCCTCCCACTGCTGGGTGGCGCTGAGCCGCTCGCGCGCCACGGCGGGGTCGGGGGTGACGGCACTGCCGAAGGGCGGGGCGCAGTCACGGCCGGGGGCCATGGCGTCGGCACCGAAGCAGTCGGTGAGCTCGGCGAGGGCCGCGGCCTCGACCAGGTTCGCGGCGGTGACCCGCCGCTGGACGGCCCACCAGGCGCCGGAGGCGGTGGTGACGGTGACGAGCAGGGTGACCGCGAGGAACGTCGGCAGGGGGCTGACCAGGGCGCGCCGTCCCCTGGCGACCGGTGCCGCCGTGCCGGGGGCGGCCGTCGCTGTCATGCCGGGGTCGACCGTCGCCGCCGTGCCGCGCAGCGGGCTGTGGGCGCGGAAGCGGTCCTCGACGAGGACCTTGCTGGCCCAGGCGAGGCCGACGGTCAGGACCAGGACGAGGATCCGGTCCGGGGTCTCGACCCGGGAGCCGGTGAGGTACGGCCACAGCAGGAGCAGCGGCCAGTGCCACAGGTACATCGAGTAGGAGAGGTCGCCGACGAACTGGACCGGGCCGAGCCGGACGAGCGGGTCCGGGGACCACCGGGAGCCGGACGTGCCGGCGGCGATGAACCCGACGGCGCCGAGGACGGGAACGGCGGCGGCCCAGCCGGGGAACGGCGTCCCGGCGTCGAACGTCAGGGCGGCGACGCCGATCGCGGCCAGGGCGGCCCAGCTGAGCAGCGCCCGGAGGCGCCGCCGTGCCTCGGTGCGGCGCAGGAGCAGGACGAGCAGCCCGCCGGCGCCGAACTCCCATGCCCTGGCGGTGGAGAGGAAGTAGGCGCTGTCGGGGTCGGTCGCGGTGACCCGCAGCCCGTACAGGAACGAGCAGGCGGTGACCGCGACCATGGCCCCGAGCGGGAGCAGCCGGCGGGGCTCCGCCCGCCCGGGGGCCAGCCGGGCGGCGAGCAGGACGGCGAGCAGCAGTAGCAGCGGCCAGACCAGGTAGAACTGCTCCTCGACGGACAGCGACCAGAAGTGCTGCACCGGGGTCGGGCGGACGACCGGGGTCAGGTAGTCGGTCTTCTGGGAGACCAGGACCCAGTTCTGCACGTAGAAGGTGCTGCCGAGGATCTGCCGGGCGGTCTCGACCCATCGGGAGTAGGGGACGACGAGGACGGTCGTCACGGCGATGACGGCGAGGACGGTCATCGCCGCCGGCAGCAGCCGCCTGGCGCGGCGCAGGTAGAAGCGACCGAGGCCGAACCGGCCGCGGTCCAGGTCGCGCACGATCTGCCCGGTGATGAGGAAGCCGGAGATGACGAAGAAGACGTCGACGCCGAGGTAGCCCGCGGGGACGACGCCGGGCCACAGGTGGTAGAGGATCACCAGCATCACGGCGACGGCCCGCAGCGCCTGGACCTCCGGCAGCAGTCGCGGGGTTGCGGCCGAGGCTCCGGTCGGGACGGCACCCCGGTCCCGATCCGCAAACCCAACCGTCACCAGATCCCCCAGCAGCAGTCAGTTGAACGATAAGTAGCAGTGTCGACACGCAGAGTGTATATGCCTGCTCGGCGCGGGGTCCTGGAACAAGCCGACGCCGTCACGTCCTCGCCCGTCGTCCTCGCCCGTCGACCTCGACCGGGTGCTCCGGCGGCCGGGAGTCAGCGCGCCATGGACCGGACCCGGGAGACGAACCGCAGGGTCGAGGGCCGGAGCGTGAGCCGGTTGCGGGACCGGACCCTGGCCGCCCAGTGGTGCCGGCCGTCGAGCAGGGACTGCGCCGGCGCGAGGTCACCGGCGCGCCTGGCCTCGACCAGGGCGGCGAGCCGGTCCATCCAGTCGTTCTCCTCCGGGGGGTGGAAGTAGTTGTCGGCCAGCCACTCCGGGGCCGGGAGCCGGAACCGGGCCGCCCTGAGGTCGCCGAGGGAGCCGAGGCACCCGCTGCCCTCGAAGACCTTGTTGATCATGCGGCCGCTGACCCCGAAGTCGTCGAGGACGAGCAGCGGGACCCGTTGCGCCATCGCCTCGACGGCGGCGGTCGAGCTCACCGTGACGAACCCGGCCGCGCGGAGCAGATGCTCGGCCATGGGACCGGTCTCGAAGCCGAGGCATCCGTCGGTGACCGTCCCCTGCGCGACGAGGTCGTTCCAGAGGAGGTCGTAGCCGTCGGTCTCCCGGTGGGTCTGCTCCTCACCGGTGCGCGCCCTGAGCTTGACGACGACGTCCAGGTCGGATCGGGCGAGGGCCAGGTCGGCGAGGGCGTGCAGGATGCGGACCCGGTCGTCGGCGTCCCGGGGGACCTTCGCCTGGGGCGCGAAGACCACGGAGCGGCGGTCCCCGGCACCGGCGGCCGAGGCGGGGACCGCGGAGAGGAACGGCAGGGTGGCCAGACCGACGGTCCCGGTGGCGGAGAGCATCCGCCGGAGGGCGTCGAAGTCCCTGACCTCGCGCCGACTGTGCACGACGAAGAGGTCGGTCGCCCCGCGGTAGAGCCAGGCCTTGACCGTCGCCGGGATGGAGATGCCCGGCAGTCCCGTAACCAGCACCAGGTGCGCCCGCACCTCGGACAGCTCCCGGATCAGCGCGTCGACCACCGGTCCGGTGCAGGCCAGCAGGACCGCGTCGGGGGCTGCGGCGAGGACCGTCCGGCGGAACTCCCGCAGGGTGACCTGCGGGACCTCGCGATCCTCGAAGGCGGTCGCCGCCACGGCGTCCGCGATCTGCGACGGCGAGGGGGCGATCGGGGAGCGGACCACCTCGAGCCTGCGGTCCCAGTGGCCGGGAACGGTGCTCAGCAGCCCGGCGGCCCACTTGAGGTAGGAGTCGGAGTCCGCGACGGCGTGGATCCGGAGAGGACGCTCGCTCACCTCAGATCCTCGGTAGCTCGTGGACGGAGTTGAGTCGCTCCCTGAGCTGGCTCGACGCCCGGTCGGTCCACCACTCCTCGGGAACCCGCACCGCCTCGACCGGCACGCCGCGGGCCCCGAGGATGAGCCGGAGCGAGACGATCGCCGTCGACGGGAGGCTGAGGATCCGGTACCCCGACCCCAGCCCGCGGAGGCTGATCTCGGCGGGGACGCCGGGCTCGTAGACCCGGAACCGGTCGTCGCCGCGCAGCCAGCGCAGGAACGCCTCGTTCTCCCTGCGGTGCGGGAAGTAGGCGACCGGTCCCTCGTCCGCGAGCGAGGACAGCCAGGCCAGGTAGGGCTCGGCGTGGACGAGACCGTTGCGGACGAGAGAGCTGCCCAGGACGACGCGCCGCTCCTCGGGAGCCGCCGTTGTCGTCCGGCTGCGGAGCCAGTCGAAGGAGTGGCGGAGGATCCGGGCGCCCTCGCCCTCGACCCGGGCGACGAGCGCGTCCGGGACCGGAAGCGCGGTGAACACGGTGAGGTTCCCGGTGCGGGCGAGCGAGCGGAGCTGCGCCGCCGTATAGGCCCCGAGCAGCCGACGCAGCAGCCTGCGCGTCGCGCGGGCCCTGGTCAGGCTCGACCTCGGGGAGGCCAGCACCTCCAGCAGGTGGAGGGTCGCCAGACCGTCGTCGAGGATGACGACGTCCCGGGGGCGGGACAGCGCCCACGCCCGCTGGACGACCCCGGAGAAGGGGTCGCCGACCCCGACCGGGTCGTCCCGGGACGCCCGCGGCACGTTCGGTCGCGGCGCCAGCATGGTCACGCCGTCCGGGAGCCCCATGACGGCGAGGGCGGCCGCGGTCTCCAGCAGGAGGGGTGCCCGTGCCCTGGGCACGATGGTCGTGCCCGGCCCGAGGACCCCGAGGTGACACGCTTCGATGACCCCGAGCATCTGGAGCGGGGCCTCGACCCAGACCTGCGCGGGTCGTCCCGTCCCGTCGCGGGTCACCGGCGCCGGCCCGGTCCCGGGCGCCGTGTCCGTGCGGGCCCGCACCACCTCGATGCTGTCGGCCCGGTGGGAGGCCGTTCCGTCTCCCGCGTAGCCGCTACGCACACCGACTCCGTCGCCGGCCCGGCCGGTGCCACAGGACCTGCCGACGCGGTCCGCCCCCCTGCCGCCCGGGAGTGCCGGCCGTGGCGATGCCCGGGGGAGCGGTCTCCCCGTGACCAGCGTCGCCGCCCAGGGGACCGCGGCGCCCCTGCGGCGCGAGTGCCTGGACGTCACGGGCTGCGGACACGGCGGCTCCCTGGTCTGCCTGCGATGAGCTCACCGAGGATATCGCTGGGACCGCGCTGCTCGTTACACATCGTGTACTCATCAGTACTCATCGCAACGGCTGGTCGTGGTCGGGGCGTAGCCGGTCACGGGGCCTGCGGGGAGACCTCGGCCTGGGCCCTGTCACCGGAGGCGACCGCCTCCGCCGCCGCCTCCGCCGCGGCCTCAGCCGCCCGCAGCCGGGCCCGCCGTCGCTCGCTGCGGCGTCGCTCGCCCTCCGGGCGTGTCCCGTCGCCGGACCACCCGTCGGCCTGCCGCGGTGCCGCGTCCTGCCGGACGACCCCGTTCGCGGTGGGCGGGCCGGGCTCCGTTGTCACCCGGGGGGGCTGGCCCTGTTCCATGGTCGCCCGGGGGGGCTGGTTCTGTTCCGGGGTCGCCTGTGTCGGGACCCTCGGCGGTGTGGCACCCGGCCGGGGGGAGTTCCCCGGCCCGGGCGAGTTCCCCGGCCGGGGGGCCGGGGTCCTGCACCAGGGGCACACCCTCCAGTCCGGGTCGAGGTTGCGGGCACAGGTGCCGCAGTGGCCGCGGTCGAGGGTCGCCGCGCACCAGGGGCAGGCGATCATGTCCTGGGCGACGGCGCGTTCGCAGGACGGGCAGGCCTTGGCCGCGGCGTGGTCGGAGTGGGTGACCCGCAGCGCCTCCTCGAAGGTGGTCAGGCCCTTGCGGGCCTTCTCGATCGCCGCCCCGCGCAGGGTGAGCATCCCCGCAGCCCTTGCCTGTGCCGCGATGGCGTTCTCGTTCGGGTCCTTGGTGAGGATCTGGCGCATCGGGGCGTCGACGACGAGCACCTCGTACACCCCGGTGCGGCCGCGGTAGCCGGTGTTGCCGCAGTCGACGCAGCCGCTGCCGCGGCGCGGCGTGGCGTCCCCGATGTCTCCCGGCCGCAGCCCCAGCAGCTGCAGGGTGACCTCGTCGGGGACGTACGGCGCGGCGCAGGATTCGCACGGCTTGCGAACCAGCCGCTGGGCGAGGGCCGCGGTCAGGGACGAGGCGACGAGGAAGGGCTCGGCGCCCATGTCGACGAGCCGGGTGAGCGCGGCGACGGCGGAGTTGGTGTGCAGGGTGGTCAGCACCAGGTGACCGGTCAGCGAGGCCTTCAGCGCCAGCTCGGCGGTCTCGGTGTCCCTGACCTCGCCGACCAGCACGATGTCCGGGTCCTGCCGCAGGATCGAGCGCAACCCGGCCGAGAAGGTCATCCCGGTCTTCGTGCTCACCCCGACCTGGGTGATCCCGGCCAGCTGGACCTCGATCGGGTCCTCGAGGGTGACGATGTTCTTCTCCGGCGACTTCACCTGGGCGATCGCGGAGTACAGCGTGTTGGTCTTCCCCGAGCCGGTGGGTCCGGTGATGAGGATCAGCCCCTGCGGCACCGCGAGGGCCGACTCGAAGGCGGCGAGCTGCTGGGCCTCGAACCCGAGGACCGACAGCGACGGGACGTCGTCCCCCCGGGTGAGCAGCCGGATGACCACCTTCTCCCCGTGCAGCGACGGCAGGGTGCTCACCCGGCAGTCGATGGGAAGCCCCTCGACGACGATCCGGGTCCTGCCGTCCTGCGGGACCCGGCGCTCCGCGATGTCCAGCCCAGAGATGATCTTCACTCGACTGACCACCGACCCGGCGAGCCGCTTCGGGGCGTTCATGACGTCCCGGAGCAGACCGTCCACCCGGTAGCGCACCCGGAGGCTCTCCCGCTGCACCTCGATGTGGATGTCGGACGCGCGCAGCCGCACGGCGTCGGCGAGCACCCGGTTGACCAGCTTGACGATCGGTGCCTCGTCGTCGACGGACGCCTGGGCGGCCTCGTCCTCGCCCTCGTCCTCCTCCTCGATGATGGCCGAGACCTGGGTGGTGTCCTCGCTGATCGACCACGCCCTGGCGATCTGGTCCCGGATCTGGCTGTCCATGCCGACGAGGACCTGGATGTCCGGGCTGCGGGTGTAGAGCTTGACGTCGTCGAGCGCCAGCACGTTCGTCGGGTCGGACGCCGCGACGACGAGACCGCGCGGGGTGCGGTCGAGGACCAGGATCCGGGTGCGTTCGGCGACCGCCCTCGGCAGCAGCCGGACCACGTCGGGGGCGGGGATGGCCTTGGAGAGGTCGACCATCTGGAGCCCCAGCAGCCGGGCGAGCGACTGGGCGACGTCCCGCTCGGTGGCCATGCCCATGTCGACAACGACCTGGCCGAGGCGGCGGCGGGGGCCGTCGGCCCGGCGCTGCTCCTCCAGCGCCGCCTCCAGCTGCTGGGCGTTGATCAGCCCGGACTCGACGAGGACGTCCCCGATCCGCCGGCGTGGCGCAGAGTGGCGGCCGAAGTCACCGGGGAGAGCCGGGGACCCGGCTGCAGGCGACGGGGCACCACCGGTGATCACCTCCTGTCTCTCGGCATCTCGGCGGCCTCGGTTGACCCCGTGGCCCCCGGCGGCCGGGTGTCGGCAGGAAGGGGCGAACCGGGTGAGCGGACCGGAGTGGCACAAGACCGGCGGATACCGCGGCGGGTCGGTGGTACCGCGGACATTCACTTCCCCGGCGAGCCTGCCGACAAGAGGACCGTGAGCCAGTTGCAGGCCGGCGTCGGTGCGAGTGACCTGACGGAGTCGCGGGCGGCCGGCCGGACCGCTGCCCGGTCCGCGACGGTCCAGCTCGACGGCGGGCGACCCGCGCTCGTCCTGGTGCTCGCCTCGGTGGCCCATGACCTCGGGGAACTGCTCGCAGGGATCAGGGAGGTCACCGGGGACACCCCGCTCACCGGCTGCACCACCAGCGGTCACTTCTACGACGGGGTGCTGGTCCACCCCGGCGGCGGGGTCGTCGTCGTGGTGATGACGGCAGGGCCGTACCGGTTCGGGGTCGCCTCGGTCACCGGGATCGGCGCCGACGGGGCCGGGGCCGGCAGCCTGCTCGCCCGGCAGGCCAGGGCTGCCGCGGGGGAGGAGCCGTCGCCGCACGCCTGCCTGCTGCTGTTCGCCGACGGCATGTGCGGCGCCCACCAGCCCCTCATCGGCGGCATCTACCGGGTGGTGGGTGCCGGCGTCCCGGTCGTCGGCGGGGCTGCGGGGGACGATCAGGCACTGACCCGCACCTGTGTCTTCCACGACGACCAGGTGCTCGACGACGCCGCGGTGGGGGTGTGGATCGCCTCGGAGCGTCCGGTGGTCGTCGCCGCCCGGCACGGCTGGCAGGCGGACGGGGCTCCGCTGCTGGTCACCAAGGTCGAGGGCACCGTCCTGGCGGAGCTGGGCGGTCGCCCGGTGATGGAGGTGCTCCGCGAGCACCTGCCGACGCCGGACGACTTCCTCCTTGGTACGGGGGAGAGGGGCGGTGTGAGCATCGCCAGGGGGTTCGGGCTCATCGAGCCCGACGGGTCGTTGCTCGTGCGCGGCGCCCACATCGAGGACGGCACGATCCACACCTTCGAGAGCCTCCCCCTCTACGCGGCCGTCCAGGTGGTCTCCTGCACCAAGGAGGACGTCCTCGCGGTCACCGGCGAGGTGGTGGAGATCGTGACGGCAGGGCACGAGCCCTCGCTGGTGCTGGCGTTCAGCTGCATCGCCCGGCTCGAGCTGCTCGGTGAGCAGGCCGTCGAGGAGATCGGGCGGCTCCAGGAGGCCGCCGGCTCCGCGAGAACGGTCGGCTTCTACACCTACGGCGAGTTCGCCAGGACCACGAGCGTTTCCGGCGTCCACAACGTCACCCTCGCGGCCGTGGCCCTCTGAGCGATCCCATGGAGGTCGAGGAGCCGAGCCGGCGGGGACAACCGGAGGAGGAGCGGCTCCGGGCCCGGCTCGTCGAGGCCGTGGACGCCGCGCGGGACGCCTACGCCGATACCGCCCGGCTGATCCGGCTGCAGAACGTCATCGACCGTCCCTCGGACCCGGACCGGCTGCTCGACGACGCCCTCGCCGCCCTGTCCGAGGTGTGCTCGGCCGACGTCACCTGCCTGGTCTCCCCTGCCGACGACCGCGTGGACGTGCTGCGGGCGTGCGGCCTGGCCGAGGGTGACCCGGCGTTCACCGAGGGCTGGTCGTGGACGCCGGGGCTGACCTCCGCCGTCGAGGCCGCGACCGTCGTCACGCTCCTGGTCCAGGACGGCGAGGACGAGGTGCCGACCTCCCTCGCCGCCCTGACGATCCGCTCCGTCACCTGGGTGCCGCTGGTCGACGAGGGGGCGACGCACGCCGTGCTCGGCCTGCTCAGCCAGCGTGACCGCCGGTTCGGCGCCTCCGACCTGCTCATGCTGCAGTCCTTCGCGACCCGGCTGCTCCAGGCGATGCGCAGCCGGAGGCACCGGATGGCGATGGCGGACCTCGCACGGGCCGGCCCGTCCCTCACCCGCAACCTGTCCCGGCGCCCGCTGCTGCTGGAGGCGGTCGACCTGCTGCGCCGGTTGACCGATGTCGAGACGGCCTGGTGCGTCGTCGACGACGAGGGGACCGGCAGGGTCGAGGTGTGCAGCCCCCCGGCTGCGGGGCCCCCTCCCGGGCCGTGGCCGAGGCCGACGGCGGAGGTCCCGGGCTGGGCGGTCTGCCGCGCCGGACAGATCCATCAGGGTCCGCTCGAGGACGGCGACGGGAACGGCACCAGGACCCTGCTCGCCATCCCGGTCCTCACCGACGGCGAGTGCACCGCGGTGCTGCTCGCCTCCCGCAGGGGGGCGGCGCCCTACTCGCCGGAGAGCCGGGAGATCGCCCACATCCTCTCCGGGTACGTCGGCGCGGCCCTCGCCAACGTCACCCTCTACCGGGCGCTCGGCCGGAGCGAGGAGAACCTGCGCTTCATCACCGACTCGATCAGCGACCTGGTCTCGCACGTCGACCCGCACGGGGTGCTCCGGTACGCCTCGCCGTCGCACGACCGGGAGCTCTCCCTCGACCCGACGCTGCTCGTCGGCGGTGAGCTGATGGGGCTGGTGCACCCGGACGACCGGGAGACGCTGCACGCCGCCCTGTCCTCGAGCCAGGACTCGCCCCGCGTCGAGTACCGAATGCGCGACGGTGTCGGGAACTGGGTCTGGGTGGAAAGCGCGCTGCGCGTCGCGGAGACGGACGACCCCGGTGTCGTGCTCTCCTCCCGGGTGGTCGAGGAGCGGCGCCGGCTGGAGGACGAGCTGCGGCACCGGGCGACCCACGACACCCTCACCGGGCTGGCCAACCGCGACCTGTCCGGCCAGTGGCTGGAGCAGGCGCTGGCCGAGAGCGGAGCCGGTGAGGTCGGGCTGCTGTTCTGCGACCTGGACGGGTTCAAGGCCGTCAACGACCGGCTCGGTCACGAGGCGGGGGACGAGCTGCTCCTCCAGGTGGCCAAGCGGCTCCGGATGATCGTGGGGGACCACGGGAGTCTCGCCCGCTTCGGCGGCGACGAGTTCGTCGTGCTGCTGCCGGAGGCGGGCGGCCGGGAGGCCGTGATCCGGCTCAGCCGTCGGGTCGTGGACGCCTTCGGCCGCCCGTTCCCCATCGCGGGGGAGTCGGTGCAGATCTCCATCGGGGTCGGCGGGGTCCTCGGCCGCCCGGGGGAGACCACGGCCAGCGCCATGCTCCGGGACGCCGACGCGGCGATGTACGCGGCGAAGGCCAGGGGACCGGGCTCGGTCGAGATCTTCGACGACGACGCCTCGGCCCGTGCCCTGGAACGGCTGGCGATCCGCAGGGAGCTGCAGGACGCCCTCCGGGCAGGCCAGTTCTCGCTGCACTACCAGCCGGTCGTCGACCTCGCCAGTGGGCGGGTCCGCAGCCTGGAGGCGCTGCTGCGGTGGAACCACCCGGAGCGGGGCCGGATCCCGCCCGACTTCTTCGTCCCCATCGCTGAGGAGTCAGGGCTGATCGTCCCGATCGGCCGGTGGGTGCTGGAGACCGCGTGCCGGCAGCTCGCGTCCTGGACGGAGCTGCCCGGGCTGGAGAGGCTCTCGGTGAGCGTCAACCTCGCCCCGGTGCAGCTGCTGCACCCCCAGTTCCCCACCCAGGTCGTCGACGTGGTCTCGGCGATCGGGCTGCGCCCGTCCGCGGTGCTCCTCGAGATCATCGAGCGGGGAGAGCTGCCGCCGGAGCTGGCCCAGCCGATGTCCCTGCTCCGGTCGGCCGGGCTGCGGCTGGCGATCGACGACTTCGGGATGCACAACTCCAACCTGGGCTACCTGCGGAGCTTCTCCTTCGACTGCCTGAAGATCGACCGGACCTTCGTCAGCGGACTGGGTGCCGAGGCCAGCGGGCACGCCACCGACCGGGCCATCGTCCGGGCCGTCATGGCCATCGCCGACACCCTCGCCCTCGACGTGGTGGCGGAGGGCGTGGAGACCGAGGAGCAGCGGGAGGTGCTGCTGTCCCTCGGCTGCCGGATCGGGCAGGGATACCTCATGTCCCGGCCGCTCACCGTCGAGGACGCGACCCGGGTGCTGCTGCAGGGCGGGACCGGCAGGGCGCCAGGGGTCCCCGCCCCGCGCCGGGAGCAGGCGCCGTCCGAACCGGCACCGTCCGAACCGGCCGGCTGACCGGCCAGGTTTCAGCGCGACGGCCTGCGCAGGCGCCGCCTCCGGCCGCCGAGGTGGAAGGGGGCACGGCCGCCCGTCGTCGCCGGGGTCGCCACCGGGGAGGACGCTCCCGCAGGGGTGCCGTCGTCACCGGGGCCCGCCGAGAGGAGCCGGAGGGGGGTCAGCCGGGCCAGCAGCGCCCCGGACGCCCAGCGTTCCCGCTGCCGGTCGGGGTCGGTGGCGTTGAGGCGCTTCGCGGACAGGGCGTCGGCCGCGGCCTCCCACCCGGGCGTCCTCGCCGGGAGCACCTCGGCCAGGGTCCGCACGGTGACCAGCAGGGAACCCGTGTCCTTGCTGGGCACGGCGACGTCGACGTCCCCGGTGAGCAGGGGCAGCATCTGCTCGCCTGTGCCGAACACGAGATGGACGGCGGAGTCGTGCCAGGCGTGCCAGGCCGGGTGCCAGCGGTCCTCGCCGGAGGGACGCACCCAGACCACGCCGCTCTTCGTGCAGGCCTCGGCCACCAACGCGGCCTCGTCCGGGGTCAGTCCTGCCGGTCCCGTCGGCTCGACCGGTGCGGCCTGCTCCTGTCCCGCCGGCGTCTCGTCCGGGGACGCCGCCGTCCCGTCCGGGGACGTCTCGCCCGGGGACACCGGTGGGTTCGGTCCGGGAACCGGGGTCGCGCTCTCCTGCTGGCTCACGACCCGAGCGTGCCACGCCCGCCGTCACCGCGTCCTCGCGGGTGCCGGGGACCCGCCGGGAGGGCACCGGGCCATGCCCCGCCGTGAGCGCCGCGGTACCGGTGCCGGTAGCTTCGGCCGGGGTCCCCCCGGTGCCGGTCCGGACCGCGACGGGGACCCGGGTGAGCCACCCGAGGCCCGATCCGAGGAGGAGCGCGTGATGTCCGAGACCCCGGCGAAGGCGGCGGCAGCCCCGGCTCCGGCCGGCGGGTCGTCGCGCCGGCTGCGCCCCCGCCGGTCGAACCTCGCCGTCCCCGCCTCGAACCCGCGGATGATCGACAAGGCCAGGACCCTCCCGGTCGACCAGCTGTTCCTCGACCTCGAGGACGCCTGCGCCCCGCTGGTGAAGCCGGAGGCCCGGCGGACCGTGGTGGCCGCCCTCAACGAGGGGGGTTTCGAGGGCCGGGTCAGGGTGGTCCGGGTCAACGACTGGACGACGCGCTGGACCTACCGCGACGTGGTCGACGTCGTCGAGGGTGCCGGGGCGAACCTCGACTGCCTCATGCTGCCCAAGGTGACCGGCGCGGATCACATCATCGCGCTCGACCTGCTGCTCACCCAGATCGAGCAGGCCATGGGCTACGAGGTCGGGCGGATCGGCATCGAGGCGCAGATCGAGAACGCCGCCGGGCTGCTCGCCGTCGCCGAGATCGCCTCGGCCAGCCCGCGACTGGAGACGATCATCTTCGGACCTGCGGACTTCATGGCCAGCATCGCCATGAAGTCCCTCGTCGTGGGGGAGCAGCCGCCGGGGTACGACGTCGGGGACGCCTACCACCACATCCTGATGACCCTGCTCGTCGCGGCGAGGGCGCACGGCCGGCAGGCCATCGACGGGCCGTACCTGGCCATCCGGGACCTGGACGGGTTCCGCCGGACGGCCCACCGCTCGGCCGCCCTGGGGTTCGACGGCAAGTGGGTGCTGCACCCCGGGCAGATCGAGGCCTGCAACGAGATCTTCAGCCCGCGGCAGGCCGACTTCGACCACGCCGAGGACATCCTCGACGCCTACGACTGGTTCACCTCGGCGGCCGGGGGCGCCAGGGGGGCCGCCATGCTCGGCAACGAGATGATCGACGAGGCCAGCCGGAAGATGGCGCTCGTGATCTCCGGCAGGGGCAGGGCCGCGGGGATGACCAGGACGACGGTGTGGAGCCCGCCCGAGCCGTGACCGGAGCGGGCATCCCGGCACCGGTCACGGTCCGGCCACGGCTCGGTACGTAGAGTCGTTCACCGGGGAGTTGACTCTGACACCGTGTGAGGCGGTTCGGTCATGGCCATGGATCAACCCGGTTCGCGCCTGCTGACCATCGGCGAGCTGTCCCGGCTGTCCCTGATCAGCGTCCGGATGCTGCGGTACTACGACCAGCACGGGGTGCTGTCCCCGGTCGAGGTCGACGCCGCCAGCGGCTATCGCTACTACTCCGCCGAGCAGCTCGTCACCACGTCCAGGATCAGGACGTTGCGGGACGTCGGCTGCTCGGTGGCGCAGATCCGCGAGCCGCTGCCGACGTTCACCGACCCGGGGGCACTCCGGTTGGGGCTGGAGTACCAGCGCATCCAACTGGAGGCGGACGCCGTGGCCACGCGGGAGCGGATCGGGCGGATCGACCATCTCATCACCCAGCTCACGGAGGTCGCCATGTCCATCGAGGTCACCCGCACCACCCTTCCCGCCATGACCGTCGCCGCCCTGCGCGACGTCATCCCGACCTACACCGACGAGAGCCTGCTCTGGAAGCGGCTGATGCCGGCCATCGAGGCGGCGGGCGCCGTCCTCGCCGACCCGCCCGCCTGCGGTGCCACCTTCCACGACGACGAGCACAAGGAGTCCGACGTCGACGTGGAGGTGTGGGAGCAGGTCGCGGCCCCCTTCACCCCTGCCGGTGACGTGCGCTGTGTCGAGGTCCCGGAGCGCGAGGTCGCCATGGCCGTGCTGCGCGGCTCCTACGACGGGATCGGCGCGGTGTTCCAGGAGCTCGGCACCTGGGTCTCCCGGAACGACGTCCGGATCGTCGGGCCCGCGATCAACATCTACCGGGTCAGCCCCGCCCAGGACTCCGACCCCGCCCACTGGGTGACCGAGGTCTGCCTGCCCATCGGCTGAGCCGTCCTGTCGTGGCCGTCCCTGGTCGGTTCACCCGCCGAGGACGGCCACGGCGGCCAGGACGGCGACCGCGAGCACGAGCACGACGAGGGCCAGCAGGGCCGGTCGCCTCGCCGTCGACGCGTACTCGGTGTCGGCCCCCACATGGATGACCATCGGTTGCTCGGCCTCCGGGTCGACCCTGCGGCGCAGGTCGACCGCGGGGGCGAGGGGGACCTCGTCGGCGCCGGTCAGGCCGGCGTCGTCGAGATCGACGACGATGACTGCCGGGGTGTCGAGCCCCGTGCCGGCGCCGGGGTCGGCACGCCCGGTGCCGTCGGGTCCCCAGCTCCTGGTGGTGCCCGGCACGAGGTCGGGGTGGAGGGCCGGTGCCAGCGGGACGTCGTAGCCGGGGCGGTCCGCCCGCGGGGCCTCACCCCGCGGCGCGTCACGGTCCGGGACGTCGTGGTCCGGTGCGCCGTGGTCCGGTGCGCCGTGGTCCGGGGTGTCGTGGTCCGGCGGGCTCGGGGGCGACGGCGGCCGGGAGCGCCCGGCGTGGGTGAGCGGGACGTCGTAGCCCACCGGCTCCCGGTGCGGTCGTTCCGTCGGCCGCTCGACCGTCGGCTGCCCGCCGGGGGGCAGTTCGGACGTCGGCTGCTGCGCCGAGGGCTGCCCGCCCGGAGGTTGCTGGACCGGAGGTCGCCGGACCGGGGGTTGCCCGCCCGGGACGACGGGGGGACGGCCGGTGGGCTCGGCGAGCGGCCGGGCGATCCGGGCTCCGGCCCTGGCCGGGGTGATCCGGGCTCCCGCGGAGACCGCGGCCCCCAGACAGATCGCGAACTTGGGGTGGGCGTCGACGTGCACGGCGACCCCCAGCTGCTCCCGCACCACCCGGCGGACCAGCGGGACCCGGCTCGACCCGCCGACGAGCAGCACCGCGTCCAGGTCACCGACCTCCAGCCCGGCCAGGGTGACCGCCTGCCGGAAGATGTCCACGGTGAGCAGGACCGAGTCGTGGATGTCCCGCTCCAGCTCGGCCCGGGTGATGTCGACCTCGCGGACCAACCCCGGCAGCACCACCGGCACCACGGTCGCCGCCTCCACCGAGAGCGCCTCCTTGGCGTCCACGACGGCGGCCCGCAGCGCGGCGAGCCCGGAGCGGGCCTCGGGGGCGTCCCGGTCGACGCGCTCCCAGGCGTCGCCGAGCGCGGCGACCACCCGCCGGAGCAGGGCGTGGTCGACGTCGACGCCGCCGACGCTGTCCGTGCCCACCGGCATGCCGATGACCTCGAGGCTGTCCTCGGTCTTCCGGAGCACGGTGGCGTCGAAGGTGCCGCCGCCCAGGTCGTAGACCCCGAGCGCGGTCCCCGGCCGGAGCGGGTGCTGACCCGCGTAGTAGATGGCCGCGGCGGCGGGCTCCGGCAGCAGGCTGCAGGTCGACCGGTCCAGCCCGGCCAGCAGCGCGGTCTGGGTGACGAGGTCCTGGCGGAAGTCCCGCCAGGTCGCGGGCACGGTGAGGGTCACGTGGGCAGGCCGGGCGCCCTCCCTCGCGGTCACCTCCTCCAGCACCCAGCGCAGCACCGAGGCGGTGAGCGCCTCCGCGGTGACCTCCTCGCCGCCGAGCAGCAGCGGCACCTCGTCGCCGAACCGGCGCTTGAACTCCCTCGCCACCCGGTCCGGTGAGGTGGCGGCCCTCCGGTCGGCAGCCTCCCCGACGACGTGTCGGCCGTCCTCGTCGACGTAGACGACCGTCGGCACGGGGTGCGCGCGGTTGCCGAGCCCCACCGTCTCCGCCCTGCCGGCCCGCCACACCGCGGCCGCGGTGTAGGTGGTCCCGACGTCGATGCCGAGGGCGTAGCTCCGGTCCTGCACGAAGGCACCGGTCAGGTCGCCGGACGGGTTCGGGCTCGGCATCTTTGTCCTCCCGGTCGGGCATACGCCGGACGGCGTCCGCCGATTAGAGTCGTCTCCGCGCCGTTCCTCGGCGCGCGGCCCCCGGCACGGCGTCGCCGGGGGGCGCGGGGCACGAGCCTGACGGAGTCGTCCATGGCACTCGCTGTGTCGGTGGTACCAGACCGGATCAGCCTGGCACCCGGGGGCTCCGCCAAGGTACAGGTCGCGGTGGTCAACTCCGGGACGATCGTCGAGCACTACGCCGCCCAGGTGCTCGGTCTGCCGCCGGGGCAGTCGGCACGGGTGGAGCCGCCGACCCTCAAGCTCAACCCCGGCCAGCGCGGCACCATGACGGTGCACCTCGAGCTCACCGGTCCCCGCCCGCCGAGCGCCGGGACGTTCATGCTCGGCGTGCTCGTCTCCTCGCCGTACCGGCAGGAGGTCAGCCGCTGCGAGGAGCTGGCCCTCGAGGTGCAGCCGGCTCCCGCCCTGAGCCTGCGGGTCCGGCCGGAGGTGGCCACCGGCGGGCGGCGGGCGGACTTCGACGTCGAGGTCGGCAACGGGGGGAACACCCGGCTCACCGTCGAGCTGTCCGGGAGCGACGCCGAGCAGAAGGTGTCGACGGACTTCGAGCCGTGGCGGCTGGTGGTCCCGCCGGGGCAGGTCATGCGGGTGGCGCTGCGGGCCAGTGCCAGGAGGCCGCTGACCGGGTCCGACGCCCGGCGCCGGATCACCGTCGTCGCCCGGTCCGGCGCCATGGAGCAGAACGCGTCGGTCACCCTCACCCAGCGCCCGCTCCTCGCCGGTGGCCTGCTGCGGGTCACCGGAGCCCTCGCCGGGCTGGCGATCATGGCGGGGGCGATCGTCGGGGGCGCGCTGCTGGTCACCAAGGCCCTCGGCAAGAACGGCAAGGAACCGGCCGCGACCCCGGCCGCAGCCACGGCGACGCCCGGTGCCTCCGCGTCGGCGTCGGCGACGACCGCAACCCCGAGCGCCAGCGCCTCCGCCTCGGCGACGGCGAGTCCCAGCGCCTCACCGAGCCAGAGCCAGGGCGGCGGGCCTGCCGCAGGGGAGCCGGTGGTCCTGGACTTCACCCAGCCGCCCGCCGGTTACCCGAAGGCGAACCAGACCATCCCCGGGACGGCGTACCCGGGCGTGATCCTCGCGGCGATCCCGGCGACGACGGGGGACTGCAAGGGCGTGAGCACCCTGCTGTGGGCCACCGGGCAGGACGCCTCGCTGGGCTCCTTCGTCGCCCCCGGCTTCATCGGCGAGATCAAGGCGGGCCAGCCCGGTGCCTACTGCATGGACCTGCCGCTGCAGATCACCCCGGTGAAGGCGTCTCGGGAGATCACGGTGCGGGTGCTCGGCGCGGCCAAGACCCAGCAGACCAGCCTGCCCTACCTGGTGAAGGCGCAGCTGTCCACCGGGGACACCAGGACGGCGACGAACACCGCCGCGACGGGCAAGCCGCTCTCGCTCACGGTCACGGCTCCCGAGGGGGCCACCATCACCTCGGCGATCGTCACCGGCGTCCCGCAGCACAGCGGCGTCCTGGTGGCCGTGACCTCGGTGACCCTGACCTGAGCCGCAGGCCACGACGGACCTGGGCCGCAGGCCACGACGGACCTGGGCCGCAGGCCACGACGGACCTGGGCCGCTGGCCACCACTGTCCTGAGCCGCAGGCCACGACGGACCTTGGCCGCTGGCCACCGGTCACGCTCCCGGCGCCATCGGTTCCGGTTCGTCGGGTCCGGGCAGGTGCCGGCCGGCGAGCCGCCGCCGGACGTCCTCGGCCTCGGGATGGCCCAGGTCCTCGAGGATGGCGAGGGCGTCCCGCCAGACCCGCTCGGCCGCCCGGGGGTCGCCGTCGGCCAGGTAGGCGTCACCGAGGAGCCCGAGGAGGTCCGCCTCGTTGTAGTGGTCGCCGAGAGCCCGCGACAGGCCGATGGCCCGTTGATGGCAGGCGATGGCGCGGCGCAGGTCCCCGAGCCGGTGATGGGCGAACCCGAGACTGCCCCAGGTGGCCATCTGACCCGCAAGGGCACCCTCCCCCTCGTGGAGCACGAGAGCCCGCTCGCAGGCGTCGACGGCCAGCCGGTGGTCGCCGAGGCGGGCGTGCAGCCACCCGACGGAGTTCAGCGCGTCGCCCTGCGCGGCCCGGTTCCCCGTCGCGACGTAGAGATCGAGGGCGCGCCGGGCGTGGTCGAGAGCCTCCTCGCAGCGGTGCTGCCGTTCCAGAACCACGGACAGGTTGAAGTGGGTGTCCGCGACTCCGGTGCGGTCGTCGGTCCCGCGATGGAGTTCGAGGGCCGTCCGGAAGTGGGTCGACGCCGCGTCGAAGGCACCGGTCCTGGTGGCCGACCCGCCGAGGATCCGGTGGCACAGGGCCTGCGCCCGGGGATCGTCCAGCTGCTCGGCTGCGCGGAGGCCCACCCGTCCGATCGTGGCCTGGTCCAGCCAGTTCCCCGTCCGTTCCAGGTGGCAGCGCAGCGTCCACGCCAGCAGCCAGACGTGGCTGGGGGATCCGGCGGCGGCCGCGCGGTCGACGGCGGCCAGCAGCACGGGGAGTTCGGTGGCGAACCAGGTCTGTGCCTCCCCGAGGGAGGAGGGCCGTTCGGGACGGGTGCCCGGCCGGGGCGCCGGCAGCGGGACGTCCTCCCCGTGCGGTCTCAGCAACCGGTAGCCGGCATGGGCGCTGTGCAGGTAGTGGTCCAGCAGCCGCTGCTCCGCGTCGAGCGTCTCGGTGCCGTGGTCACGGGCGAGTTCGGCGGCGTAGGCGCGCAGCAGTTCGTGCATGGAGTACCGGTCGCCCGGGCCGCGGACCACCAGATGCGCCCTGGCCAACTCGGTGAGCAGGTGCCGGGTCCGCTCCGGCGGGAGACCGGCGAGGCTGGCGGCCGCCTGCGCGCTGATGTCGGGCCCGAACCCGGTGCCGACCAGCCGGAACAGTCGGGCCGGCTGGTCGGGGAGAGCCCGGTAGGACCAGGAGAGGACGGCGCGCACGTCGGTGAGGGCGTCGCCGGTGCTCAGCGCTCCGAGCCGGTCCCGCGAGCGCGCCAACTGCTCGGCGAGGTCCCCCAGCCGTGCCCGCGGTTCGGCGGACAGGTGCGCGGCGGCGACGGCGATGGCCAGCGGCAGCCGGGCGCAGCGGGTGACGATCGTGTCCGCGGCGTCCGGCTCGGCCAGCGTCCGGTCCCCGCCGATCCGCCGGTCCAGCATGTCGCGCGCCTCGTCCCGGTCGAGCGAGTCGAGGGTCAGCGGTCTGGCGCCGTTCCCGGCCACCAGGCCGCGCAGGAACACCCGGCTGGTCACCAGTACCAGGCAGCCCGAGGCACCGGGGAGCAGGGGACGGACCTGCTCGGCGTCCCGCGCGTTGTCCAGCAGCACGAGCATCCGACGATCGGCGAGGAGCGTGCGGTAGAGCCCGATCCGGCCGTCCAGGTCGGTGGGGAGCCGGTCCGGTGTCACCCCGAGGGCCTCGAGGAAGCCGATGATCACGGAACCGGGCGCGACCACGGCACCGTACGGGTCGAACCCGCGGAGGTTGACGTGGAGCTGGCCGTCCGGGAAGCGGTGCCGGGCCTGGTGGGCCCAGTGCACGGCGAGCGACGTCTTGCCGACGCCGGCCATCCCGGAGATCGCGATCAGCGCGAGGGGGGATGACGTGCCGGCCGGGCCCGGCGTCGCGGAGAGCCGGTCCAGCGCGAGCAGCTCCGCCGTCCGACCGGTGAACCCGGCGACGTCCGGGGGGAGCTGTGCGGGCGGCGGCTCGGGGGCGTCGGGGCTCCCCGGGGTTGCCGGGTCACCGGACGGGTCGGGGCCGGGATCCTGGTCCCGGAGGATGGCCAGGTGCAGGTCGCGCAGCGGCTGACCGGGTTCGGTCCCGAGCGTCTCCAGGAGATACCTCCTGGTCGCGGAGTAGTGGTGGAGCGCCTCCGCGCGGCGTCCTGCCTGGACCAGGGCGCGCAGGAACGTCGCGGTGAGGTGCTCGGCCGCCGGATGCTCGTCGCACAGCGGCCGGAGACCGCCGATGACGGTGTCCGGACGGCGTCGGGCGAGCAGCGACTCCGCCCACCGGACCGCCGCGTCCACGCGCTCCCGCTCCGCGCTCTCCCGCACCCCGGCCGCCCACTGCCCGGGGAGACCCGCCAGGGCGGGACCCCGCCACAGGCCGAGCGCGTCGGTGAGCAGCGCCTCCCGTCTCGCGTCGCCCGGCGGAGCGGAGCCGGCTGCGGCTACCAGGGCGCCGAACCGCTGCAGGTCGATCTGCTCCGGCTCCACCTGCAGCGCGTATCCCGCCGGATGCCGGACGACGTCCACCCCGCGACCCGCCGGGCCGTCGGTCGGGGTGCCGGTCGTGGTGCCCGATGCGGTCAGGAGGCGCCGGATCCGGGCGATGTGACCGTGGACCGCGTTCCGCGCCCGCGGGGGCGGGTCGTCCCAGAGCCGGTCGATCAGGGTCTCCACGCTCACCGGGCGGCCGGCGGCGACGATCAGTGACGCCAGCACGAGCTGCTGCTTGACCGGCCCGGGGTTCGCCGGAGGCAGGCCGTGGATCGAGACCTCCAGCGGCCCGAGGACCCTGAACTGCACGGCATCAGCCACCTCGTGCGTCTCCCTCCCCGCGCCGGCCCGTTCCGCGGGCGACCGGGACAACCCTCCACCTCACGGGCCGGTCGGCGGGGTGCATCAGCATCGCATCAGTCCTACGTCACACGGTCGGTCCATGCTGCACCCGGCGTCGTCGGGCAAGGCCGATCTCGCCTCGGGGGTCGCTGCCGGGGGGCGCCGGGCACTCGCGTGGGAGAGGACGTGCGATGCGGGCGGTGGGGCCGAACACGGGGACCGGGGGACGGCGGGCACGACGCGGCGGCACGGTGCTGGTCGTCGCGCTCCTCGCGGTGGGAACGCTGGCGGGAGCAGGACAGCCCGGCTGGGCCGCGCCGTCCCGGGACGGCGCGAGCGGAGGGCCGGGGGAGGCCGTCGCCGGTGACTCCCGGCCGAAGGCGGCGAAGAACCTGACCGAGCTGGGCGGGGAGTCGGTCGACTCGCACGGTGCGCGCAGGAGCGGACGGCAGGCCGCGGCGGAGCGGACCGCCGCGCGGAGGGCCCGTACCTCGAAGCGGTCGGTGGTGGTGGACGCGCTGACCACCGAGACCCAGCGGGTGACGGTGAACCCCGAGGGGGTGTTCACCCTGAGCCAGACGCTGCTGCCCACCAGGACCCGCAGGGGCGGGGCCTGGGTGGACGTGGACACCAGACTGCGCCGCAACCCCGACGGCTCGTTCAGCCCGGCGGCGACCGCCTACGGGCAGGTGCGGATCTCGGGCGGCGGGACCGGGCCGTTGGCGTCCAGCACGAGCCCGCGGGGCTCGCTGGCGCTTGCCTGGCCTGGCAGGCTCCCCGCGCCGAGGGTCACCGGCGACACCGCGACCTACCCCGAGGTCATGCCGGGGGTGGACCTGGTGGTGACGGCGACGGTGTCGGGCGGGTTCTCCGAGGTGCTCGTGGTCAAGGACGCCGAGGCCGCGGCGAACCCGGAGCTGAGGCGGCTGAGCCTGACCACGTCCGTGAGCCGCGGGCTCCGGGTGTCGGCCGGGTCGGGTGGGAGCCTGGCGGTGCTCGACTCCCGGCGCAGGGAGGCGTTCACCGCTCCGGCTCCCCTGATGTGGGACAACACCTCCCCGGCGCAGGCCGCCGCGGGGAGGACCGGCACGACGACCGCGACGACGGCCTCGTCGACGACGACCAGCCGGGCGGCGTCCGCGACGGCGACGTCGGCGAGGCCCGGGGCGTCGGCCGGTCCGAGGCCGGATCCCTCGTCGGTGCACGGCCCCGGCGCGGGGGCGCGGATCGGCCGGGTGCGGGCGACGGTGTCCGGCTCGCGGCTGTCCCTCGTCCCGGACGCGGACCTGCTGACGAACCCGACGACGCGCTTTCCGGTCTACATCGACCCGACCTGGAACCCGCACCCCGCCGGTGCGGGGACCAACCACTTCACCGAGGTGAAACAGGGGTCGCCGTGCACGAACACGTCCCTGTACGACAACACCGGTGACGCGGGGGACTACGGGCGGCTGGCCGTCGGGTACCAGGGCTGGCCTGGCGGCTGCAACGGCGTGATGCGGGCGTACTACGAGCTGGGCATCCCGTCCACGATCTGGAACACCCACATCCTCGGCGCGCAGATCAACATCACCGAGGTGTACGCCTCGGTGTGCTCCAACACCTCCAACGCGGAGCTGTACTGGACCGGGTCGATCGGCCCCGGCACCACCTGGAACAACCAGCCGGGTTGGATCTCCTACCTCGGTCAGGCCAGCTTCCCGCCGGCGTGCAACGGCAACGTCTCCCGCGGCTACGACGTGACCGGTCTGATCGGGCAGGCCTCGGACGGCAGCTGGAACAACGTCACGGTGGGGTTGGCCAACGACAGCAGCGAGCGGTACAGCGACCGGAACCAGTTCAAGCGGTTCTCCAACAACCCGAGCCTGCAGGTGCAGTACAACTCCTGGCCGTGGTACGCCACCACGGCCGGCACGAAGATCATTGTCGGGACGTCGACGATCCCGTGCACCGCGGGTGCGCCGTACCCCTACGTCGGCAAGACCGTGCTGACCACCCCGCCGACCCTGTCCGCGTCCGTCAAGGACAGCGACGGGGACCTGATCGAGGACACCTTCGAGTACTGGGTCGAGGGCAGCGGGGGGACGACGTCGGCGACCGGGAGCACGGTCAGCTCGGGGCAGTACTCCACCTACACCCTGCCGGCGGGCTTCGTCACCGGACTGGCCGACGGCGCGACGGTGGCCTGGCGGGCCAGGACCTTCGACGGCATGGACTGGGGTGACTGGTCACCGACCTGCCGGTTCACCGTGCTCAAGACCGCGCCGGAGGCACCGACGATCGCCTCGGTCGACGACGTCTTCCCCGACACCGACGCCGGGGGCGGGACCGGTGCCGCGGCGGGCACGGCGGCGCAGTTCACCCTCACCAGCACCGAGAGCAGGGCGGCCTCGTTCGTGTACCGGCTGGACAACCAGCCCGCGAGCAGCAACCCGCCGTCCTCCCAGGTGGTGACCGCGAGCAGCGGCAGGGCGACGGTGACCATCACCCCGCCGGGGCCCGGCCCGCACACCCTGTGGGTCTACGCCCGGGACGCCGCGAGGAACTCCTCCGGGCTGGCCGCCTACCGGTTCACCGCGGCCGGCCACCCGAAGCGGACCTTCGCCGGCCTGGCCGAGGCGTTCGACAACGTGGCGATCACCGATGACGAGGCACCGGAGGCCGGGGGCGCCGACGGCTACTGGAGCTACTCCGCGCAGGAACTGCGCAGCGCCGGGTGGACGCCGGGCGGGGAGGTCACCGTCAACGGTGCGACCTTCACCGTGCCCGACTTCGGCACCGGGAAGCCGGACAACGTGCTGGCGGCCGGCCAGACCATCACCCTGCCACCGGGCAGCAGGGGCAACGCGCTGGTGTTCCTGGTCAGCGCGACCAACGGCTACACCAAGGCACCGAGCTCCGGGGAGACGGTGACCAGCCCGGCGATCCCCGCCGACTGGCCGATCGTGAAGGGGTACTGTCTCGCGACCGCGACGGCCTGCCTGCCGCACGGCACCATCAGCTACGCCTCCGACAGCGGGGCAACCCCGCAGAGCTACGACCTCACCGCACCGGACTGGGTCACCGGTCCCCGCAGCCTCGCCGCGGTCGCGCTGACCCGTCGCAATGTGGCGGACGGGACCCAGGAGTCCAACCCGGCGAGGATCTACACCTTCGCGGTGCCGTTGCAGCCGGGCGCCGAGGTGACCTCGGTGACCCTGCCCGACGTCGGCGACACCGCCAGGGGATTCCCCGCCCTGCACGTCTTCGGGATGGCCGTCCGGGACACCACCACCGCACCGGGCGGCAGGACCTGGACCGGCGCCTGGTCCGGACCCTTCGACAACACCTACTACCAGGACAGCAACGACCCGCACACCCCGTGGGGCGACCAGACCTTCCGCAACGTGATCACTCCCAGCGTCTCCGGGAGCACCGCGCGGATCAAGCTGTCCAACGCCAGGGGCGACGTGCCGCTGGCGATCTCGCACGCCACCGTCGCCACCCGGTCCACCGGTGCGGCCCCGACCGCGGCACCCGTCGACCTGACCTTCGACGGGCAGCGCGAGGTCACGATCCCCACGGGCGCCGAGGTGTTCAGCGACCCGGTCGACGTCCCGGTGACCGCAGGGCAGCGGCTGCTGGTCAGCCTGCACCTCACCGGTTCGGCGGACGCCGTCGGTCGGCACACGTGGTCAACCGACGGGTACTCGTACACCACCGCACCCGGTACCGGGGACCTCACCGCCGCCGTGGACCCAGCCGCCTTCACCGCCGAGGGATCGACGTCCGGATACTGGACCAGCCTGGTCACCGGCCTGCAGGTGGTCACAGACGGCCTGCCGACGGTCGCGGTCCTCGGCGAGGGGCTCGTCGACACCGCGACCTCGACGGCGACCCCCACCTGGGGGTTCGCCAACCCGCGGGTGGCCGACCTGCTCGCCGGTCAGGGCTCCTACGGGGTCGTCAAGGCCGGGAACCGGCGCAACCGGATCGGCTACGACGGCTACTTCTCCGGAGCCGACGCGGCCCTGGACCGGGAGGTGCTGTCCCAACCCGGCATCGGCACCGTCGTGCTCACCGGCGGGCTGCAGGACCTCCTCGACGGGACCAGCGCCACGGAGTTGCAGACCCAGACCCTGGAACCGATCATCGACCGGCTCCAGGCATGGGGAATCAACGTGGTCCTCGGCGACCTCACCCCCTGCCGGGGCTACGCCGCCTGCACCCCCGAGATCGACGCGGCCCGGCGGGTGGTCAACGGGTGGATCAGCGACCGGGAGAGCTTCCTGCCGCCCTCCATCACCCCGGTGGGGTTCGCCCAGGCCGTCTCGGTCGACGACCCGGCCGGCACCGCGACCCCTCCGGACCAGGTCCTGGGCACCGAGTACGACACCGGTGACCACGTCAACCTCACCAAGGCCGGGTTCGCCGCGCTCGCCGGGACCATCCCGATCCCGGCGCTGGCGGCCAACGTGCCGCCGAGCTACTGAGCCCCTCGACGAGATCAGGCCACGCAGATGAGGACGGTCATGTTCCGCATGCCTTCGTTCCGCACCGCCGGGTCCGGCGGGCAGGTGTCCCCCCGATCCCGTCGGGCAGGGGTCCGCGCCCTCGCGGTGCTCCTCGCCACCGCCCTGACCACCAGCCTGCTCGGGTCACAGCCCGTGCAGGCGGCCGAGGACCGGGGCACCCCGCCGACACCGGCACGGGTGAAACCGGTCAGGGTCAGGCCGTCGACGGCGAAGCCCCCGGCGCTCGCGCCGATGAGGCGCTGGACCGCACCGCGGATCACCTGGCCGAGCGGCCGAGCCGAGGTGGATCCGGGCACCGAACGACGGGCGGGACAGCTCCCCGTCCACCTCGGCCCGACCCGGACGAGGCACCGGACCCCGGGCCGGGTCGGGGTCGAGGTCCTGCCCCGGGAGCGGGCGACGGCGGCCGGGATCGACGGTGTCCTGTTCACGGTGACCCCGCGCGACACCGACGGGACCGCCCTCCGGGTGAGTCTCGACTACTCGACCCTGCGCGGGGCCTTCGGCGGGGACTGGGCCTCCCGGCTGCGGCTGGTGCGGCTGCCTGCCTGCGTGCTGACCACCCCGCAGCGGGCCGAGTGCCGTCGCGGCAGCCCGGTGGCCGTGACCAACGACACGGCGGACGCCCGGCTGACGGCCGACGTCGTCCTCGACCCCGGCCCGGCACGGGACGGCAGGGTGAGCAGGGCAGCCCCGGTCGGCAGGGCAGCCCTGGCGAGCGCGGCCGGATCCTCGTCGACGGTGCTGGCGGCCGAGGCCGGGGCCTCCGGCGGGGCAGGCAGCTTCACCGCCACCTCGCTGAAGCCGTCCGGGAGCTGGTCGGCCGGCGGGTCCAGCGGCTCCTTCGGCTGGCACCAGAGCATCGAGGTCCCGGCGGTACCCGGTGGGCTGGTCCCGGAGGTCTCCCTGGACTACAGCTCCCAGTCCGTGGACGGGCTGACCTCGGCGACGAACAACCAGGCGTCGTGGATCGGCGACGGCTGGGACTACTGGCCGGGGTACATCGAGCGGTCCTACCCCTCCTGCGCGGACAACCCGGAGGGGCCGACCCGGACCGGTGACCAGTGCTGGGGGAAGGGCACCCGGGTGACCCTGTCGCTGTCCGGTCAGTCCACCACCCTGGTGCGCGACGACGCCACCGGTGCCTGGCATCCCGAGGACGACAACGGCGAGCAGGTCCAGCTGCGCACCGGCGCGGTCAACGGGGACAACGACGGGGAGCACTGGGTGGTCACCACCCAGGACGGGACGCGGTACCACTTCGGGCTGAACCGGCTGCCCGGCTGGGGTGGCGGGAACGCCACGACGAACTCGGCCTGGACGGCACCGGTGTACGCCACGGCGGCCGGGCAGCCGTGCCACTCCTCGACCTGGGCGGCCTCCTACTGCGCGCAGGCGTGGCGGTGGAACCTCGACTACGTCGTCGACACCCACGGCAACGTGATCTCCTACTTCTACGACACCGAGACCGGGTACTACGCCCGCAACAACGGCAGCACCGCGAACACCCCCTACGTCCGCGGCGGGGTGCTGCGCCGGATCCAGTACGGCCAGCGCGACGGACAGGTCTATGCCACGACCCCGGCGGCGCAGGTGCGCTTCGACGTCACCGGCCGGTGCACCGGCACCAGTTGCGACCCGGCGACGCTGAGCAAGGCGACGGCGAAGTCCTGGCCGGACGTCCCGGCCGACCTGAACTGTGCGAACGGTGCCGCCTGCGACAACACCAACCCGGTCTTCTGGACCGCGCTGCGGCTGTCCGGCATCACCACCCAGGTACTTGTCGGTGGCGGCCTGCAGGACGTCGACACCTGGAAGCTGGGCAGCTCCTTCCCGGCCACCGGGGACGCCACCACGAGCCCGTCGCTGTGGCTGGACACCATCACCCGCACCGGCACGGCGGGAACGGCGGTCACCCTGCCCCCGGTGACGTTCACCGGCCGGCCGCTGATCAACCGGGTCAACTACCGGAACGGGTACGCCATGCTCACCCGGTACCGGATCAGCCAGGTGCGGACCGAGACCGGGCGGATCGTCGGGGTGGACTACTCCGGCCCCGACTGCGAGAGCGGGACCCCGACCCCCGACGCGAACGCCAGGCGGTGCTACCCGATCCGTTGGACCCCGCCGGGTGCCGGGTCGTCGATGCTGGACTGGTTCAACAAGTACGTCGTCAACGAGATCACCGACCAGGACGGCACGGCCGGTGGGGGCGCCGTCACCACCCGGTACGTCTACCACGGCGCCCCGGCCTGGCACCGGGACGACAGCCCGCTCACCCTGGCGTCCGAGCGCACCTGGGGCGGCTGGCGCGGCTACGGTGACGTCGAGGTGCGCACCGGGCGCTCTCCGGAGGTCATCACCTCGACAAGAACCACCTACTTCCGGGGCATGGATGGTGACCTCACCGCCAACGGCTCCGCCCGCTCGGTACGGGTCACCGACAGCAGGGGAGGGTCGGTGACCGACCATGAGGCACTGGCCGGGGTCACCCGGGAACTGACGGTGCGCAACGGCGTCGACGGGGAGCTGGTCTCCACGACGATCACCGATCCGTGGCTGTCCGAACCGACCGCCTCCCAGGCCCTGAACGGGCTGCCGACGCTGCGGGCGCGGCACGTCGCAACCGCGGCCACCCGCGCGTACACCCCGGTCTCCGGAGGGAGGACGCGGGTCACCGAGACCCTCACCGGGTACGACGCCCACGGTCGGGTGGTGACGGTCGACGACCGGGGCGACACCGGCACCTCGGCGGACGATCTGTGCCGGCGGACGACCTACGCCGGCGACACCGATCGGTGGATCCTCGATCGGGTGGCTCGGGTGCAGACGGTGTCCCGGCGGTGCACCGAGACCCCGTCACTGCCCGCCGACGCGGTCTCCGACACCCGGGTTCCGCAGTTGGTGGTCACACGCGGGCCGGGATTTGGGGGTTGACCTGGGAAGACGCGGGTGGACCCGGACGGGGGCGTGTGTCTACGCGCTGCCGGGGGTGGTGTGGGGTCGTTCAGGT
>JAAYAH010000071.1 GCA_012719445.1 Actinomycetales bacterium | reverse complement strand
GTCGGCGTTCCCAGTCGCTACCTCCTGGCACCCGTTGCCCATGGCGATCGGCTCGCAGGCGTGCCGCGCGCAGTCGATGACCGGCCGTCCGTTGTCGGCGCGGCCGCAGCGGAGCACAACGGCAAGGCCCGGGCCTGGCTGGCGGGGCTTCCGCTGGGGGCGCTCGAGCCGGGGCGGCCCAATCCCGCCCGGATCGACAACTACTGGATGGGCGGGAGAGATCACTTCGTCGCGGATCGGGTCCTGGGTGACGCGGTCGCCGAGATCGCGCCCTGGGCCGTGCAGGCAGCGCTGGCCAACCGGGCCTTCCTGAAGCGCGTGGTGCGGTACCTCGCACGTTCGGGTGTCACGCAGTTCCTTGACCTGGGAGCCGGGCTCCCGGCGGCCGGAGCGGCACATGAGATCGCCCATCAGGTGACCCCCGGGGCCCGGGTGGTCTACGTCGACCACGATCCGGTCGTCCTGGCCCACGCCAGGGCCCTGCTGTCCCGGGACCCGCGGACGGTCACGGTCGCGGCGGACCTGCGTGATCCCGCCTGCCTCCTCGGTGATGCCACCATCCAGGCACACCTTGACTTCGGTCGCCCGGTCGCGGTGCTGTTCGTCGCGGTCCTGCACTTCCTCACGGCGGCACAGGACCCGCGCGGGATCGTGGCAGCCTTCCGGGAGGTTCTGCCTCCGGGAAGTTACGTGGCCATCACCCATGTCACCGACGTTGACAGCGACGTCCAGGCGCGGCGGCCCGCGGCCACGCGCCGGGCTGTCCGCGTGTACGAGGAGATGGCGGCGCCGTTGGTCCTGAGGACACCTGAGCAGATCCATTCGCTGTTCGACGGGCTCGACTTGATCGAACCCGGCCTGGTTCCCGTCCATCGGTGGCGTCCGGACCACGGGTCGCGCTGTGAGGTGCCGGTACCGGTTCTGGCGGGGCTCGCGCAACGCACCTGATCCAGCTGATCCCGCTGTCCGGGCCCCCGGTGCGGACGCGGCTCGTCGACAGCCCTCCGTCATCCGCTGCGGCACATGAGCGATGGAGTGGATCACCCAAGACGGTGAGGACGACGTCGAGGTGTTGCCAGGCGTTGCCATCGTGTCCTCGCGCCTGGCAACACCGGCGGTGATCGTGGAAGGCTCGGACGTGCGGGGGAACGCACAGCGAACCACGGGAGAGGCTGGGCGCGGACGGGAGGTCGTCGATGGCGTTGCCGCCGGAGGCCTTCGGCGTGCTGCTGAGAGACCTGCTGGCCGAACGGGACCTATCGGTGCGGGCGTTGGCGCGTCAGGTACCGATCGACGCCGGACAGTTGTCACGGGTCCTCAACGGCCGTCGCACCCCGAGCGTGAACCTCGCTCGCCGCTGCGATGAGATCTTCAGCACCGGGGACATCCTGGCCCGGGCGGCCCGGCAGGCGCGCGCTGAGGCCGCGGCGTCCACCGCCCCCATGCCCGGGTCGGGCGCGGCGGACCAGGCCAGGTCCGCGTCGGAAGCCTCGGTCGGAGAGCGCCTGCGCGGGGAAGACCCGGACCTGTCGCGGGTGTGGAACATCACCCCTGCGGTGCGCGGGTTTCGTGGACGTGATGCCGAGATCGCCGCGATCCGCGGGCAACTCGATGCCGCATCCACCGGTGCTCCGACGGTTGCGGCGGTACACGGGATCGCGGGGGTGGGCAAGACCCAGCTCGTGCGGGCCTTCGCCGAGAGATACCGGCAGGACTACCAGCTGGGGTGGTGGGTGGCCGCCGAGACCCGACTGGAGATGGTCACCGGGCTCGGGCAACTCGCCGTCCGCCTGGGGGCGATGGAGGAGTGGTCTTCGGCGGAGCTGCTCACCTACGTGTTCGAGCAACTGCGCCGCCGCGACTCCTGGCTACTGGTCCTGGACAACGCCACCGGGCCGGTGGATGTCGAGCCGTTCATACCGCCGGCCGGGGGCACTGGCGCCCACGTCGTCCTGACCTCACGCAACCCGACCTGGCGGCTGCTGGCCGCCGAGGTGCCCGTCGACGTCCTCGCCCTGGACGCCGCCACGGAACTGCTGCAGGGGCACGGCCCGCAGGAGCCTCAGGAGGTGGCCCGGCGCCTGGCCCAAGAGCTGGGGCAACTGCCGCTGGCCGTGGCCCAGGCCGCCGCCTACACCGCGGAGGCGGAGATCTCCACCGGGCAGTACCTGGAACTGTTCCGCAGGGAACGCACCCGGCTCCTGGGGTGCGGCCGGGCCCTGTCCTACCCCAGCACGGTGGTCACGGCCGTCACGCTGAGCCTGGAACGACTGGTGAAGGTCAACCCCATGGCACGGCGTC
>JAAYAH010000005.1 GCA_012719445.1 Actinomycetales bacterium | reverse complement strand
GGTCGGAGGCCGAGGCGCTGCACCAGGAGGCGGAACGGCGATCAGCGGAGATCGAGGAGCTCCGGTCGACCCGGGTCGGCGCACTCGTGGCGACGCATCTGGACGCCGTGCGGCGGCTCGACGCCGTCCGGGAGGCCCTGGACGACCTGCTCGCACGTGAGCAGGAGGCAGGCCCGATCGAGGCGAGCCTGTCGGCACCGGCCGCGGTTCCCGCCCTCGCCGAGGTTCCGCCGGAGCCGGAACTGGTTCCGGTGCCCGAGCCGGACCGCCCCCTCGACCCGGTGCCCGAGCCGGACGTCGTCCCCGACCCGGACCGGATCCTCGATCCGGCACCCGAGCCGGACGTCGTGCCCGACCCGGACCGGATCGTGATCCCGGAGGACGAGCCCGAGGCCGTGGTGGAGTCCGAGCCGGTCGCCGAGGCCGACGTCGAGCCCGAGGCGATGGTGGAGCCGGAGCCCGAGGAGGACGAGGACGAGGACGAGCCGGAGAACGAGGACGATCTCGCGGTGGCGGTGCTGGACGAGCCCGAGGCCGACGTCGAGTCCGAGCCGGAGCCGGAGCCCGAGCCGGTCGCCGAGGCCGACGTCGAGCCCGAGGCGATGGTGGAGCCGGAGCCCGAGGAGAACGAGGACGAGGACGAGCCGGAGAACGAGGACGATCTCGCGGTGGCGGTGGAGCCCGAGGCTGTCGAGGTCGGGGACGCCGAGTCTGAGTCGGAGGATGTCGAGCCCGAGCCGGAGGCCGTGGGCGAGGACGACGCCGCCGAGGACGACGCCGCCGAGGCCGACACCGACGCTGAGCCCGAGGATGTCGAGCCCGAGGAGAACGGAACCGAGCAGGACGAGCCCGAGCAGGAGACGCTGCGGGAGGGGTGATCCCGAGGGGAGCTGCAGGTCCCCGGGGGCGGACACCCCCGGGGACCTGTGCCCCTCGGTCTGCTCGTCCGGATCAGGGCCCGGATCCGGTGCTCCTCAGAGCATGCCGACGTCGGTGACGTGCAGGACGGCGTGCCCGGCCTCGTCCGACGCGGCGAGGTCCACCTCGGCGCTGATGCCCCAGTCACGGTCGCCCGCGGGATCGTCGAAGATCTGCCGGACCTGCCAGACCCCCTCGTGTCCCTCGGGGTGCTCGTCGATGACGAGCATCGCCGGGCCTCTGGCATCGGGTCCGGTGCCGAGGTCTTCGTGGGCCTCGAAGTAGGCGTCCACGGCGTCAGCCCAGGCGTCGGCGTCCCAGCCGTCCGCGGCGTCCAGTTCGCCGAGCTCCGCGTACCGCCGCAGCGCTGCCAGTTCGACCCGGCGGAACAGGGCGTTGCGCACCAGCACCCGGAAGGCGCGGTGGTTGCCGGTGACCGGGGGCGGCCGGTCGTCGACGCCGGGACCACCCGACCCGGACCCACGCCCGCCCGCGTCCTGGGGGCCGTCCTCGCCTGCCCGTAGCTGCTCCCACTCGGCGAGCAGGCTGGAGTCGACCTGACGGACCAGCTCGCCGAGCCACTCCACGAGATCGTCGAGCGGCTCGTCCTTGGCCTCCTCCGGAACGGTCTGGCGCAGGGCCCGGTAGGCGTCGGCGAGGTACCGCAGCACGACGCCCTCGGAGCGGGCCAGGCCGTAGAACGAGACGTACTCGGTGAAGGTCATCCCCTTCTCGAACAGGTCCCGCACCACCGACTTGGGTCGCAGCTCGTGGTCGGCGACCCAGGGGTGGCCCTTCCGGTACATCTCGTAGGCCTCGTCGAGCTCCTCGGCCAGCGGCCGGGGATGGGTGACGTCCTCCAGCAGCCGCATCCGCTCCTCGTACTCGATGCCGTCGGCCTTCATCCGGGCGACGGCCTCGCCCTTGGCCTTGGACCGCTGCGCGGCGAGCACCTGTCGCGGGTCGTCGAGGGTCGCCTCGATCACCGACACCACGTCGAGGGCGTAGCTGGGGGACATCGGGTCGAGCAGCTCGATCGCGGCCAGGGCGAACGGCGAGAGCGGCTGGTTGAGGGCGAAGTCGAGTTGCAGGTCGACGGTCAACCGGACGGTCCTGCCCTCGGCGTCGGGTACCGGCAACCGCTCGACGACGCCGGCCGCGAGCAGTGCCCGGTAGATGGCGACGGCCTGCCGGATGTGCCGGAGCTGGGCAGGCCTCGGCTCGTGGTTGTCGGTGAGCAGGTGCCGCATCGACGTGAAGGCGTCTCCCGGCCGGGCGACGACGTTCAGCAGCATGGAGTGGCTGACGGTGAAGCTCGACGTCAGCGGCTCCGGCTCGGCGGAGACCAGCCGGTCGTAGGTCTTGTCGCTCCAGGTGATGGTGCCCTCGGGGGGCCTGCGCCGGACCACCTTCTTCCGTTTCTTCGGGTCGTCACCGGCCTTGGCGACGGCGCGCTCGTGCTCGATGGCGTGCTCGGGGGCCTGGACGACGACGGTCCCGGCGGTGTCGAAGCCGGCCCGCCCGGCCCGGCCCGCGATCTGGTGGAACTCGCGCACCTTGAGCAGCCGGTTGCGGGTGCCGTCGTACTTGCTCAGCCCGGTGAACACCACGGTGCGGATCGGCACGTTGATCCCGACTCCGAGGGTGTCGGTGCCGCAGATCACCTTGAGCAGCCCGGCCTGGGCGAGCAGCTCGACGAGCCTGCGGTACCGGGGCAGCATCCCGGCGTGGTGGACGCCGATCCCGTGCCGGACCAGCCGGGACAGGGTGCGCCCGAAGCCGGCCGAGAACCGGAACCGCCCGATGAGCTCGTTGATGGCCTCCTTCTCGGCCCGGGTGCACACGTTGACGCTCATCAACCCCTGCGCCCGCTCCAGGGCGGCGGCCTGGGTGAAGTGCACGACGTAGACCGGTGCCGACCGGGTGGCGAGCAGTTCCTCGATGGTCTCGTGCAGCGGGGTGCGCGCGTAGCGGAAGGTCAGCGGGACCGGGCGTTCCGCGGACGTGACGACCGCCGTGGCCGCGCCGGTGCGCCGGGTGAGGTCGCTCTGGAACCGGGTGACGTCCCCGAGGGTCGCCGACATGAGCAGGAACTGCGCCCTCGGCAGTTCCAGCAGCGGGACCTGCCAGGCCCAGCCCCGGTCCGGCTCGGCGTAGAAGTGGAACTCGTCCATGACCACCTGGCCGATGGGGGCTCCGGCCCCGAGCCGCAGCGCCAGGTTGGCCAGTACCTCGGCGGTGCAGCAGATCACCGGTGCCTCGGCGTTGACGCTCGCGTCGCCGGTCATCATGCCGACGTTGTCCGCGCCGAAGACCCCGCACAGGGCGAAGAACTTCTCCGAGACCAGCGCCTTGATCGGTGCGGTGTAGAAGGTCCGCTGCCCCCGGGCCAACGCCGCGAAGTGGGCTCCGGTCGCGACCAGGCTCTTCCCCGACCCGGTCGGGGTGTTGAGGATGACGTTCGACCCGAGCACCAGCTCGACCAGCGCCTCCTGCTGGGCGGGGTAGAGGTCGATCCCCTGCTCGGCGGTCCAGGTGACGAAGGCGTCGAGCAGCGCGTCGGCGTCGGGCCCCGCCGCGTCGGTCGCGTCGTCGGGGTCTTCCGAGGGCGCCGCGGACGGCGAGTCCGGGGTGGCTGCGTGCAGGGGTCGGGGGAATCCCGCGGAGGCGAACGGGGCGGGGGGGAAGAGGGAACCCGGGGGTAGGTGATCGAGAAGCGTCATGGCACCTCCGATCGTCCCTGGTTCTCCTCGAGCTGTACACCCGGATACCCCCGGCCCCTGCTCGGACCCCGGTTCACCCGCGCTCGCCCCACCGCGGTCACGGTTCGGCCCCGGCCCTGCCCCGGTGTCCCGGTTCGCCCGGGGTCCGTTCCGTTCGGCCGGGAACCTCCCCCGAACGCCGGAGGGTGGCCGGAGAACGCGGCAGGGAGGGGGACGAACACCGGAACACTACGGCAAGTAGTTACGTAATAACGGAGTGTAAGATCCACGGCAGAGTGGGGGGAAGGGGTCGCCGTGGAGGATCGGCGTCGAACCGGCGACGGGGCCGGTCCCGCAGCCGACGAGGTACCGGCCCGCGCAGGTCCGGGAGGTCCCGTCCCGCACGTCGGCGTCGCGTCGGGCACCGCCGGACCCGGGTTCCCCGAGCCGGAGCCCGACGTCGTCGTGGAGCGCGCCCCGCACCGGCCGGTGTCGTGCTCGGACCTCGGTCATCCCCTCCATCCCGCCGCTCCGCTGGTCCGGCGGCTGCTGGACGCACTGTTCGCCGACCCCGCCACGGAGCTGAGCCGGCCGGGCGCCGAGGGCACCCGCCACCGGCTGGAACGGCTGCGCGCCGCCCTGCGCGCCTCCTCGGCCGGGCTGGTCGCGATGGGGCCTTCGGGGACGGCGTGCTGGACCGACCCGCCACCGGCGGGGACGGCGACCGCCCTCGTCGGCGACCTGGTCTCCGACCTCCGGTCGGTCACCGGTGACGGGTGGAACGGGGTTCCCGGCCGGGTCGCCCGCGCCGTCGACGGCACGACCGTGCTGGCCGTCCCCCTCGCCAGGACCGGGGCCGACGCGGGTCGGCTGCTCGTCGTCGTCCGGCCCGACCCGGCCATGCTGGTGATCGGTGAGCCGTTGTCGGTCGTGCTGGGTGGGTTCCTCACCCCGCGCGACGACCTCCGGGAGAACGCCCTGGAGATCGAGATCGGTGTCCTCACCGCTCTGCGGTCGAGGTTCGGCCTGCTGCCCGACCCGCTCTGCGAGCGCGCCCTCGACCGGTACCGCAGCCGACTCGCCTCCCTTGTCATGATCTTCGAGCCGGTGGTGCGGCTGGACCCGGATCCGGCCCGGGTCGGCATCCGGGGGTGGGAGGCCCTGGCCCGGCGCGCCGAGGGTGAGCGGTCGGCGCCGGTCGGGTTGCTCGACGTGGCCACGGTCTGGGGCGACCGGTTCGTCGTCGAGCGGGACGGCGTGCTGGCGGCGACGGCTCTCCGCACCTACGTCGCCTCGCACGCCGCCAGCACCTGGCGGGGGCGCCGTCCCAAGCCCCTCGCCATCAACGTCGCCGTCCGCTCGATCATGGACGACCGCTACGTCGAGGAGTTGCGGGCCGCGATCGCCGCGTCGGGGCTTCCGGACGGCGGGGTGACCCTCGAGATCTCGGAGAAGGACCGCATCGCCCCGCCCCCCGGTGAGGTCTGGCTGCCCAGCCCGATGGGCTACTTCCGGGACCGGATCGGACTGCTGGCCGCCGACCTGCAGGTGAACTTCGCCGTCGACGACTTCGGGGTCGGGCAGGCCTCGCTCGACCGGCTGGCGAGTCTCACCCTGACCCAGATCAAGATCGACCGGGCGATCCTCGGGCACCCGCTCGCCCGCGAGGAGCTGGGGCTCGTCGTCCAGGTGGCCGAGCACGCCCTGCGGCGGGGGGACGCCCCGCGGGGCAGGCCGATCATCATGGAGGGCGTCGCCCCCGACACCGCCGTGCCGTTGTCGGACATCCATGCCGTGGGCATCCGCTTCGTCCAGGGCTACCTCATGGGTGAGGCCGCCTCGGCCAGGCTGCGGCCGCTGGGCAGGGACATCCGGGAGCGGGTCGCCGCCCTGGTCGGCCGTCCGGTGACGACGGGCGCGGCCGGTGACGCACCGACCCTGCCCCGCTCGTCCGGGAACGCGCCGGTGGGGACCGGCCCGGCGGCGAGCCGCTCGCCGGTGAACCGCTCGACCGTGGATGGAGGGACCCCGACATGAGGATCCGGACGCCCGTGGGGATATCCCGGACAGATCGGGCGGTCCCCTGGTCCGTCGGGGGGACGGACCCGTTGCCGGGGATGCGACCGGTCCGCGCCCGGGAGAGACTCGGGACCCCGCAGCAGCGCCATCCCTGACCTTCGAGCCGGAGACCGTTCGTCGATGTGCCGCCAGGCCACCCTCGTCCTCCCGGCCCGGAGCGACGCCCCGCACCGGGCCAGGGGCTTCCTCCGCGAGCACCTGCTGCGCTGGGAGCTCATCCCGCCGGGGCCCTCTGCCCTCCTCGACGACGCGGCCCTCGCCCTCAGCGAACTGGTCACGAACGGGGTCCGGCACGGCGAGGGGCCGCTGGAGGTGGGGATCGAGCACCGCGACGACACGATCTACCTGCGGGTCCGGGACAGCGGCGGGTGCGTCGTCCCGATGCAACCGGTACCGGCGGCACCCACCGCGGTGTCCGGTCGCGGGCTGCTCATCATCGCGGCCCTGTCCGTGGCGTGGGGGGTCGTCTACGAGCGGTTCGGGAAGTCGGTGTGGTGCCGGATGTCGGTGGACCGGGCGCTCGCGGCGAGCGAGGTCACCCCTCGTCGAGCAGGCCCGCGTGGTGGGCGATGATCGCGATCTGAACCCTGTTGGTCGCGTCGAGCTTGGTCAACAGGTGCGAGACGTGGGTCTTCACGGTGGCCTCGCTCAGGTGGAGCTCCCTGCCGATCTCGCTGTTGGACATCCCGCGCCCGACGGTGACGAGCACCTGCAGTTCCCGCTCGGTCAGGCACCCGGTCCTGGCCAGGGCCGCCCGGCGCCGGGCGTCCACCGGGGAGGTCGCGATCCGCTGGATGAGGGAACGGGTGACCGCGGGCGAGAGCATGGCGTCCCCTGCCGCGACCACCTGCACCGCCCGGACCAGATCCCGGGGCGGGGTGTCCTTGAGCAGGAAGCCGCTCGCCCCCGCCTCGAGGGCCCGGACGATGTAGTCGTCGAGGCCGAAGGTGGTCAGCACCACGACCTTCGGCGGAGCGGGCAGCGCGGTGAGGGCCGCGGTCGCGGTCAGCCCGTCGACGATCGGCATCCGGACGTCCATGAGCACCACGTCCGGGTGGTGCGCCGCGACCGCGGTCAGCGCCCCGGCGCCGTCCGGGGCCTCGCCGACGACCTCGAGGTCGTCCGCGCTGGAGAGGATCATCGTCAGTCCGGCACGGACCAGGGGGTCGTCGTCGACGAGCAGCACCCTGGTCGGACGTTCCACGGCGTTCATGCGCGCTCCCCGGGACGGTCGGGCGGCCAGCCGAACCCGGCTCGCACCCGCCACCCGCCGGCCAGCGGGCCGGCCTCGAAGGTTCCCCCCGCCAGTTCGACCCGCTCGCGCAGGCCGACGAGCCCGACCCCGGCCCCCGGAACGAGGGCGTCCGCGGCCACCGGTCGGACGTTGGTGATCTCGACGACGAGCCCGGTCCCGGGGCATCCGGACAGCACGACCGTCGTCGCGGCGTCCCGGGCGTGCTTGTGGACGTTCGTCAGGGCTTCCTGCACCACCCGGTAGACGGTACGGCCGATCAGCGGCGGCTCCTCGATCTCCGCCGGTGCCGCGCTGAGCCGCCAGTCCAGCCGGACCCGGATCCCGGCCGCCGCCGAGGTCGCCACCAGCCGGGGCAGATCGGCCAGCCGGGGTTGCGGGGCCAGGTCGGCGCCCTCCGCCGAGGTGTCGGTGCGGAGCAGGCCGAGGACGTCGCGCAGGTCCGCGAGCGCTGCCCGCGCGGTGGACCCGATGAGGGCGGCGGACCGGGCCACGTCCTCCGGCCGGACGTCCGGCCGTACCTCGAGTCCGCCGGCGTGCAGGGCGACCAGGGAGATCCGGTGCGCGAGGACGTCGTGCATCTCCTGGGCGATCCGGGTGCGTTCGGCGAGCCGGGCCTGGTCGGCGCGGAGGGCGGAGCTCTGCTCGGCCTCGTCGGCCCGCTCCCGCAGCGAGGCCACCAGGTCACGGCGCGCCCCGAGGTAGGCCCCGGCCGCCAGCGGCAGCCCGGTCATCATGACGGCCACCAGGACCGCCATGACCGGCGGCAGGGACAGGTGCAGTGCCCACGCGGCAACCCCGCAGCCGGTGACCACCCACAGCCAGGCATCCCTGCGCCGGATCGCGAGGGCGAACAGGGCGAGCCCGAACGGCACCCAGCCGGCCGAGGTGACGAGCGCGACCCAGCCGACAAGGGCGACCCCCACCGGGAACCGACGGCGCAGCGGCAGGACCATGATCGCGGTCAGGTTGACCGCGAGGAACCACAGGGCGAACGCACCCGAGGGCTCCTGGAAGAACCGGTACCCCCGCGTCTGGGGGTCCGACACCGGGACGACGGTGACCATCAGGCCGAGGAGGCCGACGCACAGGTACACCGCGGTGCTGAACCGCGGGGCGTTCCGCCGGGCCCAGCCCCTGGGGTCGACCGGGCGCGGCGGCGGGGGCGGACCGAAGGGGTAGACCGGGTACGGGTGCACCACCGGCTGCGGGGAGGGCTGCTCGGGACGTCGGTCGGGACCGGAGCTCGCGGGTACCGGCTCACCGAGGGACATGGCTTCAGGCTAGACACCGAGGGGTCCGGCGGGATCGTCCACACGTCGGACCCGATCCCCCCGCCCGCGCGACCTTCGTCGGACCTGGCCGGCACCGTCGGGGCGACGCGCCGCGGGAGGCACGGCGGCCAGGCTCTCACCCATGATCCGATTCGAGAACACGACGAAGAGGTTCGGCCACCAGGCCGCCCTCACGGAGGTGTCCTTCACCTGTGACCCGGGTACCGTCACCGGGTTCCTCGGCCCGAACGGCGCCGGCAAGTCGACGGCACTGCGGATCCTGGCCGGGATCACCCGGGCGACCTCGGGGACCGCTCTCGTCGACGGTCGGCGTTACCGCGACCTGCCCGTTCCCGGTCGGGTGGTGGGCACGGTGCTGGACGCCGCGGCGCAGCACCCCGGCCGGACCGGCAGGGAGGCGCTGCGCCTTGCGGCGTCGATGTCGGACCTGCCCGCGAGCCGGGCCGAGGAGCTGCTGGAACGCGTCGGTCTCGGCAACGCCGCCCGGCGCAGGGTCGGGACCTACTCCCTCGGCATGCGCCAACGACTGGGGATCGCCCAGGCGATGTTGGGGGATCCGTACGTGCTGATCCTCGACGAACCGGCGAACGGACTGGACCCGGAGGGGATCCGCTGGATGCGCGAGACCCTCAGGGTCTTCGCGGCCGGCGGGGGGACGGTCCTGCTGTCCAGCCACCTGCTGTCCGAGGTGGAGGCGACCGTGGACCGGCTGGTCGTCATCTCCGCGGGCCGGGTCGTCGCCCAGGGCGAGCTCACCGCCCTGCTCGGCGGAGCCGGGGTCGTCGTCAACGGCCCAGACCTGGTCGGGCTGCGGATCGCCCTCTCCGGTGCCGGGCTCGCGGTGTCCGCGGCGAGCGGCGGGCTGCGGGTGGAGGCGGACACCGAGACCGTCGGGCGGGTCGCCTCCGCGGCGGGCCAGGTGCTCACCGAGCTGAGGACGGGTGGGGGAACGGGGCTGGAGGACCTGTTCTTCGACCTCACCTCCGGCCGGCGCGGTCCCACCGGGCCACCGGGCACCGGCCCGGCCGGGACCCGACTCGTCGCCGCGAGAGACAAGGCCGCGAGAGACAAGGAGGTCCTGGCGTGACCGGCCCGGACACCGTCGCCGGCCAGCGCACCGGAGCGGGCACCGGAGTGGGTCTGGGTACCGGAGTGGGCACCGCGGCGGGGTTGAGGCCGGTTCCCTTCCTCCGGGTGTTCGGCGTCGAGGTGCGCAAGACGCTCGACACCCGCTCCGGGCAACTGCTGCTCGCCGGTGTCCTGCTCCTCTCGGTCCTCGGCACCGTCTGGGCCTGGATCGCCAGGGACGAGCAGGTCGCCGTCTTCGACCGGTACCAGGACGCCACCTCATTGGGGACCGTCGTGGTCCTGCCCGTGATCGGAGCGCTGGCGATGACGTCGGAGTGGACCCAACGGACGGCGTTGAGCACCTTCACCCTGCAGCCCCGGCGGGACCGCGTGCTGGTGGCGAAGCTGCTGGCGGC
The DNA here is from genome assembly GCA_012719445.1 of Actinomycetales bacterium. Lineage (GTDB taxonomy): Bacteria > Actinomycetota > Actinomycetes > Actinomycetales > Kineosporiaceae > JAAYAH01. The sequence continues at coordinate 31,489 of JAAYAH010000005.1, read as the reverse complement.
GCTCGCCGTCGCCGCGGTCACGGCGGTCATCGCGGTGGGGATCGCGGCGGTCGGCACCCTGGGGGCCGCCGCGCTGCACGGCATCCCGGTGGACTGGGGCCGCCCGTTGACGAGCGCCGTCGGGATGGTGCTCGTCGTCACCCTCAACGCCCTGATGGGCGCCGCGATCGGACTGCTGCTCCAGCAGACCGCCGCGGCGATCACGCTCTACTACGCCGCCCCGGTCGGCTGGGCGGCGACGGGGCATCGGGTCTTCGGCGAGGCCGCGGAGTGGCTCGACGTCTTCACGGCCTTCAACCACGTCGCCTACCTGGAGTTCGGCGGTCACCTCGGTCCGATCCTCGTCGCCCTCGGGGTGTGGATCGTCGTCCCGATGACGGTCGGCGGCGTCCGTTGGCTGCGCCGGGACGTCCCGAGCTGAGGAGATGGCGGCCCGGGCCCAGGGAAGGGAGGCCCGGCGGTCGGGGTGCGCGGGGTCGCGGGCCGGGACGTGACATGCCCTGGGGGACAGCGGAGGTGATGAGATCCCGTGTCCCCCAGGGCTTCACAGACCGGACAACACAGGTTAAGAAGGTCTCGTCGGCATGAGGTCCCGTCTCAGTCCGGATGAGAGATCCCTTCCGATCTCCTTGGGGGGCTTCCGGATAGTCGTCAGGCACCTACTATGAGTGATTGTCAAGGAGTGGCACTCGATCCTGCCACCGGTCGCTTCGGGAGGGCATATGCGAACGACTCGTTCCGCTGCGCCTCACGCGCCGCACGAACCACGGTGCGCGGAGCGGATCCGTCTGCGGGTGCTGACCGCCGCCGGCGAACCTGCCGACCCTCCGGTCGCCCTCTTCCACGAGGCAGCGGAACGGATCGTCGCCTGCTGCGGGCACCGGCGGTTGAAGGCCTTCCGGCTGGCGTTCGGGTGGACCGTGCGCGAGGCGGTCGAACGGGCCATCGCCGTGAGCGCGCACCCTCGGGGACTGGCCGAGCGTTCCTGGCTGGGCTGGGAGGCGGGCGCGGGGATCAGCCGCGAGTACGAGGACCTGCTGTGCCGGTTGTTCACCACCGGGCCGGTGCAGTTGGGGCTTGCGGTCGACTACAGCCCCGTGCCGTTCCGTTCCGCTCCTCGACTGCTCGACCAGGGCGAGAGTGCACGCAGCGACGGAGATGGGCTGGAGGGATTGGTGACCATGGCAGCACGGCGTGCGCTTCGGTTCGCCGCCATGGCCGGGGGGACGAACCTGGGGGCGGAGAGTCTGGCGGAGATCCACGACGAGGTGGGGAGGATCGCGGAGTCCTATCTCAGGCAGCCGCTTCCGATCCTCCTGCCCGATCTCGTCGAGGTCCAGGACCTCTGCTTCCGGCTGCTCGAGGGCAGGCAGCGACCCGGCCAGGCCAGTGACCTCTACGTGCTCGCCGGGATCTCCTCGGGGCTCCTGGCGAAGGCCAGCCACGACCTCGGTCAGCCCAGTGCGGCGATGACCCAGGCGCGGGCCGCGTTCGTCTGCGCCGAGACCGGTGGCCACGCCGGGCTCCAGGCGTGGGTGCGCGGCCTGCAGTCGCTCATCGCCTACTGGGCCGGGCGGCCGAGGGAGGCGCTCGACTACGCCTGTCTCGGCGCGCTGCCCGCCGAGGCGACGAACGGGACGGTCGCCGTCTGGCTGGCCGCGCTCGAGGCCAGGGCCGCGGGCTTCCTCGGTGAGGGGGAGACCGCCCACGCCGCGATCCTGCGTGCCGAGGTGCTCCGCGAGAGCGTCGAGCACGACGACCTCGACGACATGGGCGGTGTGCTGAGCTTCAACCGGCCCCGGCAGTTGTACTACGCCGCCGAGGCGACGGCCTGGCTCGACGAGTCGGGCTCGACGATCCGCAGGGCGAGGGACGCCGTCCGCGCCTACGAGCTCGCCGACGCCCAGGAGCGCAGCTTCGGTGACGAGGCCGGAGCCCGCAGCGTGCTCACCCTCGGCCTGATCGGGGAGGGGGAGCTCGACGGCGCCGCCGCCGCCATGGGCCCGGTTCTCGACCTGGTTCCCGCGCAGCGGATCAACGGTGTGGTGCGCAGTGTGCAGCGGGTGCAGTCGGCGCTCCGGGCGCAGCCGACGGACGCCCAGATCGCCGTCGACCTCCGGGACGAGATCGAGGCATTCTGCCGTACCCCGATGGCCACAGCGCCTCATTGACCGTATCCTCCGCCGGCGTGACCCTTCCCACGCTCACCGCGGCTGCGGTGCGGTTGCGGGAGTTCACCCTCGGGGACGTCGACGCGCTGCATCGGGTGTACGGCGACCCCGAGGCCACCAGGCACCTCAGCTTCGAGCCGAGGAGCCGGGACCAGGTCGCGGAGATCATCGAGGGGATCCTCGCCCGCAGGGCCGACGTCCCCCGCACCGAGTACGCCCTGGCGATCGAGCGACCGGACACGGTCGAGGTCGTCGGGATGGCACGACTCGCGCTGGGGGACTACCGCTCCGGACAGATCGGGTTCGCGCTGCGTCCCGACCAGTGGCGGAAGGGCCTCGGGCGGCAGAGCGTCGAGCTGCTGCTCCGACTCGCCTTCGACCACCTCTCCCTGCACCGGGTCTGGGGGGCGAGTGCCCCGGAGAACAGGGCCTCGTGCCAGCTCATGCTCTCGGTGGGGATGGTCGAGGAGGGGCGGATCCGGGACCACCTGCGGGTGAACGGACAGTGGCGCGACTCCGTCGTCCACTCGATCCTCGAGGAGGAATGGCACCGTCGGTGCGGGCACCCGTCCCCGTCCCGGTCGGGAACGCCACAGCCCGCCGTCGAATGACCCGCGCGGGCATCCGCATCGCGTGAAGTCGTCGTCACACCCGACAGCCGAAGGCCACCTGACAGCCGAAGGCTTCCCCGTCCCGAGGACGGGGAAGCCTTCGACGCCGTCACCGCGCCGGTGCGACGTGGTGGGCAGAACCGGCGACGCGCAGGGGGCCGTCGGCGCCGCCGGTTCTGCCAGCTTGTGGTGCCCGACCGCCCCGGGTGTTCGGGATGGGGTGAACGCCGGGGTGGGGGGGCGGTCGGGCAAGTACCGCTGTCCGGTGCGGCCTCCTCGAGCACCGGTGCGACATATCCAGGATCAGCCACCCCGGCCCTCGGCGGTAGTGAGAGCTGTTTGCACGTCGTGCGCAGCCGAGATTCACCCAGGGTGAGGAAACGGACGCATGAGGTTGCCACCTGCGGGAGGATGCCGGCCCAACGGACACGGGGGACGGGACGTGGCGGGACGGCGGCAGCCGGACTGAGGCGCGGCGCGGACGGAGTGAGCCGGGCACTACAGTTGGTGTCGGACACGACGCTTCAGGTAGCCTTCGGGCGCCCGATCGGTCCGATTTGCCGGAGCGTGGTGGCGTCGGGTCCATGTCACGTGACGCGCAACACATCATCGGCTGACACGCTGTCCAAGGGGGTGCATGGCCGGATGCTGCCGATTGAGGCACGATTCCATGTCATGGCCACCATCCGCGACGTCGAGGAACTCGCCTCGGTCGATCGACCCGCGTGGCCACGGCTCAAGGCGCTCGTCGACGCCTCACCCGTCGACGTCCGCGTCCTCCCCGTCGACCAGGCCCGCGCCCGGCAGGTGCTGTACCGGCTGCAGGTCACCGCGAGATCACCGCTCGGCGCGATGGCCCTCAACACCGGCGGCATGGTGGTCGACGGCGGGTGGCTGCGGATCCTCGGCGCCGGAGCGAAAGGGCTGCCCGACCTGGCGGAGGCCAACAAGCTCACCGACCCCGAGCCCGGCCGGCCGGCCCCGGCGGCGATGGCCTTCGCCTACGACGTCCTCGGCGGCCGATTCGCGCTCAACGGCGGCACCCTGCCGGGCGCACGGGGCGAGGTCTGCTACTGGGGTCCGGACACGCTGGAGTGGACCCCCCTCGGCATGGGGCACGGCGCCTTCCTCGAATGGGTGTTCGCCGGCGGGCTGGAGCGCTTCTGCGCCGAACTCCGCTGGGCCGGCTGGAAGGAGGAGGTCGGTGCCGTCGACCTCGGGGACGGGCTCGCCTGCTTCCCCTTCCTGTTCAGCGCGGAGGGGCGGGACATCACCCAGACCACCAGGACGCCGGTCCCCTTCGCCGAGCTGCTGCTCTCCCACGACGACCTGGCCCGTCAGCTCTCCGACGTCTCAGGGACCGGCCCCAACCCGACCGCCCCGGCGCCCGCACCGCAGGTGACCCCGGCCCCGGCGGCTCCGAAGCCGGTGCAGAAGCTGCGCCGGCCGTGGCGCGAGGACCGGCTCCCCCGCGAGTACAGCATCCCCAGGGAGTACCGGGTGGCCAGGGAGCACCGCTTCCGTCCCTGATCGCGACCCGCTCGCCCTCGCTCCTCCCGCCCGGTCCCGGACGGCGTCCGCCTGTCCGCGGGCGACCTCGACGTGCACGTGGTCGAGATGCCGCAGCACGGGGTTGTCCGTCCGACCCCCGGGATGGCGGTAGGGACGCCAGCCGGCTCGCCCGTGGGCGGTGGACCAGATCCGGTCATCGAAGATCACGACGGTGACGTGGAGCCGCTCGGCACTGGCGACGAGCCAGTTGGCGGTCACCCAGCCGCGGTTGCGGTTGGTCCTGGTCACCGGACGGAAGAAGATGTCGACGGCCCGGCCCTCGTAGTGCGCCGAGCCGGCGATGTGTCCCGACCGCACCCCGCCCGGCGCGAAGCCCCCGAGCGGGAGCCTGCCCGCGGTCCGGAGCACCTCGCGGCGGACCCGGTCGGCCCGGGGGGTCAGCCCGCGGGCTCCCTCCGCCTCGTAGGGCAGCTCGGTCCCCCCTCCCCGGCAGGACACCACCGGACCCGAGGCGCGGAGCAGGGCTCCCGCAAGGGCCGTGTCCACCGTCCCGTTCCCGGGCTCACCCCCGGCCCCCGCGCCACCAGACCCCGTCCGGCCGTCCCGTCCGGCGCGCCCGCCGGCCAGGGCGCCCGCGATCGCGTCGACGTCCGGCGTGGCGATACCGTCCGCGGAGAACCGCGCGGCCACCGAGGCCACCTGCTCCGGGCCCGCGCCCGTCCGACGGCCGACCGCCGCGACCGTCGTCGCCGCCACCGCCGTCCCCCGGTCCAGCCCGCGCTCGGTGTCGTCGACGGTGGCGGTGCAGGGCGGGGAGGACCACGGCAGCCGGTCGGTGAGCGCAACGATCCCGGCGACCGCGAGGACCGTGACGGCGAGGACTGCGGCCACCGGCACCAGGACGCGACGAGGGGGCATGTCCGGAAAGATGTCGTCGACCCGCCGGACGTTCCCTCCCCCGGCGTTTCTGACCGCGAGGATCGGCCCCAGCCTGGTGAGCCGGAAGTCGTCCAGCAGCGCGCCGTCCCTCGCCACGGCCTGGGCGCGCACCCCGGACGGCGCGGCCGTCACGTCGGCGAGCCCCAGCTCGGGGACGTACCGACGAGCCCCGCCCAGGAACACCCGACGGCTCAGCGACCCCAGCAGCTCGTCCAGCCCGGCCCGCCAGTGCCGCCGGGCCATCACCCGGAAGCCCGGCCAGCCGAGCGTCCCGGCCGGCTCGCGTACCTCGACCCGGCCTCTCGGGTAGCCCTCCCTCGCGAGGGCGAGCACCGCGTTGGGTCCGACGTCCACGTGGCCGTCGACCCGGCTGGTGAGGTGGACGCCGAGGAACGGGTACCGGGGGTCCGGGACGGGGTAGACGAGCCCGCGCACCAGGTGGCTGCGGTCGGGGCGGAGCCGGAGGTACTCGCCGCGGAACGGCACCACGAGCGGGTCGGGGCCGTCCCCGGCCACCCGGTCCTCCTTCTCCAGGACGGTGACCTGGACGCCGGGCAGCACCTGCTGCAGCCGCCTGGCCACGGCGAGGCCGACGATCCCGGCCCCGACGACCCCGACCCTGCGCACTCGTCCGTCCACCGTCCCACCCTCCGTCCGGTCCCGCGCGGACCGGGGACCGGATTGTCGCAGGGAAGCCCGGGAGCGTCGCACGCCGACGTCGCCCACCAGCGGCAGAGCCGGGCGTGTCGGCAGGTCTCGAGTCGCCGCCCCGGACGGGGTCGGGCAGGCTTGCCCGTGGTGATCGGCGCTCGGCCGGACTCCCGAACCGACTCGGAGGAAGCATGCCCACACGTAGTGCCCGGACCCGGTGGAACGGCGGGCTGCAGGACGGATCCGGAACCGTCGAGCTCGCCAGCTCCGGCGTGGGCAGCTACCCGGTCTCCTTCCCGCGGAGGGCGGCCGACGAGGCCGAGGGGGTCACCAGCCCCGAGGAGCTCATCGCCGCAGCGCACTCGTCGTGCTACGCGATGGCCCTGTCGGGGCAGCTCGTCCGGGCCGGAGGGACCGTCGAGTCCCTCGAGGTGGCGGCGGACGTGTCGCTGGGCGCCGACCCGGCCGGTGGCTTCCGGATCACTGCGATCCACCTGACCGTGCGCGGCCGGGTCGGCGGCGTGGACGCGAGCGCCTTCCAGGACGCCGCCGACGCCGCGAAGACGGGTTGCCCGGTGAGCAAGGCGCTCACCGGCACCAGCATCAGCCTGGACGCCGCGCTGCTCTGACCACGGTCGGACCCGGCCGCGTCCCTCGGGATCGCCGGACGAGGGACGCGGCTCCCGGCTGGGGAGCCCTCACCCGGGCAGGCCTGCCAGCCCCGAGCGGAGGTCGGCGAGGGTGTCCAGAGTGATCACCCTGGGGTCGGTGTAGAGCCGGTGCACCGTCGCCGGGTCGTTGCGCTGCTCGAGCAGGTCGGCCCAGGCCATGAACCAGGTCCACCGTGGCTGGTCGTCGAGCACCTCCGGGGTGGGCAGCTCACCCACCTCGCCGAGGCCGATGGGCCTGCCGTCGGCGAGGTCGAGCAGGGCCTCGTAGTGCTCGCGCTCGTAGTGGAAGTCGTAGACGTCGGCGGCGAGGACGTCGACGACGTCGTGCCCCGGGTGGAACGGCGCGAACGGCGACGCCGCGCCGTAGGCCGCGTTCGGACTCCACACCCAGACCAGGTTGTGCAGCCCGTGACCGTGGACGAGCCGGTCGAACAGCATGCGCCACAGGACGGGGAACCGGTCCGGGTCACCGCCCCACCAGAACCAACCGCCGTTCATCTCGTGGTAGGGCCGCCACAGCACCGGGACCCCCGCGGCGTCGAGCCGGCCGAGGATGTCGGCCGCGACATCGACCTGGGAGCACCACCGGGCGTGGGCCGGGGTGCCCTCGTCGAGGAGCTGGTCCCACTCCGCCGGGGAGAGGTCGCGAAGGATGCCGCCCTCGAACTCCACCGGCTCGTCCTCGAACGGCGAGACGGAGTGCCAGGTCCAGGTGACGATCCCGTGCCGGCGGTGCCAGGCGATGGCCTCGGCGACGTTGCGCTCGCGGAAGTCGACCCCGTCGAGGGTTCCCGGCGCGGAGAAGCCGATGTCCCACCCGGACAGTGCGGGGAGTGCCCCGGCCAGTTCACCGGCGCGCACCGACCACAGCGAGCCGTGAGCCGGTTGATTGTGCTGGCCGGCGAGCAGGCCGGCGTCACCCACCTGGTGGAGCAGCTCCAGGAGCTCGCGGGTGCCGGGGGTCGGCCGTGGGGTGACGGGTGGAGGAGAGGACGCGACCATGCCGCAATGATCCCTGGTGCCGCGGGAGTTGTGACGGCCGGCCACCCGATCGTGACCTGAGCGGGTCACCGGCGTCGCGCCCGCTCCAGGTCAGCCCCCGAAGACGTCCCTGAGGAAGGCCAGCCGGACGACGTCCTGGAAACCTGCGCCCGCCTCGTGCCGGTTGTAGGGGTACTCGATGATCTGCTTGGGCCCCTTCCACGCGTTGTAGGCGGCGTAGACGGTGGACGGCGGACAGACGTCGTCCATGAGGCCGACGCACCACAGGCTGGACGCGGTGGCCCTTGCGGCGTGGTGGACGCCGTCGAAGTGGTCCAGGGTGCGCAGCACGGTGTCGACCCGGTCCCTGTGCACCCGGCAGTACCGGGCGATCTCGCCGTACGGGTCGGTGTCCACCAGGGTGGTGGCGCGCCGGAAGTCGCACAGGAAGGGGACGTCCGGGGTCGCGGCGACGAGGTCCGGCACGAGGCCGGCGACCGCGACGGCGATCCCGCCGCCCTGGCTGCCGCCCACCACCGCGACCCGGCCGGGGTCGATCGCCGGGAAGGAGCGGGCGGCCTCCACGGCGCGGACGCCGTCGGCGAAGACCCGCCGGTAGTAGTAGGTGGCGGGGTCGAGGACGCCCTTCGTCATGAACCCGGGGTGCTGGGGCTGGCCCACGGGGTCGGGGTCCGGGGTGTCCGCGGTGCTCCAGCTGCTGCCCTGGCCCCGGGTGTCCATCCTCAGGTGTGCCCAGCCGGCGAGGGCGAACAGGGCCACCTCGTGCGGTAGGCCCCGGCCGCCGCCGTAGCCCACGTACTCGACGACGACCGGCAGCGAGCGGTCCCGTGACCTGGCCGCGCCCCGGGGAACGGTCAGCCACGCCTTGACCGGCTGACCGGCCCAGCCGGCGAAGGTCACGTCCAGGGTCTCGACGAGGGCGAGGCCGGTGTCCACCGGGGCGAAGCGTGCGTCCAGCGGAGCGGATCGGGTGAGTTCCAGGGTCTCGGCCCAGAAGGCGTCGAATCCCTCGGGCTCGACGGCCTGCGAGCGGAAGGAGGTCAGGGCGGGACCGGTGAGGTCGTACAGGGCCAAAGGAGTGCCTCCGGAGTACGGCAGGTGCTGGCGGACGGTGGAGCTGCGTGCGCCGGGTGGCGACCCGCCGGGCGGACGGCGCGGTCCCGCAGCGAGCCTAGCTAGGCTGCCCGGCGTGAGGGATCTGGTCTACCCACCTGTGATCGTTTTCGCACGCGGCGTGTTCAGGGCGCTCGGGCTCCGGTTCGCCATCGAGGGGACCGAGAACCTACCCCGTGCAGGCGGGGTCGTCCTGGCCAGCAATCACCTGGGCTACCTCGACTTCGCCTTCTGCGGGCTGGCGGCCAGGGAACGCGGGCGGCTGGTGCGGTTCCTGTGCAAGGACTCCGTGTTCGACCACTGGCTGGGCGGCCCGCTCATGCGGGGGATGCACCACATCCCGGTGGATCGGGCTGCGGGCACCGGCGCCTTCCGGGACTCGGTGCGGATGCTCCGGGCCGGAGAGGTCGTCGGGCTGTTCCCCGAGGCGACCATCAGCCGCTCCTTCACCGTGAAGGAGCTGAAGAACGGCGCGGTCAGGATGGCGGCTGCGGCCGGCGTCCCGCTGGTGCCGATGGCGGTGTGGGGGAGCCAGCGGGTCTGGACCAAGGGACGCTCCCGGGACTGGTCGCGGGGCAAGGCGATCACGATGGTGGTCGGCGAGCCGATGACCCCGGGGAAGCGCGATGACCACGAGGCCGCGACGCGGGAGCTGGCCCGGCGGATGAGCTCGCTGCTCGACGGGCTGCAGCGCGGGTACCCCGACCGGCCCTCCGGTCCCGAGGACTCCTGGTGGTTGCCGGCCCACCTCGGCGGGACGGCGCCGACGCCCGAGGAGGCGGCGGCCCTGGACGTGAGGGAGCGGCCGGGTCGGTGACCCGGCCGCTCCCTCACGGTCCCCTTCTGGTGTCGCCGTCGCGGGCCGGCAACGCATCGCTGCGGGGCCGGTGACCGCGACCAGGGATCACGCCTTGACGGCGCCCTCCATGATGCCGGCGACGATCTGCTTGCCTGCCACGAGGAACAGGATCAGCAGCGGGATGGTCGCCAGGACGGAGCCGCAGAGCACGATCGAGTAGTCGATGAGGACCCCGGTGGCGAGGTTGCTCAGCGCCACCTGGACGGTGAGCGTGTCACCTCCCTGCAGGGTGATCAGCGGCCACTGGAAGTCGTTCCAGGTCTGGACGAACGTCAGCAGACCGAGCACGCCGGCTGCCGGCCGAAGGGTCGGCACGATGATGTACCAGTAGGTGCCGAAGGTCGACGCCCCGTCGACCCTGGCCGCCTCGATGATCTCGTCGGGGATGGCGTCCTCGATGAACTGACGCATGTAGAACACGCCGAACGCCGTGACCAGGCCCGGGACGATGACCGCCCAGAGCGTCTGGTTGAAGTTGATCTTCGTCATCAGGATGTACAACGCGACCACCCCGAGCTGGCTCGGGATCGTCATGGTTCCGATGAGGAGCAGCAGCAGCGCGGTGCGCCCACGGAACCGCAGTTTCGCGAACGCGAACCCCGCCAGGGAGCAGAAGAACAGCACCGAGACCGTGACCACGATGGACACGACCAGGCTGTTGATCAGAGAGGCGACGAAGTGCGCGTTCTGGGTGTTGAGGACCTTGTCGAGGTTGTCCCCGAACCTGCCCTGCGGGACGACGTTCGGCGGGATCTTCCCCAGTTCCTCGTTGGTCCCGGAACCCACGACGAACATCCAGTAGAGCGGGAACGCGGAGACCACGAAGATGGCGATCAGGAGGACGTAGTTCCAGAACGACGCCGGGGTGTCGGAGGGCGCCCTTCCCATCCTGCGGGCGCGCCGGGCGTTGACGTCCCGGCGCGGTGCGACGACGGTGGTGCTCACTTGCGACCTCCGATCCGGTTGGTGAGGAGGGAGAACGTGGCCGCGACGACGACGATGATGAGGAACAGGATCCAGGAGAGCGCCGCCGCGTAGCCGAGGTTCATGTTCCGCCAGGCCACCCGGAAGATGTACATCTGTACCGTCTGCCACTGGCCGTCCGCACCACCACCGGCATCCGCGACGTTGAGGTCGAACAGCAACGGCTCGGTGAAGAGCTGGAGCCCGCCGATGGAGCTCATCACGACCGCGAAGACGATGGCCGGTCGGATGAGCGGGACGGTCAGCCGCCAGAACTGCCGCCACGGACCCGCACCGTCGATGGTCGCCGCCTCGTAGAGCTCCTTGGAGATCGACTGCATGGCGGCGAGGAAGATGATCGCCCAGTAGCCGGTCCACCGCCAGTTCACCATGGTGATGATGGCGAACCAGGAGGACCAGGTATCGGCCCGCCAGTCGATGGTCTCGAATCCGAGGCTGGAGATGACCCAGTTCGCGATCCCGCTCTTCTTGGCGAACACCGTGGCGAAGACGAACGTCGACGCGGTGATCGGGGTGATGAAGGGGAGCAGGACGCCCATCCGGAGCAGGGTCTGCATCCGCAGCTTGCGGTTGAGGATGGCCGCGAGGCAGAGCGCCGTGATGATCTGCGGGACGCTGGAGAGCAGGAAGAGCCCGAAGGTGGTGCGGATGGTGTGGAAGAAGTCGCTGTCGTCGAGGGCTCTCTCGAACTGGGCGAGCCCCGCCCATCCGAATTCCTGGTCGTCCAGGTCGTTGAAGTGCAGGGCTGCATAGAGGTTGTAGCCGAGGGGGAACAGCCCGAACGCGATGAACAGGACGTAGAACGGGGAGATCAGAATGTACGGCGTGAACTTCAGATCGAACTTGCTGAGGTTGGAACGCCATGTGGACCGGGAACGGCCTCCGCCGCGGCGTGGCTCACCGGTCCGACCGGCAGCCGGGCCTAGGACCTCGGCGCTGGGAGCGGACATCGTGCCTCCTGTCAGGTGCTGCCCACGCAGGTCCAGCGCAGCGCCTGCCCTGCGCGGTGGGGGTTACGCCCGGGGACGATAGACGACCAGGCGTGGCCGTGGCGGGGGCGGGTGCCCACTGGCAACCCGCCCCCGCCACGTCGGGGCTAGGCTTCGGTCACTTCTGTGCCGCCGCCTCTGCCTCCTTCTTCGCCTCTTCCCAACCCTTGACCGGGTCGGTCTTGCCCTGCTGCACCTTGGTCAGGACCTTCTGGATCGCGTCCCGGACCTCGTTGTTCTTCTTGCCCAGGTACTGCGGCTGGAGACCCTCGGCCGTCTTGGCGAAGATCACGCCGGTGGGCGCGTTGTTGAAGAACTCCTTCTTGTAGTCCTGGAAGGACTGGTCGGTCCAGATCGCCGGCTGCGACGGGAGGTTGCCGACCGTCTTGAAGATCTCGAGCTGCTGCGGGGGCTGGGTCACCCAGTTCACGAACTCCCACGCCTGCTGGATGTTCTTGCCCTGCTTCGGGATGGACAGGAACGAGCCGCCCCAGTTGCCGCCGCCACCAGGAATCGTGGCGATGTCCCACTTGCCAGTGGTCTTGGGAGCAGAGGTCTGGATGTGACCGAGCATCCACGCGGGGCAGGCGAGAACGGCGAAGTCACCGTTGGCGAAGCCGGCGGTCCACTCCGCGCTCCACGCGGTGAGGTTGGCCGAGATGCCCTCGGAGTAGGTCTTCGTCGCGGTGTCCCAAGCGACCTTCGGGCCGCCGTCGAGCTGCAGGTTCTCGGAGGTGTCGAAGTAGCCGACGGGCTGCTGGGACAGAACCGGGTTGAAGACGTTCACCATGTCGTCGATGAACTTCTTCTTGCCACCGGTGGCCTTGACGTACTTCTTGCCTTCCTCGATGAAGGCGTCCCACGTGGGCCACAGGGCGCCGACCTCGTCACGCTCGGTCGGGAGACCGGCCTTCTTGAACAGGTCGCGGCGGTAGCACATCGCCTGGCCACCGATGTCGGTGCCCAGACCGATGTTCACCTTGCCGTCGGCGGACATGGACTGCTTCCACTTCCAGGGGAGGTAGTCCTTCTCGCGGTCCTTGCCGCCCGGCATGTCGAGAACGTTGACGAAGTAGTCCGACATGTTGCGGAACTTGACGATGTAACCCTCGTCGATGGCGGTGACGTCGGGGGCACCGGAACCGGCCACCAGGTACTGGGCCAGCGAGTCCTGCGTCTTGGCGTAGTCACCCGGGTTCAGGGACAGCTTGATGTTCGGGTGGTCAGCTTCCCACTTGGCCTTGAGCTCCTTGAACCCGAACTCGCCCCAGTAGTTGATCTTCAGGGTGACGGGACCGGTGTTCGTCGCGGTGGGCGTGCTGCCTCCACCGTCTCCGTCGTCGCCGCCGCAGGCGGCGAGGAGCAGTGCGCTCGCTGCACCGACGGCCGCAGCCCGGATCCAGCGCTTCCGGGAGGACATCATGTGGCTCCTTCAAACGGTTGGGATCGCGCTCATGGTGGGCGCCCCACGAAGATGGCTCCTGGCCTCGTGGCTCGTCAACGATGCAGCGGTCACGATCAGGTAACCCCTCCGTAACGGCCTGCAGGGGTGTGAGGCGATGCGGACATACGGGGCGTAGTCAGGGACTGACGTCCCGCCTTTTGCGGCGACCCACGATTCTCTGAGGTCACACCCTCTCGCTCTGCGTGACGACGTGCTCGTGACCTCGGCAGGGGCTCTCCCGGTGTCCGTCGCGCCGCGGTGGCGCACCGGTCGGCCGGGCTCCGGAGGGCTCGGTCGACGTCTCTTGACCGGTTGTGCGTCGACGTCCATTCTGGGAGCGCTCCCAGCCGGAGCACTGCTCTCCACCCGTCCGACCTCGCCACGGCCCACCACGTCCGGCTCCCACGACCACGGCCAGGGCCGTTCGGCAGCCCGGGGGCCCGGCCCGGGCGGTCGCGATCGCGGGCGGGTGGCGACGTCCCGGCGTGGGATCGGCGCGCGAGGTCCCACCGCCGGCGTGCCCGGAACAGGCGTGGCGGCGACCGGGGACGGGTGCACGTCCCGCGGGCCGCCCGGCACCCGACAGGCCAGGGCCACCGCGGCGGCGACACGCCGTCCGTCTCCGGAGATGTACCGGTACCGGTCGAGACGGACCGTGCCGCCCGGGAGACAGGTGGTGAGGGGTGTGGCCGAGGCGAGTGGCGCGTCGCCGGGCAGCACCGGGGTCGCGGTGGGCGTCGGTCAGCCGTCACGACCGGCCCGACCGACGCTGGAGATGGTCGCCGCGGCTGCCGGTGTCTCCCGGGGGACGGCGAGCCGGGCTCTCAACGGTGAGCCCAACGTGAGCAGCAGGGCCGTCGACGCGGTGATCCGGGCCGCGGCGGAACTCGGCTACCGGCCCAACCTCACCGCCAGGTCACTCGTCCTCGGCCGCAGCGACTCGGTCGCGCTTGTCATCTCCGAGTCGGACCAGCGGCTGTTCACCGATCCGTTCTTCGCCGCGATGATGCGCACGGTCCACCGCGAGCTGTCGGCGGCCAGCACCCAGCTCGTGCTGGCGCTGGCCAGGGGCGACCGGGAGCGCGAGCAGTTGGTGAGGTTCGCTGCCGGCCGGCACCTCGACGGCGTCCTGCTCATCTCGCTCCGGGACGGCGACCCGATGCCGGCCGAACTCGAACGCGCTGGCATCCCGGTGGTGACGGCAGGCCGCGGCACCGTACCGGTCGAAACCGAGCAGAGTTCCGGAACGAACGCGCCCGGCTGCTGGGTCGACGTGGACAACCGCGGGGGCGCTCGAGCGGCCGTCGAGCACCTGACCGGCCTCGGCCGACGGGAGATCGTCACCATCGCCGGCCCCCAGGACATGAGTCCCGGCCGGGACAGGATGCTCGGCTGGACGGATGCGCTCGCCGCTGCGGGCCTGCCCGCCCGGGCGACGAGCGTCGTCTTCGGTGACTTCACCGAGGTGTCGGGCTACATCGCGATGAGGGACCTGCTCCACCGCCTGCCCACCATCGACGCGGTGTTCGCCGCGTCGGATCTCATGGCGCTGGGCGCGCTGCGGGCCCTGCGGATGGCCGGTCGGCGGGTGCCGCAGGATGTCGCGGTGGTGGGGTTCGAGGACGCCCCGGCCGCGCGGCTGGCCGACCCCCCGCTGACCACCGTCCGGCAGCCGGTGGACGAGTTGGGGAAGCTCATGGTCCGGATCCTGCTGGCCAGGATCCGCGGGGAGAGCACGGTGGACGGCCAGGTGGTCCTGTCGACCGAACTGGTACGGCGCTCCTCGGCGTGAACAGACGGCCGGGCACTGCCCGGCCGTCCGTTCACCTGGTGCTGCTCCCGTGCTGCTGCGGGCTCAGCGGCTCAGCGCCGCCACCACACGTCGTCCGGCTCGACGACGGGCAGCGCCGACCCGCTGCCCGCGGGCGGTTTCGCGTCCGCCACCCGCCGTGCCGGCGGCCGGAAGATCTCGGTGGTGATGAGCCGGTAGGTCTCGTCGGGCCGGGGGACGTACTTGATCGTGCTCAGTGCCTGGTCCTGCCCCGCCGACTCCAACCGGAACGTTCCGTAACCCAGGAGCTTCCCTGGGATGGTACGGACGTAGCTCATGTCCGTGACCTTGGCGAGCGGCATCATCGCGACCTTCCGGGTGATGATCCCGTAGGTGTTGAGGAGTCGCCGGTCGGTGGCGACGAAGAGGTTCAGCCGCCAGTCGAGGAGCTTCCACACGGACCTCACCAGCAGCCCGAACCAGACCCACATGGCGACTTCCATGAGGAAGCGGCTCCCCTGGTCGAGAGTCTGGTCGAGCCAGCCGAGGACGAACAGCCACAGGAACGGGAGCGCCAGCGGAGTCGCTATGGCGATCCAGTGCTCGCGCTGGATCACGACGATGCGCTCCTCCGGTACCAGGTAGCGGAAGAGCTCCCTGGGTGGCCTGATCGCCTTGACGGCCACGGCTCAGCCCGAGAGCAGCTGGTCGAAGAAGTTGCCGACGGATCCCAGAGCCGTCATCAATGCGTCGAACACGGTCCGGACCGCCTCGGCTGCCTGTGTCGGATCCGAGTACACGGCGTACACGGCAAAGGCGACCAGGATGATAGTGAGAACCTTCTTCGTGCGAGGGGACACAATCCGCCTCCTCGGGCTCGCTCCAACAAAGGGTCGACGACCACAAGATCCCCTCATCCATGGTCGGAGTGGGGGAGGCGCGCCATGCCCGCGTGAGACCGCGTGCGCATGGGGTCGTCCGGGCGCTGTTGGCGTTCGGGTTCGGTCGGTTGCTCGGCTGCCTCCCGTGGACGATTTCCGCGCCCCACCCCTCGATGCATGGTTCTATGTGGCGATTAGGGTGGAACACCCGAATTCTACAGACCGTAGTGTGATCACACCACTGTGTAGCGCGTGAGCCATGTTACTCCATTGGAGTGACGCACTGTGCTCGGCTCCCCGGGGAGAATCGCGGGTTTTCGACTCTCTGCTAGCACGGTGGACGCATGGTGTAAAGACGTGCACGGGGGGATACCAAAGGGGGTCACTGTTCACTCATCGGTCACCTCTCGGGACCGAGTGTTCACATCGCGACGGTCGGCGGCGCCGGGGTGCCGACTGCGGGGAGCGACGGGATCGGCGGGCCGGAATCCCGTCGACGGAGGTCCACTCTCGCCCTGGGACCCCGACCGGTGTCACGATGGGCACGTGGCGTACTTCACCGCTGTGCTCGCCCGGGTGGGGAGCAGTTGGAAGGCACGCGACGTCGAGGTGAGTGACGCGGTCACCCTCGACGACCTCGCGGACGCGTTGCGAGCCGTCGCGGTCGACGACCAGCCCGTGCTGGCGGTCGTCGAGCACGAGGACGACTGGTTCGCCCTGGTCCGGGTCGACGGTGAGGACGACCCCCGGGTGTTCGTCTCCGACCTCTTCGCCGCCTCGCGCAGCTCCTACGGGGAGGTCCTCGCGCCCGCGGCGGAGACGGACCCCGGCTCCGACGACGAGGACGCCGACGACGAGGACGGGGAGGACGTCAAGGCACCGGCGGTCACCGCCTGGGCCGGGGAGACGGACCTGCTCGACGACCTCGGGGTGAGCGGCAGGAGCCTGCGCCGGCTCGTGGAGGACCAGGGCGACGACCCGGGCAGCGTGCTGGCCGAGGTCGGCGACACCGTGGGCTTCGGGGAGATGCTGGAGGCGCTGCGCTGACCCGTCGTCCCGCAGGGCGTCCTCCGCCGGGGTGGGGCGGTGCCCCGGAGTGGATGGGCCGTGCCCTGGCCGAGGCGAGAGCCGCCCTGCCGTCCGGCGACGTCCCGGTGGGAGCCGTGGTCCTCGGCCCGGACCGGGCTCTGCTGGGAGCTGGGCACAACCTGCGGGAGGCCACCGGCGACCCGACGGCGCACGCCGAGATCATCGCCCTGCGCCGGGCCTCGACCGTGACGGGCTCCTGGCGGCTGGAGGGCTGCACCCTGGTCGTCACCCTGGAGCCGTGCACGATGTGTGCCGGGGCACTCGTCCTGGCCCGGATCTCGACGCTGGTGTTCGGGGCCTGGGACGCCAAGGCGGGTGCCGCGGGATCGGTGCGGGACGTCGTCCGGGACTCCCGGCTGAACCACCGGGTCGAGGTGTACGGGGGTGTCCGCGAGGACGAGTGCGCCGCTCTGCTCCGGGACTTCTTCGACGCCGTCCGGTGACCGTCGCCCGGCGCGATCGTCGTCCGGTGGGACCGTCGTCCGGCGTCATAGCCAGTCGGCCCCAGCCGGTCGCATCCACTATCCTTGCCCGCGGTGGTGTGTCCGAGCGGCCGAAGGAGCACGCCTCGAAAGCGTGTGAGGGCGCAAGTCCTCCGTGGGTTCAAATCCCACCGCCACCGCTCTGAACAGGCACGATGCCCGGCCCCCGAGTCGCGGGACCGGGCATCGTGGCGTGTGGTCTCAGTGTTGGTCTCAGTTGGTCCACGATGAGCTCCCCCGTGTGACGCCGGGTCTGCGACCCGGTGAACGTTGGTGGTCACCGCACTGGCGGCGAGGGCCGATGGGGCTCCGTGGCAGGGGCTCCAGGTGGAAGGATGCGGCCATGGGCGAGCAACGGACGCCGCTGCTATGGCGGGTCATGCGAGCGATGAACCGTCGTGGGGCCGCCAAGGCCATCGGCTCGGGCCGTGGCCCGCAAGACAGGGTCCTGCTGCTCACCACGATCGGTCGGACTTCGGGACTGCAACGGGTGACGCCCTTGCAGTACGAGGATGTCGACGGCACCTACTGCGTGATGTCGGCCCGGGGGCCTCGCGCTGACTGGTTCCGCAACGTCGTCGCGCACCCGCACGTGACGATCCGCGTGCGGGATCGCGTTCTCGAGGGAGATGGCACTCCGATCGTGGATGCCGCAGGCTTGGCGGACTTCCTTGAGCTGCGACTGCAGCGGCATCCGGTCATGATGCGCATGATGCTGATGGCAGAAGGAGTACCGCCGTGGGCGGCCCGACCCAGGCTGGAGCGCTTCGCCGCAGGCAAGGCGATGTTGCGGATCCGGGTCGTGGAGCCCTCCCACTCAGATGCCGGAGACGTCTGACGCTGGGCTGGCCAGAGGAGGCTGGGTCCTGGAAGAACAAGACGATTGGCCTTGACCCGCGATCTTGAGGCCTAATCTGCTGACCCTGTGTGCTTGGCGAAGATCAGAATGGTGAGATGCCCTGCTGGGCGGCACTGTCGATCGAAAGCAGTCGAGGTCACATCTTTGGCGAGTTACCCGCGTGCGATGGATGTTGCGCCCAGTCTCATTTCTCGTCTCGTTCATCGTCGTTCGCGGGCGTCCATCCGCGTCTGTCTCGCCGAATCGCGCCTGGTCAGGACGTCGCTGGACGTTCCTGGACGGTGGTTCGCAGTGCTCGAAAGCGTGTGAGGGCGCAAGCCCTCCGTGGGTTCAAATCCCACCGCCACCGCTCTGAACAGGCACGATGCCCGGCCCCGCTGATCTTGGGGCCGGGCATCGTGGCGTCCAGTCCCAATCTCAGTCTCATCCGCGAGCAGCGGACCCGCCAGGAGTGGGGGCAAGGGTCCGGGGACGGGGGTCGTCGGGGTTGGCGCCTGCTATGCGGAGAGTAGTTCGATGGCGCCGTTGGTGACCTGGAAGCGGAAGGTCAGTCCGGTGGCCTGGGTGAGCCTGGCGAGGGTGTCGAAGGACGGTTGGTGTTCGGCCTTCTCCAGGCGGGCGATCTGGGGCTGGGCCAGGCCGATGGCGGTGGCGAGGTCGCGTTGGCTCAGGCCGTGCTGGGTGCGGTAGGCCACGACGTGGTTGGCGACCTCGCGGGCGAAGGCGAGGCGGTCCCACTCGACCTGGAACTCGGGGTCTGCGCGGTGTTCCTCGACGACCTCGGCGAGTGGCTTCATGTCCGAGAGCTTCATGCGTTGTCCTCCTCCACCTCGTGAAGTCGTTGTTCGGCGTCGCGTACCGCGCGGGTGAACCCCTTGGGGTCCACGGCTGCTTCTGGTCCGATGGCTCCGACCACCAGGACCTGGGAGATCTGCCGGTAGAAGGCCCGCCAGGGGCTGCGTCCTTGGCGGGGGCGCAGCTCCCGCAGCGGGGTGGTGGCGCCCTTGATGGCGCTGGTGTGGGGGTATCCGAGGGCGGGTCCGATGGCGCGGAGCTTGTCCAGGGCGGTGTCGATGGCAACCTTCTCGCGGGTGGGGAGCTTGCTCAGTTCGGTGACGGCGTCGGGGTGGAGCAGGACGGTCCAGGCCACCCAGGAACGATAACACTCGTGTTATCGCCGGGGAAGCCCTCCAGGGCTCCCGGGTCCGCAGTCGGGGTTCTCTCCGGTCTCAGTTTCGGTCTCATCCAGGCGCGTTCGTCGACGTCCATCCGCGTCTGTGCTCCGGTGTCGTGGCTGCTCAGGACGCTGCCGGACGCCGGTGGACGGTGCGTCGCAGTGCTCGACAGCGTGTGAGGGGGCAAGCCCTCCGTGGGTTCAAATCCCACCGCCACCGCTCTGAACAGGCGCGATGCCCGGTCTCCGCAAGTGCGGGGCCGGGCATCGTGGCTTCTCGTCGCAGTTCTCGTCTCATTTGGGGGACAGGGCATGTGCGCGGGGATGCTCCTTCGTGGATCGCTGGTGAGGGCGCCTTGGAACTCACGTGCGCTGGTGTCTGGAGTTCAGGTAGTCCGTGACCCACTTCTGGGAGCTGAGCCAGACGCCGCTGGGGGTCTTCTGTGCTCGGAGGCGGCCTCGTACGGCAGCCACGCGCAGTGCGTTGGCGCTGATGCTTGTTGTGCTGGCGAGGCTCGTGAGTGGGACGAGCCGTGAGGGGCCGGCGATGGCGGGGACGACGAAGCGGTTGAGATTGTCGGTCACTGCGCGTGCGATGAGTTCACCGAGTGGTCCGAAGTCGCCGTCATCGGCCTTGTGCATCGCGGTGAGGTAGTTGGTGCGTTGGTTCTTGTAGATGATCGCCGGGGGGTAGTGGAGCCGGACGAGGACGAGGTTGAGCAGTAGGCGTCCGGTACGTCCGTTGCCGTCGAGGAAGGGGTGGACGCGTTCGAACCGGTTGTGGATCTCTGCCAGGACCTCCGGTAGGGGGCGGTCGCCCGGGGTTCGTGCGGAGTTGACCAAGGTGATCCAGTCGCGCATCTGGGCGTCGACCTCGGGCCAGGGCGGCGGTGTCATCCCCTCGGCGAAGGGCGCGATGTTGTGGCGGCGGAAGTTGCCGGGGCCTTCTCTGTCGTCGGCGTGGGGGTGCGGAGCGACAGACCACGCGGGGGCCATCGCTTGGTGGTGGACTGATCGGACCTCTTGGAGGCACACGAGATCACCGGTGCTCCACTCGCCCGGTTCGAGGGCTTGGCCGTATACCCATCGTGCGGCATCGGCATAGCCGGTGACCTCCATGTACTCGCGGAGTACCCGGGAGCCGACCGCTCGTCCCTCGTCCAGCAGCTTGCGGACCTGTTGGAGGACCAGGGTGTTGCCCTCCAGCGCAGTGGAGTGGTGAGCCTCCTGGTGCCAGAGGTCGTCCCAGATGTCCTCGGCCTCCACCGGGGTGGGCAGACCGCCAAGTCGCGCGTTGAGGTCGTCGATAGCCTCGCTGAGACGTGCGTAGACGGTGGCTCGCGACGGTCTTCCCCGTGCCATGGGGCCTCCGGGATCTCGACGGAGACGTTGTTTGGTTTGGGCCTCAATAAGTATACCGAACAAATTCGGTTGGCTCGGGGCTTGGGCATGTTCGGTTCGATTTCCTTGCCCAGGACCGAACAACCGGTCGCTGCCTGGTCAGGCTTGAGGAGCGCTGCCTGGTGGCGTGCCACGCGGCACAGCGACGTGAGGGCCGTGAGCGTCATCGGTGGTCTCAGTCTCGGTCTTGTCCAGGTGCGTTTGCCGACGTCCACCACCGTCTGTCTCGCGGCGTTGTGGCTGGTCAGGACGCGGATGGATGGTCCTGGACGGTGGTTCGCAGGTCTCGAAAGCGTGTGAGGGTGCAAGCCCTCCGTGGGTTCGAATCCCACCGCCACCGCGGTGAACCGACACGATGCCCGGCCCTGCTGGGGGCTATGCCTCAGGTGTGGCGATAGCTGGTGGGTCGGCCCCTGCCACCGTCCTGATGCACGAGGTTGTGCTGGCGGAGGTTGCGGAGCGCCTTCCTGATGTTCGGCGCGGTCAGGGTGAGTTCTGTCTGGAGCTCGGCGACTGTGCGGGGTCCTGTGGCCAGGGCGTCGTAGATGCGTTGTTCGGTGCGGTTCAACGTCATGGTGGTTCGGGGGCGTGACGGCGCGGGGTGCACGAGGACGGTGAAGCGGATGTTGGTGTCGATGTAGGTGGCGGGGGGTAGGCCCTGGGTTGCCAGGGCATTGGCGATGGTGGGGATGCCGCTGGCGAGAGCTTCGATGATGCGGGCACCGGTGTCGGGGGAGCGCAGGTGCTGGCAGATCGATACCAGTCGGGGGTTGCGGGCGGAGGTGACGGCGTCGCGACCGAGACGGTCGACGGTGATGCCGAAGAGACCTCCGGGGTTGGTGACAACCAGTCGGTCACGGCGCAGGCGCACTTCGATGGCGAAGGGCTGTGACCAGTGGTCAAGATCGCGGTGGATCAACGCGTTGGTGATGATCTCGCGGAAGGCGACGAGGGGGTAGGCGCTGCGGTCGTGGACGGTTCCGTCCGAGGCGGTGACGATGGTGGTGTCGAAGGTGCGGCGGGCCCAGTCCATGGCGGTGTCGAGCATGCGAGGGATGGGTCCGGTGATGGTGAGCTGGTTGCGGGCCCGGACTCCTGGGGGATCGTCAGGGCGCGGCTCGGCGCCGGCCTGGATGACGTAGCGGGGGAAGAACCGCTGGGGGTGCAGTCCGAGGGCGAGTACCCCAGCCACGGTGGGTTGGTCGGCGGCAGTGATGACTCCAGCGTGGCGCAGCAGTTCGTCGTCGGCGAAGCGTCCCAGACCGTGAGGATCGCGGTCGTGGACGGTGGTGATGTACATGGCGACGAGTTCGGGGTCGAGGTCCTCTCTTCGGGCGTCATCGACCGGTTCGCGGTCGAACAGTGGTGGTCGACGGGCCGCCAGGAATCCTTGCTCCTCCAGGTCGGAGAGCTGGAAGTCTCCGCCGTAGCCGCGCAGGTAGGCCGTCCCGGTCGCACTGACACGACACGGTTTGGCGGAGCGGTCGCACTCGTGAACCCGGGCAACGATCACTGGTCGGCCATCGACGAGACCGTCGGTGATGGTCAACTGCACCGGGGGCGTGTAGGAGCGGGCTATGGTCGCCAGTCCCTGTTTGAGACTCTGTGGATCGGTGAGGTGGACGGGCCGGAAGTCGGTCCGTTCGTCGAGTCCCAGGATGATGGTTCCGCCGCCGGGAAGGTTGGCCAAGGCGCTCAACGAGGCGGTGAGGGAGGCCGGTAGTCCGCCGGCGGCTGCCTTGACCTCGACCTCGGTGCAGTCCCCTCCGGAGGCGCGCAGAGTACGAACCAGGTCCTCGACGGTGCCTGTCATGGATGCAATGTAACCACAGGTGAGTTACATTACGACCAGATCGGGTTACATTATGGGTCGGGGTCGACTCTTGGTCGAGGACGGGGTCGGTCTCGTCTTGATGACGATCGATCAGTGGCCGGTGATCTGCTCCGGTCTCAGCCGCGGTCCCGTCCCTGCGTGCTCACCGGCGTCCGTCGCCGTCCTTCGGGTGCGGCTACGGTTGCCGTCGACGGCTCCGGATCCCGGTTGCCGGACGACGATCCCCACCGGAGCCGGAGTGATCCAGGAGTACACCGGAGTCGAGAGCCTGCCCGATCCCCGACGCTGGACCGTGCACGGACGGCGTCCGGTCTACGACAGTCCCTGGATGGCACTCGAACTGGTCGATGTCGAGCCGGTGGCCGGCATGCGGTACGAGCACCACGTCGTGGTGATCCCCTACGAGGCGGTGTGCGTCGTCGTGCAACACCCCGACCGGGGGGTGCTGCTCCTGTACCGGCACCGATTCATCACCGACACCGCGGGGTTCGAGCTGCCCGCAGGGGGCATCGAAGCGGGCGAGTCCGTCACCGACGCCGCGGTGCGTGAGGTGCTGGAGGAGACGGGGTGGGAGATCTCGCCACCGACGGTCTTCCTCACGGCGAACGCCTCCGACGGCGTGAGCACCCAGCGGTTCCACTTCGCGCACGCAGCGGCGCTGGCGCAGGTGGGCGAGCCCCGGGACGCCCACGAGGCCGACCGGCTGTACTGGGTGCGCCCGGGTGACCTGCCCGGGTTGATCAGGGACGGCCGGGTCCCGGGCTGCCCGGCGATGACCGGACTGCTCGCCGCGCTCTCCTTCGGCTGCCTCGCCGCTGACTGATCAGGCCGCCTCACCGTGTCCGATCAGGCTGCCCCGCCGCTGACCGATCAGGGTCCGCGGATCAGGGTGCCTCGGTCCCGGACGGTCGGCGCGGCACCGGGTCACTGTTCGGCGGATTCGCGTTCGAAGGTTCGGCCCAGCTCCCGTGCCTGCTCCAGGTACCGGGCGATGACGTCGGGGGGCGCCGAGGTCGCCCCGTGGAAGAAGACGTGTTCGACGTCCTTGATCCCGGGGACGCGCAGGCCCCAGTCGGCGATGAGCCGGGTCATGGCGTCCCGGACAGGGCCGTCGTAGGTCTGTTCGCCGAAGAGGGTCGACGTCATGATCAGCGCTCGCCGGTGCCGGAGCAGCGGGACGCGACCGGCGAGATCGCCGCTCCATCCCTCCTCGGTCAGCCGGAACGCGAACCCGTGGGTGAAGACCCGGTCCATCCAGCCCTTGAGGATGGCGGGGAGGTGGCAGAAGTGGATGGGCGCGACGAAGGCCAGTCCCTCCGCCCAGGCGACCTGCCGTTGTTGGGCGACGACGTCCCTCGGCCTCCGGGCACGGATCCACCGGGCGAGCTGCTGAGGGCTCTTTCCCCGGACGAGCCGTGCGGCGACGGCCCGCCGCAGGGGACCCCCGGCCTCTTCGAGGATCGTCCTCCGCAGGTCCAGCTGCTCCAGGCTCTTCTCGGGGATGTGCTCGTCGACGTAGCTGGCGTAGTCGAACCGGCCGAAGACCGGGTTGAACCGGATGGCGTGCAGGTCGATCACCCGAGACTCGTGCCCCGCCTCGCGCAGGCCGGCTGTGAACTCCTCCAGGACGGCGTGGCAGAACGACGCCCGCCGGGGATGCGCGTAGACGGTCAGTACCTTCATCGGTGGTCCTCTCCCGGGCGACGCGCGTGTCCTCGATCGTCGCCCGACCGCGTCGTCGGCGTGCCGGAACAGCACTATCGCAGCCGCCAGGTCGCCTGCCAGGCCTGACGTCCGGCCCGGGCGAGCCGCTCGGCGGAGAACCCGGCGACCAGCAGCAGCGTCCCGGCCACGCCCATCGCGATCCAGCGGGGGACCAGGTCGGCCAGCGCCCCCACCTGCCCGAGACCGGCGAGCAGGGCCGCCGCCAGGCCGACGAGCAGGGCGGCCCGCACCCGGAACCGGGCACCGAGGATCCCCAGCGCGGTCCCGCCGAGGATGACCAGGGCGGCCCGGAGCGGGGCGCGGCCGTCCGCTGCCTGGGCGAAGGCGAGCAGCGCCGACGGCAGCGCGGCCATCGCCAGGGCGGGGCCGAGCACCGCGAGGGAGCCCAGCGCATGGTCCGCGCGGCGGTGCAGCATCCCCGCGGCCAGCAGCAGCACCGCGGAGGCGCTGGTGAACGCCTCGAGCGTGTCGGCGCCGAGGTCACCGAGCAGCACCCACGCGGACACGGACCCCACGACAGCGCCGGCCCAGGCCACCGGGGCACGCCCGGGCACGATCGACACCGCCAGCAGGGACACCGCGACGATCGCCAGGAAGGCCGACACCAGGACGGTCTCGGCGTCCTCCCGCGCTCCGAGGAGGGCAAGGGCGAACAGCCACGTGGTCAGTGCCGCGGCGTGGCCGGGCACCGAGAACCGGGGGGCGACGGTCGTGGCCAGCAGGGCGCTCCCGATCAGGGCGGCCACCGGAAGGGCCAGCACGGAGTCCGCCTCGGTGGTCGCGACCAGGACCACGGCCTGACCCACCGCGGCTCCCGCCACCCCGAGGAGGACGAGACCGGCACCGGAGGTCCGGCTCACCGCGGCGGACCCGCGGACCGGGATCACCGCGGAGACCGCACAGCCGGCCACCACCAGCCAGACGCCGGCCCACACGGCCGCCTCGTGGAGGATCCCGTACCCGGTGAACCCGGTGAGGACGGCGAGGGTCCCCAGTCCCGCCGCGATCCACGGCGGCTCGCAGCGCCAGCCACTCGTCCGGGGCGGCCACAGCCGGAGCACGGCCGCGGCGGCGACGGCCAGCCCGGCGCAACCGACCGGCTCCATCTCCGGCTCGCTGCCGACGGCCAGCGCGGCACTGAAGGCCATGGCCACCGTCGCGGCGGCGAACGTCACCCGCCAGGCGGTCAACCGGGACAGCCACGCCATCGTGGCGGCCAGCGCGGCGAGAACGGCGAAGGCGACCGTCGCCCATGCCGAGGGTTGATCGCGCATCCAGTCGGCGCCGAGCCCGAGCTCGGGTGCGGCCAGCAGGGCGACGGCGGTGACGGCTCCGGCGATCGCCGCGACGGCCTCGGCCGTGCTGCGGTAGGACCCGCGCAGGGCGTGTGCCGCGGCGGTGAGGACGCCGATGACGACGGTCAGCACGGCGACCTGCCCACCGGCGCCGAGCCGGGTCCAGGTCACCGACGCGAACACCACCGACGCCAGGACCAGCAGCACTGCCCCGCCGCTGAGCAGCACCGTCTGGATACGCACCGGTGGCCGGGCCGGGGGCCGCGCCGGGACGGACGGGACGTCCCCCGCGGTGATCCGATCGCGGACCCACGCCAGCCGGGTGGTCGCCGTGACGATCGAGTGCTCCAGCCACAGCGCCTCCGCGACGAAGGCCGCCGCCGCCCGGTGCCCGCACCGGGGGCAGGTGGTGAACCCGGCGATCGCCAGCCTCGGGTCGAGGCGGCCGTCGTCGCAGGTCGGGCAGTCCACCGTGGCGGTGGGCGGCTCCTGGGAACTCTCGGTCGACATCGCGCGCCTCCTCGGGCACGTGCCGGGAGCCGGCCGGTCGACGGCGCGCGGCCGTCCGGGCGTCTCCCGTTCCGTGGTCGTGCTCATCGTCCCGCCGTCGACGGCGGGATGTCGATCAGCTCGGGACGCGGCGCGCCGGGGACGTCACCGCGTCGTCTCCCGACGACGCCTTGCGACGACGCCTTGCGACGTCGTCTCCCGACGACGTCTCTCGACGGTCGGTGAGCGCGACGGTAGCCTCGATCCATGCGTCGACGACGTTGATCCCTCACTGACGGCCTGCTGACGGCCGGCCTCCTGACAGCGGTGAGCCGCGGACCTCCTCCTCGGGGACCTGTCCGCCCGGTTCTCCTCCGAAGGAAAGGTCGCATGTCCCTCTCGCCGTCCGCCCCGTCCCGCCTCGCGCCCGATCCGGCGCCCAGGCGGCTGGCCGTCCGCCTGTACCTGTACTCCGCGCTGGGTGAGCTCATCCCCCTCTACCCCGTGTACGCCCTGCTCTTCGACCGGGCGGGGTTGACCACCGCCCAGATCTCCTCCCTCTTCGCGATCTGGTCCCTCACCGCGATCCTCGTCGAGGTGCCGTCCGGCGTCTGGGCGGACACGTTCTCCCGGAGAGCCCTGCTCGTGCTCGCTCCGCTGCTGAGCGGAGCCGGGTTCGGCCTGTGGGTCGTGGCGCCGTCCTACCCGGTGTTCGCCCTCGGGTTCGTGCTGTGGGGGACGCAGAGCGCCCTGCGGTCCGGTGCCCTGGAGGCGCTGGTCTACGAGGAACTGGATCGTCACGGCCGGGCCGACAGGTACCCCCGGTTGCTCGGCAGGGCGGCCGCCGCGGGCACGACCGCCGCGGTGACCGCCATCGCCCTGGCGACCCCGCTGCTGGCCATGGGCGGTGTCGCCGCGGCCGGGGCCGCCAGCGTGCTCTCCTGCCTGCTGTGCTCGGCCGTCGCGGTGGGGTTCCCCGAGTCCCGCCGCCCGAGCGCCGGTGACGCCCGGCGCCGGGCCGCCGTCGGTGCGGCGCTGCGCGGCTATCTCGCGACACTCCGGGACGGGATCGGTGAGGTGCGGTCCCGGGCGCGGGTGCGGGCGGCCGTGCTCGTCGTGCCCGCGGTCAGCTCGGTCTGGGGGGCTCTCGACGAGTACACCCCGCTGCTGGCCGCGGAGAGCGGGACGTCGTTCGAGCAGGTCCCCCTGGCCATGCTGATCGTCTACGCCGGGGTGGTGACGGGGGGACTGCTGGGCGCACCGGTCAGTTCGCTGGGCGCCAGGGGATCCGCGGTGGTCCTGGCCGCGGCGGCCGTCGTCCTCGCCCTGGCAGCCGTGGCGACCGGCGGTGACCACCGGTCGGTCGGGTTCGTCGGCCTCGCCCTGGCCTTCGCCGGCTTCCAGGCGGCCACCATCGCCGCGGACACCCGGCTGCAGGACGCCGTGACCGGCGCGGCCCGCTCGACCGTCACCTCACTCGCCGGGCTGGGGACCGAGGTCGTCACCGTCGCCGTGTACGCCCTCTACGCCGCGGGATCCTCGGTGGCCGCCCACCGGGCGTTGTTCGTCGCCCTCGCCCTCGCCTACCTGCCGGTCGCGGTCCTGCTACCGGGCGCCATGCGACGGCCGGCAGCAGAGCCGACGTGACCGTTCCCGTCCCACCCCCGAGGATCGTCGCGACCCTGCTCAGACGGACGGTGCGGTCTCCACCGGCCGGCATCCCTCGGGGGAGGGCGCCGGCTTCGGCTGCAGCATCGGGGTGACCTCCTTGACCGACCGCAGCCCGGTGAACTTGTTGCCGAGCACCAGATCGACGTTGTTCTCCAGCCGGGTCTCGTCGACCACGAGGGTGACCTTCCCCTTGACCTGCGCGGCGACCGTCTTCGCCATGAGCAGCGTGCTGGAGCTGTGCCGGATGACCGCGGCCCCGCCGACGGTCTCACGGAGCGGATCGTTGCCGATCTCCGGTACGACGAACCCGCGCTTCTGGAGCTTCCCTGCCACGGTGTTCGCCAGCCCGGCCTTGTCCGTGCCGTTGTAGACGTTCACCTGGGTCCCCTCCATGGGAGCCGCCACCGGGGTGGCCGTCGGACAGGGCAGTGCGCTGCCCTCCGACCCTCCCGGCCAGGACCAGAGACCCTTCCAGTAGGTCAGGCCGACGAGGCCGATGAGGATCACGGACGCCAGCATGACCAGGAACCGTTTCGTCTGGCGCACCCGCCGACGGACGGTCTGTTCGCTCACCGAGTAGAGGGTCCCGTCCCTGGCGACGGCGATCCCGCCGAAGAACGCGGGGTCGGCGAGGTCGAGCTGCCGGTTCCACAGCACCGGGAGGGAGGACTCGTACGCCTCCTCCTCGGCGTAGCCGACCCCCTGGTCCACCGACCCGTGGAAGGCGTCCTGGTAGAGGGTCTCCGGCTCCTCCTCGACCGCCTGCTCCTCCTCGATCGGAGCCTGGGCCGCGAAGGGGTCCTCCTCGACGACGGTGCCCTCGTAGACGAAGAGCTCCGGAGTCGTCTCGTCGGCGGGACGACTGAGGATCGACTCGAAGGAGTCGCCCGCCGAGATCGGCTGGGTCGGCGTGGCCCCGGTGAGAACCTCCGACCAGCCCTGGGGTTCGGGTTCCGGTTCGGGCTCTGGTTCGGGTTCCGGCTCTGGCTCCGGTTCGGGTTCGGGCTCTGGTTCGGGCTCTGGTTCGGGTTCGGGTTCCGGTTCGGGTTCCGGCTCGGGTTCGGGTTCCGGTTCGGGCTCTGGTTCGGGCTCTGGTTCGGGTTCCGGCTCCGGTTCGGGTTCGGGCTCTGGTTCGGGCTCTGGTTCGGGCTCTGGTTCGGGCTCTGGTTCGGGTTCGGGCTCTGGTTCGGGCTCGGGTTCGGGCTCTGGTTCGGGCTCTGGTTCGGGTTCGGGTTCGGGCTCCGGTTCGGGTTCGGGCTCCGGCTCGGGCTCGGGCTCCGGTTCGGGTTCGGGTTCGGGATCCGGTTCGGGCTCCACGAACTCGGAGACGGGCTGGGCCGGTACGTAGATCGGACCGGGCTCGGACTCGGGTTCGGGCTCGGGCGGCGAAACCGGCTCGGCAGCCGACTCCGGCACGTAGAGCGGTTCCGCGTCCTGCTCCTGCTCCGCGTCCCGCTCCGGTGCCGTGGGTGCCCCCACCCGCGTCGTCGCCGCGGTCCCGGCAGCCGACTCCTCGGTCGGGGTGGTGGGCAGGTCGACGGTGAACCAGGGCGAGTCCACCTCCTCGTCGGAGGCGCTCCCCGGTTCGGTACCCGCGGCGTCGGGGGACTCGGGGTCCTGGTGCCCACCGTCGCGCTGTTCGGGCTCGGGCTGCTCCGGCTCGTCCTGCTCCGGGTCCGTAGTCACGCCGGCCGGCGATCCCAGCAGCGGATCGTCGCCGGCCCGGTCGTGGCCGGTGGCGTGCACCGTCTCGCCGGTACGTCCGAGAGCGGAGGTCGAGGTCTCCTCCGGCGGCGTGGTCTCCTCCGGCGGCGTGGTCTTCTCCTGCGCCGTGGTCTCCTCGGGTGCGTCGTCGCGACCCCGTGCCGGTGGTCGCGTCTCCGCGTCCGTCCTCGGCTCGGTCGAGGAGACCGCTCCGGTCTCCTCCGTGGCCGGGAACGGCCCCCCCGCCGGAGTCCGGGACGTCCCGGTGGGGTCCGTCTGCTCCGGGTGCGCCGATGGTTCGTCGGTCACGTCAGTCCTCCACGACCAGCACGCGTGCGTGCAGTACCTGGCGTTGGGCCAGCGCAGCGCGCACGGCGCGGTGCAGGCCGTCCTCGAGGTACAGGGCTCCCCTCCACTGGACGACGTGGGCGAACAGATCCCCGTAGAACGTGGAGTCCTCGGAGAGCAGTTGCGCCAGGTCCAGGGTCCTCTTGGTGGTCACGAGCTCGTCGAGTCGCACCTGCCTCGGTGCGATCTCCGCCCACCGGCGGGTCGTGTAC
The DNA here is from genome assembly GCA_012719445.1 of Actinomycetales bacterium. GTDB lineage: Bacteria > Actinomycetota > Actinomycetes > Actinomycetales > Kineosporiaceae > JAAYAH01. Next base: position 1,608 of record JAAYAH010000005.1, on the reverse strand, counting down.
CCGTGCTCGGGGTACGGTCTCCCGTCGCCGACCGCCTTGAAAATCACCCGCCGAGTGTATGGCGGACACGGGGTGGGGTTGCGCGGCTCCTCGGCGATGGCCCGCATTGCCGAGGATGAACCGGGGCCAATCCTCCGTAACGGGCCCGTCGTCCCTGGGGTCGGGGCGCGCCGGGGGCGGTGACCGTCGGTCTCCGGGGACGGCGAGGGGCGGCGTCCGGGGGTGACGCCGGGGAGGCGGCTCCTGGGTGCGCTCGCCGCGTGGTTCCCCCGCCCGGTCGGGGCGGGGTCTGCCCGCGTCACACCTTCTTGACAGGGGGGTTTCTCCGGTGGAAGGTGAGGCCGTTCCACGGCGGCGTTTCGCGTCTCTCGACATTGTTTCGGGTGTTTCCGGGCAGTTTCCGGCATTCTCCAGGGCGCGATGACGGGCCGTCGCCGCCTGCCCTGGAACCGGCGCATCCGATCTCCTGGCCCGCGGACTTCTCAGGAGGCTTCTGTGCGCAGGTTCACACGGATGGCGTCGGCCCTTGCCCTGGTCGCGGCGGTGGCGTCGGCGGGAATGGCGACCGGCTCCCCGAGTGCCCAGGCTCTGGACAACGGGCTCGGCAGGACGCCCCAGATGGGGTGGAACGCCTGGAACCAGTTCGGCTGCAACATCAACGAGCAGTTGGTCAAGGACATCGCGGACGCCATGGTGTCCAGCGGCATGAAGGACGCCGGCTACACCTACGTCAACCTCGACGACTGCTGGTCGGCGCGGAGCAGGGATGCCGCGGGCAACCTGGTGCCCGATCCGGCCAAGTTCCCCGACGGCCTCGGGGTCGTCGCCGACTACGTCCACGCCAGAGGGCTCAAGCTCGGGATCTACTCCTCCTCGGGGACCACCACCTGCTCGGGGTTCCCCGGCAGCAACGGGAACGAGGTCAGGGACGCCAACACCTGGGCGTCCTGGGGCATCGACTACCTCAAGTACGACAACTGCGGTGACTACCAGGGCAGGACCACGCTCCAGCGGTACGGGGCGATGCGCGACGCCCTGCTGGCCACCGGGCGTCCGATCTTCTACAGCATGTGCAACTGGGGCCAGGACAACGTGTGGACCTGGGGTGCGGAGTACGGCAACTCCTGGCGGACCACCAGCGACATCCAGGCGACCTGGGGCTCGATCACGAATATCCTGGACAGCCAGGCAGCCCTGGCGGACTACTCGGGGCCAGGTGGCTGGAATGACCCGGACATGCTCGAGGTCGGCAACGGCAGCCTCACCGAGACCGAGTCGAGGGCGCACTTCAGCCTGTGGGCCCTGCTCAACGCCCCGCTGCTCGCGGGGAACGACCTGAGGACCATGTCCGCCACCACCAGGGCGATCCTGACCAACTCCGACATCATCGCGGTGAACCAGGACTGGGGCGGCCGGCAGGGGTATCGGCTGCGTGACGACGGGTCCGCCGAGGTCTGGGCCAAGCCGATGTCCGACGGCTCCGTCGCCGTGGTCCTCCTGGCCAGGGACAGCGCGGCGTCGATCAGCGTGACGGCGTCCGCACTCGGCCTCGGCCCGGCCGCGTCGTACGCGGTCCGCGACCTGTGGACGGGAAGCACCAGCACCAGC
>JAAYAH010000070.1 GCA_012719445.1 Actinomycetales bacterium | reverse complement strand
GCTGCCGGAGAAGGGAACGGTGTGCCACGGCGACGTCCAGCCCTTCGAGTCGCCGCTGACCCCCGAGTCGCCGGCGTCGACCGACCCCGGCCAGGAGGGGTACCTGCCGCCCGTCGTCCCGCCGCCGGTCGAGCCGGTCGAACCCGTCACCGAATGATCCGCCCCACCGTCGGGTGACCTGCTCCAAGGTCGGGTGACTTGACGGTAGGCCTCGGCTGACGGTCTGGCTGCCAGTCAGGTAGGGGCCCCGGGAGAACCTTCCCGGGGCCCTTCGGCGTCCGTCGATCCGGTGAGCCGAACAGGTAACCACTCGGTCACGGAATGGGATGTCCGCACGCCATGGTGGGGTTCGTGCCGGTTACTCTGTCTGTCTGTTCGTAAACTCTTCGCAACTGTTTCGCCTGATCCTCGATCCCCGGAGGGGACCGAGGTGCGTTCCGTGATGAACCCCTCGCTCTCGGCAGCCGATGCAGAGGAGGTGAGGTCCGTGCTCGCCTGTTGGGACGTGCGTGTCTTCATCGCCGTCCAGTCCCTGATCGGGGCGGGATACGCGCTCACCTCGGGAACGGTGGGCGCGTCGGTCTTCGCCACCCTGGCCTGCCTCAGCGCGCCAGCCGCCGCCTTCGCCTGGTCGGTCGGGGCCCGTCCACGCACGGAGCGTCGGTTGCGGCTCGGGGTGGCGTCCGCGTTGCTCCTGCTGGCCACGGGCGGCCTCATCGCCAAGCGGGCGAGCGAGCACGGCCGGACCCCGCCGTTCCCCTCCTGGCCACACCTCTTCTACATGGTCGGGATGCTGATCCTGGCCGTGGTCATGGTCGAGGCCGCCCGGCGGATCGGGACCGTTTCACGGGGAACCATCCTCGACAGCGTCATCGCCTGCACCGGGCTGCTGGTGCTGGCGGTGCACTTCAGCGTGGTACCGGCGATGGCCGACAGTCGCGGGACCCTCGGCGCCGTCATCGTGGCCTTCTTCGCCCTGCTCAACGCGGTCGGTGTCGTGGTGTCCTGCTGGCTGCTGCTCGCCGGCCGGTCCGTGCCGCTCGGGGCGGTGCTGCTGGCCATGGGCTGCGGTGCCTGGTTCGCCATGGACCTGACCTTCGGGCTGGGTGAGTTCAGCGGCCGCGACCGGAGCACGGTGCTGCTGGACATCGGTTGGTTCGTGCCGTACCTGCTGCTGACCCTGACCTGCCGTACCGGGTTCGACTCCGACCTCCGTACCCACCACGTCTCGGCCAGTCGCTGGGCCGTGGTCGTGGGTACGGCGGCTCTCATCGGACCGTCGGGGCTGCTGCTGTCCCCCGTGCTCGGGGTCCCCACCTCCTCGGTCGCCCTGGGCGCGGCCACCGTGGTCCCCATGATCGCAATCATGCTCCGCCTGATCGGCCTGCTCCGCACCCTCGAGTACCAGGCCGGGCATGACGCCCTGACCGGGCTGCTCAGCCGGGAGTCCTTCGCCGAGCAGTCGCAGATCCTGCTCCGCCACGGCCAGGTCGGGGCCTTTGTGATCATCGATCTGGACGGCTTCAAGCAGATCAACGACGAGTACGGACACGCGGCGGGGGACGCGGTGCTCCGCGAGGTCGCCGTCCGCCTGCACCTGTCGGCGCCCGCGGGGGCGCTCCTGTCCCGTCAGGGTGGTGACGAGTTCGCGGTGCTCCTCCCCGCCCGGGTCGTCCCGGACGTGACCCCCCTGGCGGAGGCCCTCGACGCCCCCTTCGCGTTCCAGGCGATGAGACTGCCCCGGATCACCGCGAGCTTCGGGCTCGTCACGGTCACCGACGACGCAGCTCAGGACGCCGACCTGCCGCTCGTCCTCGACCGGTTGCTCGGCACCGCCGACGCGGCGATGTACCGGCAGAAGACCAGGGCCCGGTCATCGGATCGCTCCACCAGTCACCAGCCGGAACCGCAGCGGGCGCCGGGGGAGGCAGGCCAGGAGGGCGACCGGCCACCGGCCGACCCCACCCCGGTGGCCGGCGCGACCCCGGCGTCCACCGCCCCGGCGTCTCGGACCTCGGAGACCACGGCTTCGGAGACCACAGCTCCGGAGACCAGGACCCCGGCGACCACGGCGACGACGTCCTGACGGTGTCGCGGCGTACCGGTCGCCGAAGTGATCACGACCGCCGGTCGGCCGGTACCTCGCACCCGGGGTCGCCAGGCGGGACGGGCGGGCGTTCCGTCCTGCGGAGCGAGGCGTGGTGGTACCCCGCGGCGGTGAGGGCGTAGAGCAGGCCGACCCCGGCGAAGAAGCGCGGCGAGTACCCGTCCGGCGGCACCGATCCCACCGCGACGGCCAGGGCCGAGGTCGCGGCCGCGGCGACGAAGGCCACATTGAAGATCACGTCGTAGAAGGACATCACCCGGCCGCGGAACGCGTCGTCCACCTCCGCCTGCACGATGGCGTCGACACAGATCTTCGAACCCTGGGCGGCGACCCCGAGGAGGAACGCCCCCACGACGGCGACCGGCACGGTGAAGACGACGACGAAGGCGGCCTGCACGGCGGCGGCCACCGCGTAGCAGAGGGTGATCCAGGTGCTCGCCGGCAACCGCTGGGTGGCCAGCGGGGTGACCAGCGCGGCGACGCCGACCCCCAGGCCGGAGGCGGCGAGCACCGACGCCAGCAACCGGAGCCCGGCGTCCACGTCCGCGGGATCGGCGAAGTGGTTGCGGCACAGCAGCACGGTGAGGAGCGTGGTCGTCCCGTAGGCGAACCGGTGCGCGCCGATGGCGGCGAGGGCGTGCAGGGCCGGGCGTCGCTGCCACACGTGCCGCGACCCCTCGGCCAGACCGATCACGACTCCGCGGGCGGACGCGACGGCACCCGACCACGGTCCGGTGACCGTCCGGGTGGCGACCGGAGGGGTCGCCGGGACCACGGATGTGGACGCCGATCCCGCGGATGTGGACGCCGGGACCGTGGGCGACCCGCCGTCCGGCCGGACGGCGTCGACGGGATCCGGACCCAGCAGCTCGGGATGCATCCGGGTGGCCAGCAGAGCCGCCGAGAGGTACAGCGCTCCGCTGACGAGCACCACGACGGTGTCGGTCCCGGCGCCGGGACCGAGCACGAAGCGCACCACGGAGCCCAGGGCGACCCCGACGAAGGCGGCGAGGGTGCCGGACGTCGGCGACACCGAGTTCGCCATCACCAGCTCGTGCCGCGGGACCACGTGGGGCAGGCTCGCACCCAGTCCGGCGAGGAAGAACCGGTTGACCGACAGGCAGCTGAGGGCCAGCAGGTACACCAGCGGGAGAGCGGAGTCGGTCGCCACCACGATGCTGACCAGGCCGACCAGGCCGGCGCGCACGAGGTTGGCCGCCACCAGGATCTGACGGCGCCGCCACCGGTCCAGCAGGACCCCGGCGAACGGGCCGACGACCGTGTAGGGCAGCACCGCGACGGTGAACGCCGCGGCGACCCCGCCCGCCGTGGCGGCCCGCTCGGGGGAGAAGAAGAACAGGCTGGCCAGACCGACCTGGAAGGCGCCGTCGCCGAGCTGGGAGACGAGCCGGGTGGCGAACAGCCGTCGGAAGTCACGCCCCCGCAGCACGATCCGCAGATCGGAGAGGAACGTCCCGGCAGCGCCCACCGGCTCAGCGTAGGAGGAGAGCAGGCACGGGGCAGATCGGACCCGGCACGATCACACCGGCAGCGTCACACCGGCACGATCACACCGGCAGTGTCAGGCCGGCAGTGTCAAGCCGGTAGCGACCGGAGGTAGGTCAGGACCGCGAGCACCCGGATGTTGACCTCGCTGCGGCCGCCGTCCTCACCGGACGGCAGGCCGAGCTTCTCCGAGATGGCGGTCACCCGCCTCTCGACGGTCTTCACGCTGCAGAAGGCGCGTCGGCCGATGGCGGTGTTCGAGTACCCCTCGGCCATGAGGGCGAGGACCTGCCTCTCCTGCGTGGTGAGGCGTTCCAGTGGGTCATGCCGCCGCCGTCGCCGGATCACCTGACGGACCAGGTCGGTGTCGATGACCACCTCCCTCGCGGCGATCCGGTACAGGGTGTCGACGAGCACGTCGCCGTCCTGCACCCGGTCCTTGACCAGGTAGCCGACCCCCGCGTCGGCGAAGGTGAGCAGGCGTTCGGCGTAGGAGCTCTCCAGGTAGTGGGAGAGCACGAGCAGGCCGACGTCGGGGTCGTCCCGGCGGATGCGCTCGGCGGCGACCAGGCCGTCGTCGAGGTGGCCGGGCGGGATGCGGATGTCCAGGATCGCGACGTCGGGGGACGTCCCGGCCACCACGGCGACCGCCTCGTCGCGGTGGGTCGCCTCGCCCACGACGTCGATACCCGCCGACACCCCGCGGCACCGGGCACGGAGAGGGGCGGTGGCACCGGACCCGTGCCACCGCCCCTCTCCGGAGTGCTCTCAGTTCGGGAGCTCGCCGCGGATGAACGCCTCGACGTTGGCGCGGGCGACCTCGTCCCTTGCCTGGATCGGCGGGGACTTCATGAAGTAGGACGCCGGGGAGTAGACGGGGCCGCCGATCCCGCGGTCCTTGGCAATCTTCGCGGCGCGCAGGGCGTCGATGATGATGCCGGCCGAGTTCGGGGAGTCCCAGACCTCCAGCTTGTACTCGAGGTTCAGCGGGACCTCGCCGAAGGCCCTGCCCTCGAGCCGCACGTAGGCCCACTTGCGGTCGTCGAGCCACTGGATGTAGTCGCTCGGTCCGATGTGCACGTTACGGGCGCCGATGTCGTGCGACATGTTGCTGGTCACCGACTGGGTCTTGGAGATCTTCTTGGACTCCAGGCGCTCGCGCTCGAGCATGTTCTTGAAGTCCATGTTGCCGCCGACGTTGAGCTGGTACGTCCGGTCGAGGATGACCCCGCGGTCCTCGAACAGCCGGGCCAGCACCCGGTGGGTGATCGTCGCGCCG
>JAAYAH010000069.1 GCA_012719445.1 Actinomycetales bacterium | reverse complement strand
TCCAGGCCACCGCCACCCCCGGCGAGGTCGATGGTGTAGCCCCGGGAGGAGTCGAACACCGGCAGCAGGTCCCACCGCTCGTTCGCGATGTAGTCCGCCGAGGCGCCGGCGGGGATGTCCCGGTTCGTGAGCCGGATGCCGATCGCCTTGTACCTGACCTTGAGCGGCTTGTCGCGAGCGACTTTGACGATGCCGAGGATGTCCATCGACCAGTCCATCTCGACGTCGACGAGGACGGTCCCGGTGTAGGCGCCGCCCCGGGTCGTCTGCAGGTACTCCGCGCCGAAGAGGATGACCCGCTCGATGCGGAACCACGGCAGGGCGGCCACGGCGCCGGGGACCGCCAGCGCCGCGCCGGCCAGGACCGCACCGACCACGGCGCCGTCACGTCCCTCGACTGCGTCGCGGACGGCGTCCACCGGCGGGGCAGCCGCCAGGAGCGGCCAGAAGCTGAGGTAGGAGCCGAGGACGGTCAGGGCGACGTCCTTGTTCGCCGGCATCGGGTCGATCTGCGGCAGCCAGCCGAAGGCGAACAGGCCGTCCTTGTCCGCCGGGTCCGCGCCCGCCGAGAGCAGGAAGTCGACCCGTCCGGTGGAGGGGTCGGTCTGGAGCAGCGCGCGGAACAGGGTGATCCCGTCGGCCGGGTTGGTCGGTCCGACCGGCGTGCCACCCTCGAGCGTCCTCCCGCGCGGCAGCTCGGCACCGGCGGCCGAGCCCATGTTGCCGGCGAGCTTGTCCTCGGCCATCGTCTGGAAGTCGACCTCGAGGTCGAGCTGGCCGGCGATGAGCTGGCTGTCGACCACCCGCACCTTGGCGCGCACGCTGCGGAACCAGTCCGGCGGGGGAGAGACCTCCGGCACCGGCGGGTCGGCGGGCGGGACCGTCACCGTCGTCGGCGTGGAGGTCGGCGCAGGCCGATGCACCGTCACCGACGCGCTGCGACCGGGCGTGGCCGCGGTGAAGGTGACGTGAGCGGCCCAGTGCTGCCGGTCGTTCGGTGCACCGTTGCCCGGCCAGCCCACCGCGGCCGACCACGCGTTCTGCTCGGCGGTCGTCGGAGCCTGCGGGTTGGAGAGCTCCGGCCGCACGACGAACTGGAAACCCTTGGCGGAGTAGGTGCTCGCGATCGCGCTGCGCGCCGCCTGCGCCCGCCGGTAGGCGAGCTTGGTGTTGTACTCGAGCTTGTTCGGGTCGCCCTCGAAGGACGCGTCCCCCTGGATCGTGATCGTCGCCCCGTTCGGGAGCGCCTCCAGGTCGGCCCGGTATGCGGTGGTCACCGGGTTGCTGCCGCCCGCCTCCCAGTTCTGGCTGAGCTTGCTCACCGCGGGGGTGGAGGACATGCTGGCGGTCCCCGAGGAGCCGGGGGAGTCGAAGTGGAAGTAGAAGGCCCGGGTCACCGGACCGGAGGACCCGGACCGCTCGACCGTGAAGGTGCGCGACTGCAGGGCGGCCACCGTCGTGGTCAGCGCGGCGGCGGTGGACAGGGCGCTCGTCCCCTCCTTCCAGGTGCGCGTCGCATCGGGCGGGACCGTCCGGATGGTCACCGTGTCGCCGGATCCCTGGGTCAGCGCGAAGGTGAGGTCCCCGGACTGGGCGGTGATCTGCGCTGCCGAGTCCGTCTCGATGGGCTGACCCGGCACGGTCAGGGTGGGCCGGTCGACGAGCCGGGTGACGACGATGTGCATGCTCACGGGGTCCACGCCGGGACCGGCGGAGCTGACGGTGATGTC